>NZ_CP014527.1 GCF_001611975.1 Haematospirillum jordaniae
AAATGTGTGTATATCTATTTGTTATGGATAGATATGTTTCCGTTGGCCGTGCGGCGGCCCTTCTTGGTGTCTCGGTCAGCACGCTCCGTCGCTGGGAGCGGGAAGGCAAGCTTTTGCCGGAGCGGACGGCATCCGGCCACCGCCGTTATGCCCTGTCCCGGCTTCAATCCGGTCACGACGGCGAGGCAGCGGCGCAGAAGCGTACCATTGCCTATGCGCGTGTTTCCAGTCATGACCAGAAAGCGGACCTTGAACGCCAGAAAAAGATACTGGAACTATACTGTGCCCGGCAAGGCTGGACCCATGAGGTTATAGCCGACCTTGGGTCCGGAATGAATTACCGCAAGAAAGGTCTCAAACGTCTTCTGGAAGATATCATGGCGGGCCGGGTCGGACGCCTTGTCCTGACGCACAAGGACCGTCTTCTCCGCTTTGGTGCCGAGCTTGTGTTTGCGCTTTGTGAGGCCAGACAGGTGGAGGTTGTGATCCTCAACCAGGGTGAGGACACCACCTTCGAGGAAGATCTGGCGAAAGATGTCCTTGAGATCATCACCGTGTTCAGCGCCCGTCTGTATGGGGCACGGTCCCGGAAGAACCAGAGACTTCTGGAGGCTGTTGCAGAGGCGGTCAAGGATTCCCCGGCATGATAACAGCCCATCGTATCGCGCTTGATCCCAACAATGTGCAGGCCACATATCTGGCCCGCGCTGCCGGGACAGCCCGCTTTGCCTATAACTGGGCCCTGGCGGAGTGGGGGCGGCAGTATGCGGCATGGAAAGAGGACAACACCCTGCCAAAGCCCTCGCAGTACGCCCTGCGCAAGCAGCTCAATGCCGTCAAGCGGGAGCAGTTTCCGTGGATGCTGGAGGTTACGAAGAATGCCCCCCAGATGGCCATCATCCAGCTTGGAGAGGCCTTCAGGAACTTCTTCGCGGGCCGTGCCCGTTATCCGAAGTTCCGCAAGAAAGGTGTACACGACCGCTTCACCCTGACCAACGACCAGTTCACTATCGACGGTTCACACATCCGCATCCCCCATCTGGGCCGGGTGCGGATGCGCGAGGCGTTGCGCTTTACCGGCAAGATCATGTCAGCCACCGTGTCCCGTGTGGCCGACCGCTGGTTTGTCAGTCTTGCCGTGGAGACACCCGAGGAGCCATGCCTGCCCCACGCTGAAAACCAAGGTGCGGTGGGTGTGGATCTCGGTGTCTCCGCACTGGCAACGCTCTCGACCGGGGACAGCCTTCCGGGACCCAAACCGCACAAGGCCGCGCTGAACCGTCTGCGCCGTTTGTCCCGGAGCCTGTCCCGGAAACAGAAAGGCTCCTCCAACCGCCGCAAGGCCCGGCAGAAGCTGGCCCGTCTTCACGCCCGGATCAGCAACATCCGCACCGATGCCCTGCACAAGCTCACCACAGCACTGGTCCGCAGATTTCACCTCATCGGCATCGAAGACCTGAATGTACGCGGCATGATGCGCAACCGGCATCTGGCCCGCGCCATTGCCGACATGAGCTTTCATGCTTTCAGGCGGCAACTGGAATACAAGATGGCACGGCGCGGGGGACGGGTTGTGGTTGCCGACAGGTGGTTTGCCAGCAGCAAGACCTGTTCGTGCTGTGGGCACAAACTCGAAAGCCTGCCTTTGGCAACACGGGCATGGGTGTGTCCCGTGTGCCGTACGCAGCATGATCGTGACGTGAATGCCGCGATCAACCTGAGACATCTGGCGGTGAGCTCCACCGTGTCAGCCTGTGGAGAGGAAAGCTCTGGCTTGGGTCGCAAGACCAAAGCGAAACTGGCCTCAGGGAAGCAGGAAGCAAGCAGCAGGTTTACTCATATATGAGTAGGTTTGCATAGGTATTGTAGAGCGGTTTCAGAAGGGCAGATTGTAACCGGAGGCTAGTCGGGGGGCTTGCGCTTGCGGGCTTCTTTCTGGTCCAGAATACGCCGATCCAGATCAGCATGCTTCCGTTCCGAGGCATTCCCGTAGCGCTCAAGGAGCGCAAGGCCCTCACGGACCTCACCCACCTCCCGCGCGGCCTTGTACATTTCACGCGCACTCGGCCACTCGAAGGGATAGCGGGCAAAGACCTTTGAATCATCCATCTTCAGGTTCCACTGTGCCGAAGACAGAAAGGCATAGGCGTTGGATACTTGCTTCAGGAGGAACCGACCGTTATCAAAGGTCCGTTTGACGCAGCGGTTGACCACGAAGATAATGCCGTGTTCCCGAAGGAATTTCAGCGCCTTATAGACCGTTGTCCTGCCGTAGCCCGCCTTCTCTCCAAGCGTCTTGTAAGAGACTGCCAGCTCGCCGGTGTGCCAATTGATCGTTTCGAGGCAAGCCCGATAGACAGCGAGCACCGAACGGCCGCGTCCTTCATAACGCTGCACCTCTGGGCTTGCTGCGAGTTGCTCCTTCCAGCGCAAAACAGTCTTTCTCGGCGGCGGCTTGCCGAACTTGACAAGATGCTTCTCGAAGGCACCTCGGCGGCACTGCCACTTCGGACCGTCCGGCAAGCCGAACGGGGGCGTGAGCCGGAAGCCTGTGAGGTGGTTTGTTAAAGACGATGTAGACACAAACGGCATCCCGATTTTCGGGGCCGGTTCAACTTGTTTTGCTGGTGCTTCAAGAGTGATTGACTTGGCTGAAGCCGCGCCCTATCTTGGGCTTTGCGGTAACGCCTGCATTCACTGGCACCAGCAGCGCAAGTTGTTCCAGCCAAGTATTTCACAGTGGATGTGCCGCAAACCGTTGGCGCGGTAGGCAACACAGCCCGGGGATGACCCCGGGCTTTTTCTTTGTCCGTCATTTTGGCTGGCGTGTAAAGCGTTGTATGTAAAGTGGCGGATCCACATCCCGGTTTACCCCTTCCCCCACGGGCGGCTCGAGCAAGCCAATCCCTGTTGTCTGCTGTACATTCCTACGAGGTGGCCCGCGTTCCGACCGGATCCGGCACAGCGTTGTTTGCCGCTTCAACAGGACCGGGTTCCCGGCTGTCGGCACGTGAATCGAGCAGAATCATCTCACCGGATCCGGCGGTCAGGATAATTTCTGTGGCATACCGGTCCCGGCCGTCAGCATCCGTCCATTTCCGGGTCTGCAACTGGCCTTCGATATACACACGTGATCCGCTTGCGCAGATACTTCCCGGCCACGACACGGCGCCCACCGGACTTCACAGTCAATGACAACACAATGGAATGTCAAAGCGCGTGAAACAGGGACCCATCTCGCAAGACGGGACAGGAGACATGTATAACCACGAACAGGGATGCAAACGAGTTTGGCGAGTGTTTATGCGCCAGTCTCAAAGAATCTCGAAGTTTCTCAGAGAATCTCCAAGAATCTCAAAGTTTCTACGTCGTACCCACCGGCAGGATAGAGGAGGTGGGCCCACCTCCTGTCCTCATTCGATGAGGATGCTTGTTCGCACGGTCCGGCCGTGCTCAACGCAAGCGTGAGAAAGAGGGAGCTTTTTAACCGGACGACAGGCTGTTTTTTGGACGACGGACTCTTGCACAAAACATGTTATTATAGTAACGACTTTTATTTAGCGCGTTTAAGTAGAAAGTATCGCGCATCCTACCGGGAAACTTAGGAGAAAACCCATGGCAAACCTAGTATCGGCCTTAGGCCAAACCAAGGCAAATCATGATGCTACAAATGACACTCTGTACGGCGTAGGCGGAGACGGAGATGACAGGCTCGAGGGAGGTAGGGGAAATGACTTCCTGTATGGTGGTGCAGGAGACGACGCCCTGCACGGCGGAGACGGAGACGACCGTCTGTCCGGCGGATATGGAGACGACACCCTGAATGGTGGGGAGGGAGATGACAAGCTCGAGGGAGGTGAGGGGAATGATACCCTCTATGGAGGGTTTGGCAGTGATGTCTTGGATGGCGGTAGGGGAAATGATCACCTGTATGGTGGCGCAGGAGACGACACCCTGTACGGCGGAGACGGAGACGACATCCTGAATGGTGGGGAGGGAGATGACAGGCTCGAGGGAGGTAGGGGAAATGACTTCCTGTATGGTGGTGCAGGAGACGACGCCCTGCACGGCGGAGACGGAGACGACCGCCTGTACGGCGGAGACGGAGACGACCGCCTGCACGGTGGAGGCGGAGACGACATCCTGAATGGTGGGGAGGGAGATGACAGGCTCGAGGGAGGCGAGGGGAATGATATCCTCTATGGAGGGTTTGACAATGATGTCCTGGATGGCGGTAGGGGGAATGACTTCCTGTATGGTGGCGCAGGAGACGACACCCTGTACGGCGGAGACGGAGATGACATCCTGTATAGCGGGTCCGGTAATGATACCTTGTATGGTGGGGCAGGTGCCGACCAATTTATCTACACGTCGACATCATTGGGCAGCGATGTTGTACTGGATTTCAATGCTGCAGAAGGAGATCGTATCCGTCTTGATATTGAAACCTCATCTGGCACGCGTCTGACATGGAGCGACAGTGGGCCGCAAAAACTGTCAATGTGGGCCGAGCCATCTGATGGAGGTATGGTTCTGCGCGCTGATATTGACTGCAATACTGATGCAGATATCAGTATCAACCTGCAAGGCGTTTCTGATCTGGGGCCAGATGCCTTGATTCTCTAAGGGCGCGGGCTGCCCCAATTCTTTCTGCTACGCTTGGTGAAGTTCGACAAATAGGCCATTTCCAACCGGAATGGGGTCTGATTTCGTTTGTTTCGTTTACAATGACCTTCACCTCTCTTTCCCTTAACCCCGGCGCGAAAATCTTCAGTCACCAGAGCCAGGGAGGGGGGCGAATATTCGCTGAGCTGTCCGGCATAGCCGCGCCCGTCAACGAACAGGTTGATATTTTTCAGAACGTCGCGCGCGGCCATCAGTGAAAGGCCTCCTTGATCGGGGGCGAGGTTTGCCGCGCCCCCGATCAATTTATTTTTCCCCGTCGTAAAAACGGCCGTTTATGCAGATGGTAGAACACGCTGGCGCGAAAGAATTGCGTATTTTTAACTGGAATATGGGAGAAGCCTGATTGCAGGCTACACCGATCTTATTCGTCGAAAAGATCGGTGTGCCGTCCAGTTCGTTCAAAGCGGACAACATTGCCATTGATTTTGTAGATCAGAAGCCAGTCCGACTCAATGTGGGCATCCCGGTAGCTACGCCACCGCCCTTTAAGCGGGTGGTCGAGATACGTGGCAGGCAACGGCGTACCTGCTATCAGCAGCTCTATCAGAACCTTGAGCTTGCTCATGTCCTTGCCACGCCTTCCAGAAGCCTTGACGTCACGCTTGAACTGGCCAGAATACTCCGGGTGCCGCATCAAATACCCAGCTGGGCAAACAGATCATCCGCATCGTTGGCATGGTGAACATCTTCACCATGCTCACTTTTCGCCAGCGTTTCCGCCGTCAGTGCGTTAGGAACGCGCATGTCGAATGGCAGCGTCTTTTCTTTGGCGATTTTGGTGAGGGCAATGCGCACTACATCGGACACAGTAAGCCCCATACCCGCCAGTACGGCAGCGGCTTCGTTTTTTAGCGTCTCGTCGATCCGGGCGCGGACAAATGCATTTGCTTTCATGGGACGCCTTGGTTCCATTGGGAGCCTCGCATTCAGGGTGAGATAACACTGTAGCTCAAATGAACCACTTTTGCAAGGCACCTCTTTTTAACCATCTCTTTCTTTTTTTCAGCCACTTGACGCACAGCTTTCAGCATATATACGAAAGAACAACGTCCTTGACGTTCAGATTATTTTAACTGATATAAGATGTCATCTTAATATTAAAAAAGGATCTGAATGAGATGATAATAACGGTTGGTAATACAAAAGGTGGCGTGGGCAAAACTACGATATCGGTTAATTTGGCGGTCGCCCGCGCATTGTCCGGTCGCGATGTATGGTTGATTGATGGTGACCGACAGGGTACGGCGCAAACTGCAATCAGTATCCGGGCTGAAGCGGGGTACGCTCCGGGGATTGCTTGTGCCACTTATCCGGATGGCCCGACATTGCGGTCACAGGTTCAGCAACAGGCATCCAGATTTAATGATGTGATTATCGATGCTGGCGGACGTGACTCAACTGCATTGCGTGCTGCCCTTGTACTGTCTGATGTGCTTCTGGTTCCATTCCAGCCTCGGAGTTATGACGTGTGGGCACTCAACGATATTGCGGCACTGGTTGATGAGGCCAGAAGTGTGCGTGATGGTCTGCGGTGCTTTGCCGTTCTTAATTGCGCCGATCCGGGCGAGCATTCAACAGACAACATAGAAGCTGCCGCTGCGGTCGCTGAAGTTCCCCAATTTGAATACCTCCCAACTCCTTTGCGTCGTCGCAAAGCTTTTGCTAATGCCGCAGGTTCGGGGCAAAGCGTTCTTGAATTGAGGCCGCAGGATCACAAGGCGACAGCCGAGGTAAATAACCTTATTAACGCATTGTTTTAATATTAAAAAGATATCTAAATAGAGTTGTAAGGGGTTTAAATGGCTATTACGAAGAAACCAGTCAAGCCTGTTGCAGGTTCATCCTTTGCCCCTGTCGATGCCTTTATCTCAGGTGCTCCGGATGCTGATCAGGGGCCGCGTCGTGTCCGCAAGGGACGCAAGGTCCAGATTACACTAACAATCACAGAACCCTTGTTGGCTCGCGTGGATGAGCTGGCCGGACATCTTGGGCAAAGCAGGGCCGCTGTGATTAATCTGGCTGTTATGCAGATGCTTCAAACAGGCTTGCGTATTGATGGCGAATAATCTGCCTTCGCGTGTTGCCTTGTCTTCCTTGAAGAAGCAGAAAAAAATAACGTTTCTGCGCTGAATGCATTTCTGACGCCATGCCAATACCACCCGGCATGGCGTTCTGATTCAGATTCAGACCGTTTTCTTTTTCTGTTTTGCCTTTGCCTTTGCCGGTTTTGGTATGTCTTTCAGCTCGACCGTGGCGGCCCTCGACCATGGCTCGGGGATCAGGTCCCATGGCATGATGGCGGTGTTGAGCTTCAGCAGTTCAGGCACGTTGATATCAGCCGTGCACCAGAGGCGGACCGGCTCGTCATCGGCATTGCGTTCCACATGAACAAGCAGCCGGTTGATACAGGTGCGCACAAGAACGGTGGACAGGCCGTCGGACGGATCGTGCTTCAGGCGGGCCAGAAGGCGTTTCCAGCGGTTCAGGCTTTCGTTGGCAAGGTCGGTGCGGAAAATCAGCTTGTCCAGTTCCCGCTGGTGCGTATAGAGCTGAAGGCGTGCGTTGGTGATCTGCTTTTCCTTGTCGTCCAGAAAGGACCGGATGACGGGGCGGTTGGTCCGGTTTCCGAGATCGGACAGCAGTGCCTTGACCTCATCTGTTGCCTGGTCGATCTGTTGTTGCAGCCGTTCAATGGCGCTTTCGTGGCGTTGCCGGTCCGGTGAAAGCGTCTCCTGAAAGGTGCGGATGGTGTCCAGATCAACCGTATTCAGCGCCTCCAGACCTTGGACAATGATGGTTTCGCGCGGGATCATCCACAAGGCGGTCCGGCGTGATCCATAATAACCCGGCGGGGCGGCGGTCAACGGGTGGCCGGTTTCGGCGCACCGCAAGCGGCGCGTGAAGAACCAGCTTCCGGTCTGGCCGGTCTTCATCTGGAGCGAGCGGGCCTTGCGCTGGCGTTCCATCGCCCGTTCCCGGCTGCGGGCCTTGGCATCGGCGGCGCGGATATGACGCATGGAAGACCGGTCTTCAATCATGCGCTGGACCGCATCGAACAGGTCCTCGTCCACAATCGCGAGCTCCGGAACCGGTATCCGCAGCCATTCACTTTGAGGCCGCACAACACAGTTCCGTTTTCCGGTTTCGGGATTGACCCGGTATTCCTGCCGGTTCCAGGTGATCCAGCCTTTGTACAACGTATGGCGCAGGACGCCGGTTTGCCGGGACGCCGTTCCGACCAGAGCGGATATGGACCACGTTCCGCCACGCGGCGATGCAATGCCGTCGTCGTTCAGGCCTTCACAGATTTCACTCAAGATCGCGCCGTCATGGTACTCGCTGTAGATACGCCGGATGACCTCCGCCTCCCCCGGATGAATCTCGCGCTCGCCACGGACCAGTTCGCCTTTTTCATCCAGGCGGTGTTTGGTGCGATAGCCATAGCACAAGCCGCCGGGGATCTTCCCGCGCAGCGTGATGGCCCGCAACCCGCGCCGGGTCTTGTCGGCAAGGTCCCGCAGGTACAGCGCGTTCATCGTGCCTTTCAGACCGATATGCAGCTCGTTGATGGTGCCGTCCGCGATGGTTTCAATATCGATCCCCATGAAGCGCAGTTTCTCGTACAGCGCGGCGATATCGGACTGGCTGCGGGACAGGCGTGACAAGTCCTCGCTCAACACTTTCTCGAATTCACCGGCCAGGGCGGCGGCAACCAGCGCCTTGGCATTCTCGCGGTGGGACATGGTGGCTCCTGACAACGCCTCGTCGGCGAAAATGTGGGATACCGTCCACCCCCGGTCTGCGCAAAACTGGATACACCGGGCCACCTGATCGGCGCTGGATGTGTCCTGTTTGTCGGTGCTGTGGCGCGCGTAAATGGCGACCAGCATGACGTTTCCTCCGGTCTGTGTCGTATGTATACACGACATTTAACCGGTTGACGGGCAACGGGGAAAGGGCGGATGACGATCAGGGGGTGTTGGCAGCCTGTGCAGCGGCTTCGGCTTCACGGCGGCGCTTGACCCGGATAATCTTGCGGGCGATGCGGTAAACATCTCCCCAGATCTCGTCGACAGAAACCGCAGGATCGGTGTCACGACCGTCCCAGCCCATGGCAACCGCCGTCCCGACATCAACGCGGGGCGGCAGAAGTTCAGGCGGAATATGGGCGATGATCTCATCCATGCTTGGCACAATGTCGTCATAGTCATCGGCGTCTTCCGGTGAAACGGTCAGCCAGTCCACACCATGAAAGATACCGTTGCCTATGAAAGGCAGGCCTTCGTTGTCCTGTACGCTGCTCATTGCTGTTGTCCTTTCCTGGATACAGTGCGGGGGTGCGCAACCAGATACCCCAGCCTTCACAGCTAGCGACAACATCATGAAATGTCAATGCAGGTATGGAGAGTAAAAGCCATGTAAAGGGGAAATAGACGGTATGTATAACTGCGAACAGTGGTGCAAATGAAATTGGCAAGTATCTAAGTGGTATTCTACGAGTTTCTACGAGTTTCCAAAAGTTTCTACGAGTTTCTACGAGTTTCCAAAAGTTTCTACGTCGTACCCACCGGCAGGATAGAGGAGGTGGGCCCACCTCCTGTCCTCATTCCATGAGGATGCTTATTCGCACGGCCGGGCCGTGCTCAACGCAAGCGTGAGAAAGGGGGAATTTTTTAACCGTTTCCGTCTCAGAAAACGGAAAATAAAGCACGCCAAGCCGACGTCGGTAACCACGGCGACGGTACCCGGAGACGACAGGGTTCGGGTTCGGGCGTGGGCTGAAAGGCAGGCTTCAACAGGTTTTGCGAAAAACATGCTCACTTGGTTGCGTGGACATGATTTCTGCCTAAAAGGTCCGTCTCTGGATGCGGTTTTTCTTCCTGTGGAAAGGAAACTTTGCTATTCTTTCCATAGGCAGACAAGAGAGGCCCTACCATCATGACGCGGGCACCCAAGTCAGAAACACACCAGCCTGATGCAAGTGCTGTTCTGACCAAAGCTGTGATCCGGGCGGCGGATTATCTGGATATTCCGGCAACCGTGCTGGCAAGAATTCTGGGGCTCAGCGAGCCCACCATATCCCGCATGCGCAAGGGATCCTTTTTTCTTTCAACAAAAAAGAAAGAATCCGAGATCGGCGTACTGTTTGTGCGTCTTTTCCGGTCTCTGGACGCGCTGGTCGGAGGAGACCAGGCCAGTGCACGGGCGTGGTTGACCAATGTGAATACGGTCCTGCTGGATCGTCCGCTCAACCAGATACAAACCATAAACGGACTGTACAATGTCATTGCATACTTGGACGCCCGCCGCGCTGTCATCTGAGTTCCGGTCTTTTACGGGGTTGTGCTGGCGTCTGGTGGAGTGCCAGCACTACGTTTCGACGCTGAAAATAGTCGACAGCCTTGAAGAGCAGCGCATTCTGGAAATGTTGGTAGAAGAAACAAAGCCACCGCTGCCCCCGGAATGTCAAAGCCTGCATTTCCTTCTGTCCACGCCTTTCCGGTATGACCCGGCGTATCCAAAGGGTTCCCGGTTCCGGCGGGCCGGACGCACGCCGGGTGTCTATTACGCCGCCATGGAGCCTGAAACCGCCGTTGCCGAGATCGCTTTCTACCGGGTCCTGTTTTTTGCGGAATCCCCGGGTACACCATGGCCGGTCAACCCGGCTGAATACACCGCCTTTGCGGTCGACGTGGAAAGCCGAAGCGTTGTTGACCTGACATCCCTGCCGTTGTCACAGGGGCGGGCGGTCTGGACGGACCCGGTGAACTACGAACCGTGTCAGGCGCTGGCAGAAACGGCCAAGCAGGCGGGGGCCGGGATGATCCGGTATGAATCGGTGCGTGACCCGCGTGGCCGGCATAATCTCGCCCTTATGACCTGTCAGGCGTTCAGGGGCGGACAACCGGCACATTGCCAGACATGGCGGATCCTGCTCAGTCACGTCGGGGCCCAAGCTCTGTGTGAGTTTCCACAGGTGTATTTAGCTTTTGATCGGGATGAATTCTCGTCAGACCCGCGCCTGAACGGGATGGACTGGAAACGGCCTTCCCGGTAAACCAAAGAGAAACCCTAGATTGTGTTGGTGACCTACCACCCACGGCCCTTTCCCAGCACTTTTCCCATCGCGTCAACCACATTCATGCCCATCGGCCCGGTTGCGGCCTGTCCGGTGAGGTAGAGCCGCCAGTTCCTGGCCTGTGACGGAAGAAGCTGGTTCTGGCGGATGGCAAGGTAGCGACGCCAGCGATGATCGGACAGGAGGCCGCGTCCGGCCAGCGGACGCAGGCGATAACGACGGACGGGCTGGCCCGTCCGGATCTTGTTCCTGGCGATATGGGCAGGATCACGGTAGGAACCAAGGCGTTTCTCCAGCGCACCACGGCTGCACGTACGGTCAAGCGCACTGGCTTTCATGTGGGGTGGCTTGCTGGTGTCGGAATCAAGCGGACGGAACACCAGGCCACGGCCGCGCTGGACAAGAACAACGCCGAACCGGTCTGCCAGCCTCTGGCGCAGCCGCGTCAAGATCGGCACTGGCAAGTTCAGGCCGCTACGACCACTGAAACCGTCTTAGCGTGCTTTATTTTCCCTTTTCTGAGACGACCCCTATCAACCTGACCGGAGATTACCTGTGGCGCAGCAGCGCCAAGATCGGCGCAGGCAAATTCAGGCCACTACGACCGCTACAGCCGGCTTAGCGTACGATTTTTTCCGTTTTCTGAGACGACCCCAAGTTGTCGCATTGTTCCGTTTTGTGGTTAAAAAACAATGCTTGGCGGGATAAACACACGAAACCCCGCTTGCAATTTATCGGCGATGCCTCATAATGCTGCAGATTGCATTATTTCAGGGGCTAGAATGACCGCCAAACACCGTATAACCATCAACATGACTGAGGCGGAATATACCGCCCTTGCGGCTCTGGCTGAACGGTTTCAAGTTTCAATGGCATGGCTTGGCCGCCGTGCTTTGGGTGAGATGGTAGAAAAATACAAACACGCAGGGCAACTCACCATGCCCTTTGACGCAACACCGCCAAAGGAAAAATCATGAGAGCCAGCGCACTTGCCCCCGTTGTTCACCCACAATCAACCCGCCGGATAAATCTGCCGCTCAAAAAACCTACGCTTGAAACACCAACGCAGCTGGCCGACCGCATCGGCCAAAACTACACCAACCAAAAAAACGCCGAACACCGCAAAAGCCACGGGCTTTATTTAACCCCGCCGCCAGTGGCTGCCTTTATGGCAGATATGATCTGCCCCCGTGATACGCTACGCCTGCTTGATCCCGCCGCCGGTGCTGGCATTTTACTTTGCGCGGCCATCGAGCGGCTGGCCGCCTGCCCCAACCCGCCGCGTTTGGTTGAGATTGTCGCTTATGAAATTGATCCACCGTTAGCGGCCATGCTGGCCGAGGTTCTCGACCATCTAACCGCTTGGGCCGCTGGCAAGGGCATGACGATCAAAACCACAATCCGCTGCACTGATTTTATTTTGGCCGAGGCCGCCGCCCTGCATCATCGCCCCGCTAATCGCTTCGATGCCGTCATTGCTAACCCGCCTTATTTTAAGATCAACAAAGATGACCCCCGCGCCGTTGCGGCTTGTGATGTTGTGCATGGTCAGCCCAATATCTATGGCCTGTTCATGGCTGTTGCCGCCGCGATGCTGAGTCAAGGCGGCGATCTGGTATTTATCACCCCGCGTAGCTTTGCATCAGGCCCTTATTTTAAGCGATTCCGCGAACGGTTTTTTTCAATGGTGCGACCGCTTAGAACTCATGTTTTTGCTTCCCGCCGCGATGCCTTTAGCCGCGATGCAGTGCTGCAAGAAAATGTTATCCTACATGCAATCCGCGCCGATGGATGGACAACCAAGCCCAACGGCCTGCCCTTCACAATTTCCAGCAGCACCGGCATGGGCGATCTTGACCAAGCCACCGAATACCCAGCCGCCTTAGCCGATGTAATCGACCCTAAAAATTTGGCTGGTGCTTTCCGTTTACCCTCAGGCCCCGAAGATGAAGACATTTTGCGCCGTGTGGACAGTTGGACAGGCTCACTTCATGCTTATGGGTTGGATATTTCCACCGGCCCCGTGGTGCCATTCCGCGCCACAGAACATCTAGCCGAGCAAGCTAATGGCGTAACCGTTCCCTTGTTGTGGTTAAACCATGTCAAGGCGATGGAGATTCAATGGCCGACCGCTAGCCGTAAACCGCAATACATTAAAAACAAAACCAATTCCCAACGCCTGCTTGTGCCAAACAGCACTTACATTCTGTTGCGCCGATTCAGTGCCAAGGAAGAGCACCGCCGCATGACCGCAGCCCCCTTGCTGGCCGGTCAGATTCCAGCCGCCATGATCGGTATTGAAAACCATCTAAACTATATTCACCGACCAGGCGGCAACATCAGCGATGATGAAGCCTTTGGCTTGGCCGCTTTGCTCAACAGCGCATTGATGGATGGGTATTTTCGTTGCACCAACGGCAATACCCAAGTCAGTGCCACCGAATTACGCGCCATGCCTTTGCCGCCCTTAGCCGCTATCGCCCAGCTTGGCCGCCGCGTCAGAAAAAAACCCGACAACATGGCTTTAATTGATGATTTGGTTGAGGCGTTGACGCACAACCCCGATCAAATCAAGGTTAAAACGACCGAAAAACAAAAAGGAGAAGCCTTTGCCTGATATTCACCAAGCCCAAGATATTCTAAAAAGTCTTGGCCTACCAGCCGCACAGCAGAATGAAATTTCCGCGCTAACCTTGCTGGCTCTTGTCGGGCTAGGCCCAACTGATCCTTGGTCAGCGGCTACCCGCAGCCGCCGCAGCGTATCAAAAGACATCATGGCTTTTATCGCCGAGCGTTTCGGTAAACACTATGCGCCCAACACCCGTGAAACCGTGCGGCGGCAAGTGTTGCATCAATTCGTGCAAGCCCGTATCGCCGATTATAACCCGTTCGAGCAGGACTTGCCGACCAATAGCCCCCGCGCTCATTACGCCATCACCGATGATGCGTTGAGCGCAATTAAAACCTATGGCACAAAAGCATGGGCCGATGCCGTGGCACAATTCATTGCTACACACGGTTCACTTTCCAACACCTATGCAAAACACCGATCCACCGGAAAGCTGGTTCCAATCACTTTGCCGGACGGCAGCACCATTGAACTATCGCCCGGCAAGCATAATGACGTACAGAAAGCCATTATCGAGCAATTCGCGCCGCGTTTTGCGCCTGATTCCAAGCTGCTTTATATCGGCGACACCGCTAAAAAGAATGTCATAATGGATGCCAAAACCTTGGCCGATTTTGGCCTTGGTGCCGATGACCACGATAAATTGCCGGATGTGGTATTACTCGACCAAAAGAAGAATTGGTTGTTTCTAATTGAAGCGGTAACATCACATGGCCCTATGTCACCCAAGCGCGTATTCGAGCTTGAGGAACGGTTAAAGGGCAGCCAAGCTGGGCCAGTTTATGTTAGCGCATTCCCAGATATGGCCGAGTTTCGTAAACACATGAAAGATATTGCTTGGGAAAGCGAAGTCTGGATTGCTGAAACACCGGATCACATGATCCATTTCAATGGCGATAGGTTTTTAGGGCCGAGAAAATAGGCACCGACTATCAAAACGCGGAGAGGCTATATCATGGCAAGATGTACAGCACCAGTATATGGCCACCGCACATCGAGCGGGGCAGCTGCCTGCCCCGCATGTAATGGACGCTATAGAAGCTATACCTCACACTCATATTCACCGCCGCCGCCTTACTTCACCACCACAACAGTGAGCAATTGGGGTGGCCGAAGCAGCGGAAGTAGTTCTGGCAGCAGCGGAAAGGTTCGCTGGTCTCGGCCAGGTTCGTCCGTGATGTACACGCCTGCCCAGATACGGACGCTCACGCCTGTCCGTGAAAACATCGAAAACAAAACGTCCGTTCTCGATCTTCGGGACGTTTTTCTTTGCCATGCGTGGGACGACAGGAAAGGGGCTGCCAAGGAACTGCATGATCTGCTCCAGTCGCTCGGGGTATCGGTCTGGTTCAGCGAGAAGGATGTAGCCCTCGGCACTTCGTTGCTCCGCGAAATCGACAAAGGATTGGTGAAGTCCCGAGTCGGGATCGTACTAGTGACCCCAGCACTGTTGCGTCGCATTCAAGGAGAGGGAATCGCCGACAAAGAGCTTTCGGCACTACTAGCGCGTGACCTGCTTGTTCCTGTTGTGCATGAAACCACGTATGACGCCCTCCGAGAAGTTAGCCCACTGCTCGGTTCGCGAAGCGGCCTGAGCACCGCAGAAGAGCCGATGGCAGACATTGCGGCCAAGCTCGCTGAACTAGTCGCCCCCTAGATTGAATGCCCCAACAGTATAATTAAACAAGACCCCCACGAGGCCACGGATGCAAAATTCCAAACTTAGGATTCACGCATGATTGTCGTTATGGACAAAGAAGGCACACTTCATATTGAAGACGAAAATGGTAATGCTATGGACGGTTGCCGCATTAGTGCCACGAGATTCGATGAAACTTATATTGATGGCCTTTATGGCCGAAAATATTTTCCGGCCACCATGTGGGCGACCGTGGTTCGCAAAGGTGGTAAATATCGTGAGGTAAAAGTTACGCAAAAGAAATAGCTATGACGTCCTAAAAACCCACGTTTTTAGGATATTGGCCACCCTGCCCCGCTGTGAGCTTGATCGCTAAATGGCTTTGAATTTTGATTGCTATCTGGCGTGCTCGGTGCGTGTGAGGGTGCGGTACACGGTCGGCCTGGAGACGGAGAACAGCTCGGCCAGATCGCTGATGCTGTAGTCACCGGTATCGTACATCCGCCGCAACTCGCATTGCTGCCGTTCGGAGAGCTTGGGCTTCTTGCCGCGTAGTTTGCCCTTGGCGCGGGCTACCGCCATGCCCTCGCGGGTTCGTAGCCGGATGATGTCCGACTCAAACTCCGCAAAGGTAGCGAGGATATTGAAGAACATCTTCCCCATGGGGTCGGTCGGGTCATAGATGGACGCGCCCAAGGCCAGTCGTACCTTGCGCTCCGTCAAGGTGTCGGCGATCTCCCGTGCATCGAGGACCGAGCGTGCGAGGCGGTCGAGCTTCGTGATGACCAGCGTGTCACCCGCCCTCACGGCCGCAAGCGCCTGGTCGAGACCGGGCCGTGTGCGTGTGCGCCCGGTCAGCCCCTGATCCGTATAGATGCGATCCGGAGCAACACCGAGTTCGACGAGGGCATGACGCTGCGCAGCAAGGTCTTGCTTGTCAGTAGAGCAGCGCGCGTAACCAATCGTAATATTCTTCATGTCATAAGATGTACGTTAGACGTACCGTTACTGCAATTTTTATCGTACCATTCAATTGATAAAGAAAACCTCCCGTTATTTACCGATATGTGTACTGAGTGGGTTTATGATGATGAACCGTCCGCACAACGATCCTCTTACGGACAATCTCACAGACTTCTCTGAAGAACAGCGCAGCCAGGCAATGCGCCGGTTTGCGCTTCTCCGGCCGCATCAATGAACTCGCCATGATCACTGAAGATGTCGTCGATGCCGCAGGACAGGCCCTCGTCATCGGGAACGCCAAATAGCAATCAAAATTCAAAGCCATTTAGCGATCAAGGTCACAGGTATCTCGAAACCGGACCGGCTTGTAAATGGCCGTTTTTACGGCCGGCCCTGCTTCTCATAGCGCCGCCGGCAGAAGGCGAGGAAGGCCGCATTCGGATCACGCAACGGCGGTCGGCCGGAGTCATCCCAGAACGACAGCCATTCGCTCTTCAGGTGATACACATCCCAGCCAGGCGCGGCCAAGCGCGCATCGTGATACACATCGTCATCGAGCTGAGGAATGTCACGGGAGGACAGGGCTTCAATCGCCTTAATCGTCGCGCGGTTAGTGAACAGGATCATATCGCCGTCTTCCAGGCTCACTGTGTAATCCGGCAGATGGTTTGTCCGCGCCAAATCCTTCAGCAGATAGCGAAACTGCTTCAGCAAGCTCTTGGAGCCTGTTTTCTTGTGCAAAAGCTCGATGCTGATCGACCAGCTCGGCTGGCGACCGCAATGCTTGCGGGCGATCTCATAGATGCGCCGTTCAAGCGGTTTGCGCAGCCGGAAATAATCCCGATGCAGCGTCAGGCATTCATTCTGATTGACCGCATTGAAGACCCAATCTGATAGGGTGATCTCACACCAGAGCAATCTACCATCGAGGCCGAATTTACGCGCGACCGAGGCGGAATCAATCAAGCCGAAGGCGCTGAATTGCTCTTCATCGCCTCGCTTGATATTTGTGCGAATGCGCGTCCCATCGAGGCGATCAAGGGCTTCACACATCGCCTCATAATCCTTTCCGGACGTGCCGCGATTGGTGAACATCAGCAATTCGCGCGCGGTGATCCGCACCCGCTTGGAAATGGCTTCGCCCTTGTTCTTTTTCGCAATAAGCTGCGAAATGCAATAGATCAAAATATCCTTGTCATAGATGGTTGCCAGGCCTTTAACGCTTGGCACAATCTCGATCCAGTTGCCGTTATGCTCATAGCGCCTGACCGTGGTTTCAGGCTTCTTGGACAGAGAATAGAATGGGTGTTCCATCTGCGCGACCAAATCCTTCAGAACGGCGTCGGCAATATCGCAGATGAACAAGTCTCCTTGCGGATACCTGTCGGGAAGAAGGCTATCAAGATTAGTGGTATCAGAGATCATGCCCGCATATTCGTGGTATCAAAGACCGTTGTCAAGTGATTCGTGGTATCAAAGACCGTTGTCAAGTGATTCGTGGTATCAGAGACCATGTCCGTATATTCGTGGTATCAGAGACTGACGTCACCGGCGGCCTGTAGATAACTAGGATTTCAAAGACCGTAGCCAGGATTTCAAAGACCGAGATTCGGGGTTTTAGAGACCGGCTTGCAAATAATCTTCAATGATTCCATAATGTTGAGCGGTGTTCAGAGGTGCTTAACACTATATTTAACACATAATTTTAACACATGCGCGCGAGGACTGTAGATAACTTCGTTCAGAATGAACTCAAAAAGCCATTTCAGAATCCAATTCCAAAGCCTTGCCTATGCGAACCTCTGAAAGAAAGACTGAGTGCAGCGCTTTGAGCCGCACAAACGCCATGATGCTGAAACAAATACAACAAAATCAACCATCTGTGCCAACGGATAGACCGTAATTTGCTTGGCAGGGGTACTTAGGGCAACGACAGGATGTAATTTTCAAGACATCTGCATGTGGATAGGAAGGACAGGTAATGGGGTTAAGGGCTTTTCACCCACCACCGCTTCCCCCTATTCAACGGGCTTCCTATGCGATTTTAGAGCTATCCGGCTTTTTAGCTCCTGGACGAAGCGGATTAAGCTTTATGACATCATGCCGCATCGATCGCGGGCCACGCTGCAAAAGCCGTTGCCGTGGCTTTCTTGCCGCCGTCGCCAGCATTGCCGACCTAGCGCAGGGCGTTTGCAATCGGCGCGGTGAAGCGTTGCCAACCCAAATGGGCCAGTTTTGAGCCTGGTATCGCCACAAATTCCCGCACGGTGGCCTGATAGCGACTGGCCGCGACCACGCCCGTGTTTGTATGGGCATCTATTTCCGTTCTGACCGGCAGACCTTCGACCGCCGGAATCGTCAACCACCATGCCGGTCGCGCGGGATCGGCCATAAAATCATCCGTTGAGGGTGAACGACCGTTCAGCGTTAGGGCTGAGCCGAAAATCATCAGCCACTTCCGCGCTGTGGCATCACCGAGTTGCTTGATAATGCGTTCGACCGTCTGCCTTGCAGCAACGACAGCCAAGCCGAGCGACCGACCGATTGCGAGCTTTGCCCGTGGCAATCTCTTGCGCCTTATCCATGATGAAAAGCACAGGTGTTTCGTTGCTTTGCAGCCTGCTGCGTTCTGCCCTAGCCTTAAGCGCCGCGAAAATACGCGCCTTCAGCAAGGCTGAAACAACTGCACCGGCGCGACCATAGCGATGAGCTGGACTTGGGCCGCTAACTCCACCCACCACCCTATCAGTCGTCAAGCGTTGTCGGATCAGGCTTGCGTGATGCTTTGCTCACGCACCTGCAGGGCGGCCGAAAGGCCGAGGGTGATACGAGAATGCTTGACGTATCCCCACCAAGTTAAAATACCAAAAGCCCTCACGGGGGCATGGATGCAAAGAAATATTATGGCCGAATATAGGTGTATTTCTGGCTGGGCCTTTGGCCGAATATGGGTGTAAATATGGGTGACGAGGATAGCATTATGCTGAAAACTGACACAATTCAGATCACACCAGAGCTGCTGGCGTTGATTGCCGAGGTTGACGAATTCAAGGGCGCATGGCGCGCCCTTGGAACCCTTGCGCCTCAGCGCTTGAGGGATCTGCGCCACGTCGCCACCATCGAAAGCATCGGCTCTTCAACCCGTATCGAGGGCAGCAAGCTAACCGACCGCGAGGTTGAGCGCCTGATGGAAAACCTGGAAATCAAAAAATTCTCGACCCGCGACGAGCAGGAAGTCGTCGGCTATGCCGAGGTGATGGAGACCATCTTCCAAGCCTGGAAAGAGATTCCCATCACGGAAAACTATATCAAACAGCTTCACCGTGACCTTTTACGCCACAGCGACAAGGACGAGCGGCACCGTGGCGAATACAAGACCTTGCGCAACGACGTGGGAGCCTTTGACGCAGACGGCAAGATGATCGGCATCGTGTTCGAGACGGCCACGCCGCATGACCGAGCTGGTGCAATGGTTGAATGACGCCCGCGAGCTGAAGCGGATTCACCCGCTCTTGATCGTCGCCGTGTTCGTCGTCACCTTTCTGGAAATTCACCCCTTCCAAGACGGCAATGGCCGCTTGAGCCGCGCCCTCACCACCCTGCTCTTGTTGCAGGCCGGCTATGCCTACGTGCCGTATTCATCGCTTGAATCCGTGATCGAGAACAGCAAAGAAGGATACTATCTGGCCTTGCGGCAGACGCAAGGAACCATTCGCACCGAGGCCCCAAATTGGCAGCCCTGGCTTACTTTTTTCATGCGCGCCTTGCAGCAGCAAATGCGCCGCCTAGCCGAAAAAGTGGAGCGCGAAAAGCTGATGATGGCAGCACTGCCAGAGCTGGCCGCGCAGATCATCGACGAGGCGCGCAAGCGCGGCCGTATCACAATCGGCGACATGATCCGCGCCACCGGCGCGAGCCGCAACACACTGAAAGAGCATTTCAAACGATTGCTGGAACAAGGCCACCTTGTCCGCCACGGCACTGGCAAAGCAACCTGGTATGCCCTGCCCTGATATAGAACGAGAGGAAGTAACGCAGATAGTGCAATTGCAGAAAAAAATGCCAAAGGCCCTCAAGGGCGGCAAACGTGAAGCTAGGCTGAAGGTCGTTGACCTTTTTGCCGGAGCAGGAGGGCTGTCGTGTGGGCTTGAAATGGCTGGGTTCGAGACACAATTTGTCTGTGAGATTGTCCGTAAGAGGATCGTTGTGCGGACAATCTCACAGACTTCTCTGAAGAACAGCGCAGCCAGGCAATGCGCCGGTTTGCGCTTCTCCGGCCGCATCAATGAACTCGCCATGATCACTGAAGATGTCGTCGATGCCGCAGGACAGGCCCTCGTCATCGGGAACGCCAAATAGCAATCAAAATTCAAAGCCATTTAGCGATCAAGGTCACAACCGGCCACGACGACACGCGGCTTCCGCGCTCTCAAAAACCACGCTTGAAACCGTGTCGGTTCTTGGTGATGTTTGCGATGAGTTTTGAGGGAGCTTCCATGCTGATCGGCTATGCCCGCGTTTCGACGCGAGACCAGACCACAGAGCTACAGACAGAGGCGTTATTGGCAGCCGGCAAGCTTCTGGAGACTGGCACGCCCGCCCGCACCGTCGCCGAGAGTCTGGGCGTGTCACCCGCTACACTGTACCGCTGGCTGCCTGCCCAGACGGATTAGCGTGTCTTATTTTCCGTTTTCTGAGACGACCTCTTCAGGCCCGTGGCATGCAATTCCGTGCCTTGGTTGACCGCATTGGCGCCGGAAGTCCCGCAGGCAAGGCGGGTACGGTCAGGCGACGCAACCGCTTCATCAGGTTGGCTTTGTTCTGACGTGCCTGTGCCAGATCGTAAGCCGCCTGCAAGCGCAGCCACAGGTCCGCCTTCACACCTATCACCGCCTCAAGCCGCAGTGCCATTTCGGGGGATATGGCGCTCTGTTGGTTAAGGACGCGGTACAGTTGTTGACGGCTTATGCCAAGCGCTTCTGCGGCTTGTGCCGTTGTTAGGTTCAACGCTTCAAGATCATCTTTGAGACCTTCAGCGGGGTGGGGTGGGTTGTGCATAGGCACGCTCTTTCTCCCTTTCTCAGTGATATTGTTCCAAGTCCAGCACGCTGAATTTTCCGTTTTCGTGCGTGAACGTGATGCGCCAGGGGCCATTTACGCTCATAGCCCACGTTCCTTTGCGGGCACCTGATAACTCGTGCAGGCGAAAGGACGGGCGGTTTAGATCGTCGAGGCTGTCAGCTTCATCGAGTATTGAAAGAATGATTGCGATGCGCCGAGACAAGTCGGGGCGGACGCCCTTTGCATTCCCTGTCTCGTAAAACGCGCGCAATCCCTTGTGCTTGAAACTTGCTATCATGGGTGGATGATGACATGTAATGTTACACTTGACAATGGGTCTATTTCCCTAAGAACAGTCCCCTGTTAAGCCAGTTCCTGTAAAAAATAGCGTTATCCCTCCTCAACCCTTAATCCATACTGTCTTATATATCTATAATATCCAGAGTAATCATTGGTCAGAGAGTGTATCTGGCCCACATGACAGTCTAACCTAGAGACGGTTTCATTTTTCGGTACGGGGACATATGCACTACAACCATCAACACTTACCAACAGAAAACATTTAAGCAGTGTTGCCCCATAAAAGAGATAAAAATAGTGAGATGATGCACTGGGATTTTGACCTGCGCCAGGCCTTAGCCACGGGGCCTCAAAATTTTCATTAACATCGAAATATTCTCCCTTACCTGATTCAAAACGAAGGTGAACATTATTTTTGAAATAAGTCGTTTTCTGATTTCCGAGGCAAACCTTTCCCCAATCTTTACTCGGATCTGATTCCAAAATGGCTTTTATAAGATCATCTTCCCTAACATGTTGCGGTAGGTGTGTCATCTCTCTCCCCTATTCTCGGTGCGTGTAATAAAGAAGAACAGTGGCAGCACTCATCAAAGCGACAAGCTGTTCTCGCTGAACAAGCCTGTCCTTTTCCCCGCTCACGCTGTGTAAACGAAACATGAGCGTTCCGAGCGGATTTTCCCGCCCTTCACAGTAGCATTGACCGTCGAAATCCTTATGTAGGGTTTCTGCTCAAACACCTTCCCGTCATCTGAGTCACGCACCATCTTCCGGAGCCAGCGTTATGGGTCGCGCTCCTCCAGATGGTGCAAACAAAAAACTCAACCATCCGTCCCTTGTTCGATCCGCGCCGGAGGCGAGGGCGAACAGGCACCGAAGGTGCGTGGACGTCCCTCGTCCCGACGCCTTCAGAAGACCAGCGCGCGCAACGGAGTGCAACAGGCCGAAGGCGCATCGCAGCCACGCGCAGCACGTAGTGCGAGCATGGCGAGAAGCCACCTGTTGCACGGAGAGAGCACGTTGGTATTAGGCTCCCTCCCCGATGACGGGGAGGGCGGGCTTTAACAGTTCTCTTGAAATCTATCTAAATGTGTGTATATCTATTTGTTATGGATAGATATGTTTCCGTTGGCCGTGCGGCGGCCCTTCTTGGTGTCTCGGTCAGCACGCTCCGTCGCTGGGAGCGGGAAGGCAAGCTTTTGCCGGAGCGGACGGCATCCGGCCACCGCCGTTATGCCCTGTCCCGGCTTCAATCCGGTCACGACGGCGAGGCAGCGGCGCAGAAGCGTACCATTGCCTATGCGCGTGTTTCCAGTCATGACCAGAAAGCGGACCTTGAACGCCAGAAAAAGATACTGGAACTATACTGTGCCCGGCAAGGCTGGACCCATGAGGTTATAGCCGACCTTGGGTCCGGAATGAATTACCGCAAGAAAGGTCTCAAACGTCTTCTGGAAGATATCATGGCGGGCCGGGTCGGACGCCTTGTCCTGACGCACAAGGACCGTCTTCTCCGCTTTGGTGCCGAGCTTGTGTTTGCGCTTTGTGAGGCCAGACAGGTGGAGGTTGTGATCCTCAACCAGGGTGAGGACACCACCTTCGAGGAAGATCTGGCGAAAGATGTCCTTGAGATCATCACCGTGTTCAGCGCCCGTCTGTATGGGGCACGGTCCCGGAAGAACCAGAGACTTCTGGAGGCTGTTGCAGAGGCGGTCAAGGATTCCCCGGCATGATAACAGCCCATCGTATCGCGCTTGATCCCAACAATGTGCAGGCCACATATCTGGCCCGCGCTGCCGGGACAGCCCGCTTTGCCTATAACTGGGCCCTGGCGGAGTGGGGGCGGCAGTATGCGGCATGGAAAGAGGACAACACCCTGCCAAAGCCCTCGCAGTACGCCCTGCGCAAGCAGCTCAATGCCGTCAAGCGGGAGCAGTTTCCGTGGATGCTGGAGGTTACGAAGAATGCCCCCCAGATGGCCATCATCCAGCTTGGAGAGGCCTTCAGGAACTTCTTCGCGGGCCGTGCCCGTTATCCGAAGTTCCGCAAGAAAGGTGTACACGACCGCTTCACCCTGACCAACGACCAGTTCACTATCGACGGTTCACACATCCGCATCCCCCATCTGGGCCGGGTGCGGATGCGCGAGGCGTTGCGCTTTACCGGCAAGATCATGTCAGCCACCGTGTCCCGTGTGGCCGACCGCTGGTTTGTCAGTCTTGCCGTGGAGACACCCGAGGAGCCATGCCTGCCCCACGCTGAAAACCAAGGTGCGGTGGGTGTGGATCTCGGTGTCTCCGCACTGGCAACGCTCTCGACCGGGGACAGCCTTCCGGGACCCAAACCGCACAAGGCCGCGCTGAACCGTCTGCGCCGTTTGTCCCGGAGCCTGTCCCGGAAACAGAAAGGCTCCTCCAACCGCCGCAAGGCCCGGCAGAAGCTGGCCCGTCTTCACGCCCGGATCAGCAACATCCGCACCGATGCCCTGCACAAGCTCACCACAGCACTGGTCCGCAGATTTCACCTCATCGGCATCGAAGACCTGAATGTACGCGGCATGATGCGCAACCGGCATCTGGCCCGCGCCATTGCCGACATGAGCTTTCATGCTTTCAGGCGGCAACTGGAATACAAGATGGCACGGCGCGGGGGACGGGTTGTGGTTGCCGACAGGTGGTTTGCCAGCAGCAAGACCTGTTCGTGCTGTGGGCACAAACTCGAAAGCCTGCCTTTGGCAACACGGGCATGGGTGTGTCCCGTGTGCCGTACGCAGCATGATCGTGACGTGAATGCCGCGATCAACCTGAGACATCTGGCGGTGAGCTCCACCGTGTCAGCCTGTGGAGAGGAAAGCTCTGGCTTGGGTCGCAAGACCAAAGCGAAACTGGCCTCAGGGAAGCAGGAAGCAAGCAGCAGGTTTACTCATATATGAGTAGGTTTGCATAGGTATTGTAGAGCGGTGAATACAGTAACAACATTCGCCCCATACGCACAGGAAGATCCTACAGCCATGAAGGCTGCAAAAACAAATCTTGCCCTGAACACACACGCCCCCTTTGTGTCTTATTTTCAGCATCAGACGGGCCGCTCACACCGTGGCTACCCACCACCCCCGAGCAGCACTCTAGGGTAGATATGTCTGAAATGAAACACTTAATAGGGGAATTTTGCTCGGCAAGAATACGAAAATAGATGCACAAGAATGATACGAACAGCGATTGCTCTCACAAAAAATAAGTAGCTACCCCGCAAAATATAGACTGTGTTTTGGCCAGCTACCGGACAGCAAAAAGGCGCCCCCATCCCTCCTAGATATAGAGGGTGGGGGCACAAAACTTGGAGAGACTGTTATTTCTCGACCATTGCACGTGTCATGGAATCACGCAGCGGCCTGATAAAATAATCAAGGACTGTACGTTCTCCGGTCTGGATCAAAACCTCGGCAGGCATACCGGCCTGAAGACGATTATCGCCCAGCTTGACCAACTCGGTCTCCGGGACCTCAACACGAACAGTGTAGTAAGGGATCCCCATGCGCTCATCAATCAAACGATCAGCAGAAACAGTCAAAACAGTCCCTGTAATGGTCGGAATGGAACGTGACTGGAAGGATGAGAAGCGAACCTCAGCCTCCTGTCCTGCATGAACAGAGTCAATGTCAACTGGAGAAACCTCCGCATCAATGACCAAGCGGTCTTTCTCCGGAACGATTTCCATTAGGGTCTCCCCCGGACGCACGACACCGGCAACTGTATGCACCTTCAGATTCTGGACAACGCCATCTTGGGACGCCTTGATCTCTGTACGCTCCAGAATATTAGTCGCTACGGTGCCACGTTCTCTCAGATCAGCAAGCTGCTGCTGAATGTCCCGCAGCTGGGAGACCGCTTCTTCCTTGAATCGCTGCCGGGTTTGTATAATCTGTAGCTCGGCTTCCCCAATACCCTTCTCTGCACGCGCGACAGAGGCTACTTGGGCACCGATATCGCCCTGAAGCCGCGCAACTTCGCGCTCCATGGACAGAATACGAGTGCGCGGATACCACCCTTTCTCATACAGCTCACGCAGGCCGACAAGCTCATCCTTGTAAATAGCCACCTGCCGATCACCAGATTTCTTCTGTACTTTTAGACCCTCAATTTCCTGATGGTACTGTTCAATACGAGCCTGAAGAATGGAAACCTGATTATCGAGAGAACGACGCCGCTCATCAAACTGGCGCACCTGACCATCAAGAATTCCCTGAATAGCTGATTGTTTCCACGCGACTGACAAAAGGTCGGCCGGAAATTCGATCTGTTCATATCCTTCCAATTCAGCCTGCAAACGGGCCTCAACCGCACGATGGTTGTAATACTGGTTCATCAGCATGTCTGCATTGGCTTTGGCTTGTGTTTGCTCCAGACGCAGAAGGACATCCCCCCCCTGCACCACATCGCCATCACGCACCAGAATTTCAGAGACAATGCCGCCTTCTAGGTGCTGAATTGCTTTACGATTGCTTTCAACCACAACCGTACCCGGAGCAACCACGGCGGAAGCCAAGGGAGCAACCGCACTCCACGTTCCCAAAACACCAAAAAACAGACCAACAACAATCCAGCCGATCCTAGCTGGTTGCATAGGCGTCTCAAATGCGTCCACCACACCACCGGAACCACCCCCTCCCGGAGCAGCAACCACGGGCACAGAGGGAGGGGCCTCCAAGGCAGGAACAGGTGCCGGGCCAAGTTGATCTTTGGGTGGTACAGGACTAGGGTTATTCACGGCATTCATGTGTATCAAGCCAAAGATGAAGCGGATGAAGCCGCATTGGGAGGAACAGCCGTCGGCCGCACAAAGCGCGCTAGGACTTCGGAACGGGGACCCATCATTTCAACAGTGCCACCTCGCAATACCAACACCTTGTCCACCACTTGGAGGACAGATGGCTTGTGCGTGATAATAACCACAGTTTGGCCGGCCTGCTTCATAACCTGAATGGCAGCCATAAGAGCGGCCTCTCCATCATTATCCAAGCTGGCATTGGGTTCATCCATCACGACAAAAGAAGGATTGTTATACAGGGCGCGGGCCAAGGCAATTCTCTGCCGTTGCCCTCCAGAAAGAGCCATGCCACCGGTCCCGACAGGGGTGTCATACCCCTCCGGCAGTTTCTGGATCATTTCGTGAACACCCGCACGCGTTGCCGCCTCGATCACACGACCGGAATCAATCTCTCCAAAACGAGCAATATTCTCAGCTACAGAGCCATCAAATAATTCAACGTCTTGCGGCAAATACCCCAGATGTGGCCCAAGCGCTTCTTGGTCCCACGTACGAATATCATTGCCATCCAGACGGACTGTTCCCTGCTGGGCCTGCCACACACCAACCAACACGCGGGCCAATGTTGACTTTCCAGCTGCCGATGGCCCAATCACCCCCAATACATCAC
Organism: Haematospirillum jordaniae; assembly: GCF_001611975.1. Lineage (GTDB taxonomy): Bacteria > Pseudomonadota > Alphaproteobacteria > Rhodospirillales > Rhodospirillaceae > Haematospirillum > Haematospirillum jordaniae. The sequence continues at coordinate 26,792 of NZ_CP014527.1, forward strand.
CGGGATCAAGATCAAAGGAGACGCCACGGAGAACCGGCTGGCTTGCCCCCGGTGGCACCACAAATACTCCCTGCAGAGACACCCGGCCATCAGGACGAGGAAGAGCCATACGTTCCTTGTCTTCGGGGGTAGAGCGCAACAAGGTCTGAACACGGTCAAAGGCCGATCTTGCGTTCAGGAACCCTTTCCAGTTGGCTACCGCCAGCTCGACGGGCGACAGGGCACGCCCCATAATAATCGAGGCCGCAATCATCATGCCGGGACTGATTTCATTCTGGATAGCCAACCATGCTCCAACGCCTAGGATCGCAGTCTGCAGCGCAAGACGAAAAGCCTTTGATACAGCAAGAAGAGCCGATGCAGCATCGGATGCACGGGCTTGGCAGGACAAGACACCACGGTGCTTGACCAACCAACGATCCAGGAGCGGGCCAAGCATACCCATTGCCTGTAGCACTTCGGCGTTGCGTAACGACCCGGAGACAAAGCGACTAGCCGCAATCGACTGTGCAGAAGCATCCTTGAGAGGTGTTCTGGTAACCAGATTATTTGCCAGCGCCAACCCAAAAATAACGATGGCACCAACAAGGGCAACCAAGCCAATCATCGGGTGCATGACAAAGCAAAGCCCAAGAAACAGGGGCACCCAAGGTGCATCACAAAAGGCAAGCAGCCCGGGGCCTGTCAGGAATTCCCGCAAACTGTCAATATCACGCAAGGCCTGAGATTGGCTGCCTTCGGGATGACGCACGGTATGACGGAAAACAGCGGCAAAAACCCTGCGGTTCAGGGCGCGGTCAATTTGCAGACCTGTACGAACAAGAACACGTGAGCGAATAGCTTCTAGAACAGCCATCACCACAAGTGCGAAAAGAGCAGCAAGCGTAATCATGACTAAGGTAGGCGTCGACCGGCTGCTCAGAACGCGATCATAAACCTGAAGCATATAGATGGGTGAAACAAAGAGAAGCAAATTGATAAAAAAACTGAATCCCGCCGTGGCATAGAACCCGCCACGAGCACTTCTCAAGGCCTTATCAAGATCTGTGGCCGGTGCCTTGCCGCCAGAAAAAGGTAACCGCGCTGAAAAATCCACAGAACGACACTCCGCACACCAACAGTTGGAAGGGCGTCTCCCCCTAGGAACGACGCAAAGACGAACGCAACACCTGCCCCCGCCCAACAAAAAAGCGCGGCGTTGTATAAATAGAAGGCCCAACAATACCGAAAATTGCAAGAGAAAATAGCATGCAGGCATCTTTTGATTGTTATCGTTGCATGCACCTAGGATTAATAGATGCAATCATTCAGGCATCTTTTGCGACAATATCCGCAAGATATTGCCCATAACTGCTACCCCCAAGCTCACGCGCCAGAAGATTGAGTTGCGCAGAGTCAATATAACCCATACGGAATGCAACTTCTTCCGGACAGGCAACCTTGAAGCCCTGACGTTTATCGATCGTATGAACATAGGAGCTGGCCTCCAACAGACTTTCATGAGTCCCGGTATCGAACCACGCGTATCCTCTCCCCATGGTTTCAACGGCCAAGGTCCCATCACGCAGATACCACGTATTGATATCTGTTATCTCAAGCTCACCACGTGGGCTTGGCTTGAGCGTTGAAGCCACATCAATCACCCGGCTGTCATAGAAATAGAGCCCCGTAACAGCCCAGTGAGACTTGGGCTTGGATGGCTTCTCTTCGATTGAAACAGCTTGGCCATTCCCGTCCATGGTAATCACGCCGTAACGAGACGGATCTGCAACGTGATACGCAAAGACCGTTGCCCCGTGAAGACCATTGAATGTTCTGTCAACGGCGCGACGCAGCATGTCACCCAGTCCATGACCATGAAAAATGTTATCGCCCAGAATCAGGGCGCAGTTGTTGTCGCCAATAAAATCTGCCCCGATCAAGAAGGCTTGCGCCAGCCCACCAGGCTTTTCCTGCTCGGCATACTCTATCGTGATGCCCCACTTCTTTCCATCACCCAGAAGAGCACGGAACAACCCTGAGTCTCGCGGAGTTGTGATAACTAAGATCTCACGAAGTCCCGCCAGCATCAGTGTGCTGAGCGAATAATAAATCATCGGCTTGTCGTAGACAGGCAATGCCTGTTTGGAGACAGCTTTCGTTGCCGGATAGAGTCTGGATCCTGTGCCCCCTGCCAGAATGATCCCTTTCATGATTCCCCCCGCGCCACACCATCCAGGTCGTTCTGCATCCACCGCATCAACCCGACAAGGAAAAGAAACAGTACACACGAAAACGGCAGGGCCGCCAAAACAACCGTCGCCTGCATAGCCACGAAATCACCGGCAAATAACAAACCCAAAGCTACCAATGTTACGACCAAAGACCAAAACAGACGAAGCCACATCGAAGCATCACGCCCTATTTGTCCACCCAAACGGGACAAGTCTGCCAACATGATGGCACCTGATTCGGCTGGTGTCAGAAAAAGGACAAAGCATGTAACAACAGCAAAGAAAACCATGGGCCCCGCAAAAGGATAATGCTGCAGAAAAACATACAAGGACATATCCGCCTGTTTTAGTGCAACAGAAGCCAGCTCATCAGCACCACCCACAACAAGATCCAAAGCCATGTTGCCGAGGACAGCATGAAAAGCAAAAGTACAAATCAGCGGAATGGACAGCACCCCCAGCACAACCTCACGAACCGTACGCCCCCTTGAAATACGGGCAATAAACAAGCCGACAAAAGGAGTCCACGACATCCACCAGGCCCAGAAGAAAACCGTCCAGCGGCCAACCCATCCGTCATCCCCGTACCCTTCTACAGGCGCTGCATAAGCATACAGATCAAACGTCTTGAGGAGGAGACCATCCAGATAATCACCCATATTTTGGACAAACCGCCCCAGAATCATAGCCACATCACCGTGCAGAAGCACAAGACCAAGTAAGGCAAGAAACAGGACAACATTAAGGTTGGAAACCCGCGAGATACCCCTTCGCACGCCAACCACAGCAATAAAAGCTGCACAGCCACTCATAAGAAGAATGATGGCCGTCAACATAGTCCGGGAAGGATCCATCCCCAAAAGATAGCCAGATCCAGATGCAACTAACATCGCGCCAATAATCAGGTTGGTAACCAGACCCGGGATTGTGACTAGGATACCAAAAGCATCCAGCAAATGACCACCCCAGCCATTGGCGCGGGCCTCCCCAAGCATAGGGATCAAGGCCGTGCGCAAAGCCAGCGGGTAACGGTGACGCCAGACACCATAACCAACAGCAATACCAACCAGCGCATACATGGCCCAGCCATGCAGACCCCAGTGCAGAAACGTCAGCTGCATGGCCTGTCGCGCAGCCTGTGGCGTTGATGGCATACCCTCGGGTGGTCTGAGGAAATGGTCAACAGGCTCGGAAACGGCAAAGTAGAGTAGCGACACACCAATCCCTGATGAAAACAACATACCCGACCATGATAGAAAACCGAACTCGGGATCTTCGCCATCACGCCCTAGGCGAAGCCCCGCGAACCGGGAGCAGGCCAACCAGAGAACAAAGAAAAGGCACGTCGCTGTAACCAACATGTAATACCAGCCGAAGGTCTGACAGACCCAAAGGCGGATTTCCTCCATCAAAAGGCCAGAGCGCTCCGGGAACAACAGGAGGAAGAGAACAAAAACACCTGTCAGAACCGAAGCACCACCAAATACAGGTATATTGACACGGGTCGTCAGACGCGCTTCAGCGGGAAAGACACCGCTCATCAAGTCCGTTCCCTCTTTTGCTGGCCCCGAAAGCAGGTACAACGACCCACACAAAATTACGATTTATAGTTGTCAACGCTAATTGCGTTCTCGTAAATAATCAAGGACCTCCTTGGCTGGACATCTCGATGACTGCCCTTAAACGCCACAACACGCCATCTGCTTTCCGCTTCGGAGAACAAGGCCTCTATATCAGCGGACGCAACTGCATAGAAGGGTCGGGACAACGGATCATCACGACATGCCCGGCTGATGGTGAACAGCTCTCTCTGGTTCATTGCGCTGACCGCCCTGACGTAGACCGAGCGGTACAATCCGCTGTGGAAGGGCAAAAGGTATGGGCTGAGAAGAGCACAGCAGAGCGAACCCGTGTCCTGATGCGTGCAGCCAGCATTCTGCGTGACCGGAACGATGAGCTGGCCCTGATCGAGGCACTTGACACAGGACGCCCCCTCTCGGAAACGCGCTCGGTTGACATTACAAGCGGTGCTGAGGTTCTGGAGTACTATGCTGGGCTGATCCCCACCCTAGAAGGTTCCCAGATCCCCCTGCGACGGGACAGTTTTGTCTATACACGACGGGAACCCTTGGGCGTCATTGCCGGCATTGGGGCATGGAATTACCCGCTCCAGATTGCCGTGTGGAAATCAGCACCAGCCTTGGCCGCAGGCAATGCCATGGTATTCAAGCCCAGCGAGCTGACACCGCTTGGTGCCCTTCAGCTTGCCACCATCTATACCGAAGCCGGCCTTCCCGATGGCGTCTTCAATGTCGCGAATGGAGCAGGACAAGATGTGGGGCAGTGGCTGGTGGAACATCCTGCCGTTGCCAAGGTATCCTTTACGGGCGGAACCCGGACCGGGCGGACTGTTATGGCTGCGGCTGCCGCAACCCTGAAAGACATCACCATGGAACTGGGCGGTAAATCGCCCTTGATTATTGCCTCCGATGCAGACCCTGATCTGGCAGCCGCCATTGCTGTGACCGCAAATTTCTTCAGCAGCGGACAAGTCTGCACAAACGGAACCCGTGTATTTGTCCCTCGCTGCCTCAAGCAAGAAATTGAACACCGAATCCTTGACCGTATCCGGTCCATACGCCCCGGGCACCCACTGGCACCGGACGTAAACTTTGGCTCCATGATCAGCTTGAAGCACATGGAGAAAGTTCTGGAGTTGATCGACAAGGGGCAAGGAGAGGGGGCACGACTCCTGTGTGGGGGCAACCGCATGACAACCCCTCCCTTCGACCGTGGCTTTTTTGTCGAACCAACCGTTTTCACGGATGTTGAGGATACAATGACCATAGCCCAAGAGGAAATCTTTGGCCCGGTCATGAGCATTCTGACCTACGACACCGAAGAGGAGGTGATAGGTCGCGCGAATGCAACGCCCTATGGTCTTGCTGCCGGTGTCTTGACACCAAATCTTGCACGTGCCCACCGCATGACCCATGCTCTGGAAGCCGGTATTTGCTGGATCAATACGTGGGGAGAATCCCCGGCAGCTATGCCCGCAGGTGGTTTCCATCAATCCGGCATTGGCTTCGAAAATGGACTTGAAACACTGCTGCGGCACACACGTATCAAATCGATTCAGGTTGAGATGGGGCGCTTCAACCCGGCTTTCTGAAGTACGGTAATCATGCGGGGAAGGGGACACATGCTCGACGAGGTTGACGACATCATTATTGGCGCTGGTTCCGCCGGTGCCGTACTGGCAGCTCGCCTCAGCGAGGACTGCAACCGTCAGGTTCTTTTGGTTGAGGCAGGAGGACCAGACTGGCGCATGGACATCCGGACTCAGATGCCGGCAGCACTGGCGTGGCCCTTGCAGGGAGACCGCTACAACTGGGGCTATAGAACCGACCCGGAGCCATACATGGACGGCCGCCGCATGGATTGCAGTCGCGGCAAGGGCTTGGGGGGGTCATCCCTGATCAATGGTATGTGTTATATCCGCGGTAATCCAATGGATTTCAATACTTGGGCCAGCCAACCGGGACTTGCTGACTGGTCATACCAACACTGTCTGCCGTATTTTCGCAAGTCCGAGACCCGCGATACAGGCGCCAATGACTACCACGGTGACACAGGCCCCCTGCATGTCACCACGCCCAAGCCTGACAACAATCCCCTGTTCGCCGCCATGGTAGAAGCTGCCGTACAGGCAGGGTATCCACGAACAGATGATCTGAACGGGTATCAGCAGGAAGGTTTCGGCCCAATGGACCGGACCGTCACCGCTCATGGCCGACGCTGCAGCACATCCCGGGGGTGGCTGGATCAAGCACGCCATCGCCGGAACCTCCGCATCATGGCCGGAACGCTGGTCGACCGCATCCTGTTTTCCGATCAACGAGCTGTAGGCATTCAGCTGTTACACAAGACAAACCCCGCTCCCGTTACCATAAGGGCCCGTCGTGAAATTGTTGTGTGTGCAGGCGCCATTGGCTCCCCCCAGATCCTGCAGCGATCAGGTGTCGGCTCCTCTTCCCTGCTTGGTTCCATCGGCATCCCGGTTGTGGAGGACCTTCCCGGCGTGGGTGAGAACCTTCAGGACCATCTTGAGATATACATGCAATACAGCTGCACCCAACCCATCTCCCTGTACCCGGCCCTGCAATGGCGAAACTGGCCAAGCATCGGTGCGCGCTGGCTTTTCATGGGAGACGGGATTGGCGCAAGCAACCACTTTGAAGCCGGTGGATTCATACGCTCCGGTACCAAATTCCTGTGGCCAAACATACAGTACCACTTTCTGCCCCTAGCTATCCGCTATGATGGCCGCAGTGCATTCAAGGCACACGGATTTCAGGCCCATGTCGGCTCCATGCGCTCTCCCAGCCGGGGCAGGGTATACATTACGTCCAAGGATCCAGCCGCACCACCCGGCATTGTTTTCAGCTACATGAGTTCAAGACAGGATTGGGAAGAGTTCCGCGACGCTATACGGATTACCCGCCATATCATAAGCCAGCCGGCCCTTGATTTCTGCCGGGGCGAAGAAATAAGCCCCGGACCCGACGTTGACAACGACCGCTCCATGGATGATTTCGTGCGCAGAAATGCCGAAACAGCTTATCATCCGTGTGGGACCTGCCGTATGGGCAACGATGATCTCGCCGTGGTGGACGGGCAGGGCAGGGTGCATGGTCTGCAGGGCCTGCGGGTTGTCGATGCATCGATCATGCCACAGATCATCACCGGTAACCTGAACGCAACCACCATCATGATGGCGGAAAAGATCGCCGACAGCATGCGGGGAAGAACAGCTTTGCCCGCAAGCAAGGCCACATTCCACACCTGTCCCGAACTCAGAAAGGCAATGGATGGATCTGTAAAGTCCAGCGCTCCAGAGCCCGCCGGAACCGCTCAAACATCACATCCAAGTCATCCGGGGATATAACCAGCGGCGGACAGAATGCAACGATATCACCCGCCAAAGCGCGCAGGATCAACCCTTCCTCCTGACACGCATCAACCAGAGAGGCTGCCATCGCACGGGCGGGATCGAAAGGTGTGCGAGTTTCCTTGTCCGCAACCAGCTCAAGGGCACCAATCAAACCAATGCCCCGGACGTTACCAATCAGGGGATGATCCGAGAAGGCGTGCAGATGGGCAAGAAAACGGCCTGAAAGAGAGCCAACACGCTCAAAAATACCGTCCTGCTCATAGATATCCAGTGCCTCAAGCGCAACGGCTGCTGCAACGGGGTGCCCCGAATATGTGAAACCGTGGCCAAAGGTGCCAATCTCTCCGGCACCGCGCTGCAGTGGCTCCCAAACTTTCTGGCTGACCATAACGGCCGCTATAGGCATCCACGCCGCCGACAACGCCTTGGCCGAGGTAATGATGTCGGGCTTCAGATCAAAAGTTTGGCTGCCCCACGGGTTCCCGGTACGACCAAAACCACAGATAACCTCGTCAGCCACCAGCAAGATATCGTACTTGTCGAGAACAGCTTGAATTCTGGGGAAGTACCCAGCCGGCGGAATAATAACGCCGCCGGCTCCCATCACAGGCTCCGCAAAGAAGGCAGCAATGGTATCCGGCCCTTCAGACTGGATCATCTGCTCCAGCTCCATCGCCAGCCGCTCGACAAACCGGCCTTCATCCTCGTTAGCGGAAGCCTGGCGGTAAAAGTGCGGGCACGTGGCATGCAAAACACCGGGCATGGGCAGGTCAAAAGCCCGGTGATTGGCGGGCAAACCGGTCAGACTGGCGGATGCCAGCGTCACACCATGATAGGCGCGATGGCGGGATATAATCTTCTTCTTGTGCGGACGCCCCATGACATGGTTGATGTAGCGAACAATCTTGACAACCGTATCGTTGGCCTCGGAGCCAGAATTGGCAAAGAAAACCCGCGCCATCGGCACCGGGGCCATGGCAACCAGGCGTTCAGCAAGCCGGATCCCCGGAGGATGGGACTTGGAGGCAAATTGATGGAAGAAGGGCAGGGTATCCATTTGGCGCACAGCTGCATCACGAAGCCGGGGCTGGGTAAACCCCAATGAGGCGCACCATAACCCCGACATTCCTTCAATATATTCCTTCCCCATCTCGTCAAACACGCGGACACCCTCGCCACGGACAATGACAAAGGGCCCCTTCTTTTCATGTGCAACCAGATTTGTATAGGGGTGCAGAACGTGACGCAGATCCGCATCACGCAAGGTATTGGAAATCATGGCAGGCCCCCCTATCCCTGTAAGCCACCAAGGCAGAGGTACTTGATCTCCATGAATTCATCCAGACCATAACGTGATCCCTCACGCCCGATACCAGACTCCTTCATGCCGCCAAAAGGTGCCACTTCGGTCGAGACAATCCCCTCGTTGATACCAATGATACCGTACTCCAGAGCTTCGGACACACGCCAGATGCGCCCGATATCGCGAGTATAAAAATAGGCTGCAAGCCCAAAGGGCGTATCATTGGCTATACGAATGGCCTCCACCTCGTCCCGGAACCGGATCAGGGGGGCAACAGGCCCGAAAATCTCCTCGGATACAGCACGCATGGAAGGCTGGACATCACCCAGAACAGTAGGCTCGAAGAATGTCCCTCCCAAGGCATGGCGCGCACCACCAACAAGAACGCGGGCCCCTTGGGCCTTGGCTTCATTGACCAAGCCTTCAACCTTATGCAGGGCTTCCATCGTAATCAGAGGCCCTTGGGATACTCCCTCTGCCGTACCGGGTCCAACACGCAAACCCGCAACAGCCTTTGCAAAGCGTTCCGCGAAAGCTGGATAGATCCCCTCCTGAACCAGGAAGCGGTTGGCACACACACAGGTTTGGCCTGTATTACGATACTTTGATGCCAAGGCACCTGCGACAGCCGCATCCAGATCTGCATCATCAAACACAATGAACGGGGCATTCCCACCCAGCTCCAGCGATACCTTCTTCACCGTCTCTGCACACTGCTGCATCAGGATCTTTCCAACCCTGGTCGAACCAGTAAAAGACAGCTTTCGTACGCGAGGATCGCGGGTCAGCACGGCCCCGATCTCGGCACTGCATGAAGAGGGGAGAACATTCAGGACGCCGGGGGGAAAACCAGCTTGCTCAGCCAGCGCAGCCAACGCCAGTGCCGAAAGGGGTGTCTCACCGGCAGGCTTGATCACCACAGAACATCCGGCTGCCAAGGCTGGCGCACATTTACGGGTTATCATCGCAGCTGGAAAATTCCACGGTGTAATGGCGGCCACAACACCAACCGGTTCCTTTAGAACAAGAAGACGCCGATCACGCAATGGGGAGGGAATAACATCGCCATAGGCCCGGCGCGCTTCCTCTGCAAACCATTGGACAAAACTGGCGGCATAGGTCACCTCACCCCGCGCCTCGGCCAAAGGCTTTCCCTGCTCTGCTGTCATCAACAGAGCCAAATCGTCCCGGGAACGGGTGATCAGCTCAAACCATAACCGCAACACGGCGGCACGCTCGGCAGCCGGATGCTGCTTCCAGGCCTCCTGCGCATCTTGGGCAGCGGTAATGGCGTCAAGCGCATCCCGAGCCCCCATATCCGCGACTTCAACCAGAACAGACTGATCTGCCGGATCAACAACAGGGAACACACGGCCACTGATCGAAGGCTTCCAGGCACCACCAACAAAGCCATCACGGCGAAGCAGGCCTGGATTATGAAGAACTGGCACCGCCATGCGCTTTCTCGTCTACCGGAACAAATACTGCCCACACGAGGCACCGGGATTGGTTATACATCCAGAGAATGACGGAACCAGTCTATGGTCTCACGCAACCCATCCTCAAGAGATACCGTAGGTTCCCACCCCAAAATGTTGCGCGCCCGCGTAATATCAGGCTGACGGCGCGCAGGATCATCAGGGGGCAGGGGACGAGAAACCAAGCGCGAATGGGAACCGGTAAGCTGTAAAATACGCTCTGCCAGCTCAGCGACACTGATTTCTGATGGATTACCCAAATTGAAGGGGCCCGTAACATCCACCGGCATTTCCATCATTCTCATAAAAGCCGTTATCATATCAGAGACGTAACAAAAGCTGCGGGTTTGCGATCCATCACCAAACAGCGTCAGATCATCTCCCCGCAAGGCCTGAACAATAAAATTGGACACAACTCGACCATCATCCAGACACATACCCGGACCATACGTATTGAAAATACGCCCAACTTTTATGGGAAGGTTGTGCTGACGAAAGTAGTCAAAGAACAAGGTCTCTGCACAGCGCTTTCCCTCGTCATAGCAAGACCGGACGCCGGTTGGATTGACATGCCCCCAATACATTTCATCCTGGGGATGCTGCCGGGGATCACCATAGACTTCAGATGTTGAGGCCTGAAAAACACGGGCACCCGACTGGCGCGCCAGCTCCAGCATGTTCATTGCCCCCAGCACACAGGTCTTGATCGTGCGCACAGGATCGCGCTGGTAATGAACAGGCGAAGCAGGGCATGCAAGATTGTAGATCTCGTCAACATCAACAGATAGAGGCAACGTAATGTCATGGTGCATAACTGTGAAATGCGGATCACCTAGAAGATGATCAACAGCGGGGCGATGCCCGGTCAGAAAACTGTCCACACACAAAACCTCGTAGCCTTGTCGCAACAACTGTGTACACAGATGTACCCCTAGAAATCCGGCTCCTCCGGTTACCAGAACCCGTTTTACTCCGACACGACGGATCACTCGCATCTTTCCTTTTTTACCAGCATAACAACACAATCATAGTAACGCGAATAGACCAGTTAGTCTCTATCATAGATCATACAGTTTGTCGTTCTTTGCAACCAGGTAACTCGTGTAGAATGTTGATACGGTACATCACCATCACCCCACCGCTTTTGCCGGAACCACCATCATGCACCAATCCCTGATCCCGCTCAGCGTCGAGAACCACAAAAACTTGGGACTGATTACAAACAGAGGGTGGTCCTTTGCGTCCAGCAGCCCGATCCTGACCATTGTCAGCGCCGAGGTACACCGCTGCGCCGCCTTTTTTCCTGTGGCCATTATGCAAATCTCGGCCAAGGATGCGCCCGAAGACCAACAAGAATTTGAACTGGTGAGCATTCATTCCGTATCAGCAGGAGAGAACTGGTTTGTCGCCCCGGATGGGCGGTGGCTGGCTGGCTATGTCCCCGCGGTCTTGCGCGCCGTACCCTTCCGGTTGATGCGCGCCCCGGATGCACAGGACCAGTTGGTTTTATGCATTGACGAGAACAGCCCGCTTCTGACGGACACCACTAAAGATCCCAAGGCTCGCCCTCTGTTCGAGAAAGACGGCAGCCTATCTGCTGACATGAAGACACGCCTTGACTTCCTGACAGCGGTTGCTAACGATCACGGCAACACACGGGCCAAGTTATCCGCCATTTCCAAAGCCGGACTCCTCAAGCCATGGAGTCTTACAATCAATAAAAATAACAAACCCCTACACATGAAGAACCTGTATCAGGTTGATGCAGAGGCCCTTGATGCCCTGTCAGATGAAGCATTCCTTGGTCTGCGCAGGGTTGGTGCACTACCCCTGATCTACAACCATCTGGCCAGTCTGGCGCAAACCGAGAACCTGCAACGCGCCGCGACTATTCAGGACCAGATGACACACCAGCAAGACAAAAAGCCAAAACTGGAAGACATGCTGGACATGGGACAGAACCAAGATATCGAACTGAAGTTCTGAGAAAGAGTCAGGGGAGACTTCTTGCTCGATATGACAAGCCTTACCCCTGCTCCATGCAGACAAGTTAGATTCTGCCAATCACACAGGAACGGATGTAAGCGTACCGGAGCCAAACCAAGGTGTCTGGCTCCGGATAACAGCGGCCTCAGGCGGCTCTGACATTGGCAAGAAAACGCTCGACAAGCGAGCGTAACTGTCGCGCGTCTTCTGTCAGTGTCTGCGATGCATTCAGAACCTTCCCGGAAGCGGCTCCGGTCTCTTGGGCTGCATCGCTAACGCCGGAAATTGTCGATGTTACGGCTGTTGTCACCGTCGCAGCTTGGCTGACATTGGCCGAAATATCGCGGGTAGCAGCACTTTGTTCTTCTACAGCACTGGCAATGGCTGATGCAGCATTGGTTGCCTCATCAACAGATGATACGATCATCTCGATGGCATCCGCAGCATTCTCGACAGCTGCCTGAATAGCATCGATACGTTGCCGTATTTCTTCCGTAGCTCTTGCTGTTTGTGAAGCTAAGTCCTTTACTTCACTGGCAACAACGGCAAAGCCCTTTCCATACTCGCCGGCACGCGCCGCTTCTATGGTGGCATTCAAGGCCAGCATGTTGGTTTGTCCGGCAATGTCAGTAATCAGGTTGACAACAGCCCCAATTTCCACGGCTGTGGATTTAAGCCCCAGCACAGCATGGGTTGCATCATGGGCACGCATCATGGCCGAACGCGAAAGCTCGGAAGACTCGTGGACCTGACGGCTGATTTCCTGAATTGAGGCCCCCAGCTGTTCAGAAGCACTGGCAACCATCTGAACATTGGCCGATACCTGCTCAGAGGATTGAGCAACCGACAAGGCTTGAGAGCTGGTTTCCTCGGCAATAGCCGACATGGACTGTGCCGTTGCATTCAGTTCATCTGTCGCACTGGCCACCGTTTGCAGAAGAGTTCCAACATCACGGTCGAAAATCTGCATCAGCTCGCCCAAGCGAACACCTCTGGCGGCCCTAGCTTCAGCATCGGCCTGGCGTTCAGCCTGCAGGGCCTCATTCTGGATCATATTGTGCCGGAACACTTCAAGAGCCGCTGCAATTTCCCCAATTTCATCCTTGTAATCCAACGCTGGAATAGCAACCGTCACATCACGCTCAGCCAGTCTGCGAATGGCTGCGGTAATGGACTTGAGGGGGTGACTGATGCCAAGCGCTACCATAGACGCAAACAAGATGCCGGCCAGCAAAACAAAAACAGCGATAATGCTGGCTGTTGTCCGGGTACTGGAAAGAACATCAAGCGCTGCCGTGGATTGCTCGTGGAAACCACGAACCCCGGCAATACGAATATCTTCTGCCATACGTACCAAGGCCGCACCGCGCTCCGCCATCTGAGGTTGAATAACATCCCTGTTATACAGGGAGATCTCGGCGACACGACTGAAAGAAGCCCTGTATCCCGTAATCAAACCAACAAGGCGAGCACCCACATCAGCTTTCCCAACACGCGCCAATTGCTGACGCAAGGAAGCTGCACCAGCAAGAGCTTCATCCAGTGCCGGAATAACGGTCGTAGCAGGATCTTGTCGGTCATCAACCAGGAAACCGCGAGCAGCAAAACGCGCCGCCGTAAATTTCTCGGAAATCTCTGCTGCGCGAAGAGCCACAGAAGCCTGCCCCGCAGCCTCTGCGTCTGCACGTATCTTGTTAAGCAAGGACAGGGTATCCGGCCCGAAGCGATCAATGGTCTCTTGGACCATCTTGTTGCGCTCCTCGGTCAGCGCTGCACGCTTCTCGAAACTTTCCAGATAAGACGCAATCTGCTTTACAGCCTGCCGAAGCTGGTCTTGCACATAGGGGTCTTGGGTATCCAAAATCAGGTTGTCGAAATGTTGCCGGACAACAGCCGCCTGTCGCCGCACAGGATCAACATGAGACAAGTCATTGGTATAGAAAAACGCTGTTACCAGGCGCCTCATGGTCTGCAAATCGGCATCCGCTGCAGTACTTCTGACGGTCAGCTCAGCCCCAAGCGTAATGGCACTCAGGGAACGCGCCGATTCCCGCCCGCTCCACCACAATGCTGAGGCAAAACCAGCTGTTACAAGCAACAAAACAGAGAAACCCGTAAAAATGCGCGTTGAAACCCGAAACTGCGACATCGCCTTGAACATGACAGAGTCTCTCCCCCAAGAGCAACAGTCACTCTGGCAGATCTGGAATCTGCGGAACGTGACTGAAACACAGAATATATTCTGCTACCAGGGGCTTCAATAATAACAAAATAAAACCATTGGAATTTGGGAGTGGAAATAAAAGAGCAATATTAATTGTAAGTTGAATATTTGAGTTACATCAGTTGACCTATGCTTATGATTTCATAAGATATATCAATCTAAACAATATATAAATGAACATCTAAAGAAATTAAACACATAGAGAAATATAACTAAAAATATGCAAAGGATATGCGAAAGGGGTGTCCGACAAGAAAAGTGTACACCCAGCCTAGATGGCATGATCCATGCCCATACGTGCTATGGCAGCCCTTAGAAAGCGATAGGATCCATGGCATACATACATATCAGCGCAAGGCAACGTACCAGAAAAATTACGGAAATCCCTCTGGGTCTGGACAAACGACACGCGAGCCCAGAATCCAAGACGGTTCTCCTTGAAGTATTCCTGCGTCGCATTCTGCAAACAGGTGTCTTAGAGTGCGAAGATATAAAAGCCATAGAGCACGCGCTCTACCTCACAGAGATAAAAACAAGAGAGCGGAGTCGTATAACAAAACGGCCTGAATATGACACGTAACGTCCCACACATAGATGGTTTTGGTGGTCTCGCGCCATAAAGTCGCATAATATTCGTTATGACTATGCAGAAGACAGCATGCCTTGAAGACAAAGCGGAACGGAATAATATAGCAAAGGCTTTGGGTATTATTGAAACGGCGGCTACAGGATGGCAAACAGCGACAACGCGCCACAGAACAACGCACAAAGCAAGAAAAGAGGCCTTTGGGGCAGCCTACGCGGATTTTTCTCACAGGTAGCGACGCCTTCATCTACATCAACGGACTCTGCCCCCCTCCACATAGAGCCCATGACGAGCGACGAAGATCACTGGGTAGACCTTACACTGGAAGAAATACTGCAACGCAAACCAGAACTGGAGGTTCATCTCGTCAGCCTGACCCAGTTTCGCCAAGCTATTGGAGACACCTGGGACCGGGTTGGCGCAAAGGCTATTATGCTTGCAGAAGCAACCCTGCGTAAAGTTGCAGGACACGGGAATCCTGTACGCGTTTTTGGCGAAGAGGGCGTTTTTCTCTTGGCATTCCCACGCCTTTCAGAACTGGAAGGACGCCGGCGCGCAACTGAAGCTGCGATTGCCGTTGGACAGAAGCTGGTTGGGGCCCGATTCCGCATTGTAGGAAATGGCATGTCTGCTCCGCTCGTTTGCCTTGCATCCAGCAAGGGAAACAACCTTCTTGATCCACAAGGAGATTTCAAAGAGCAGACGATCCTTGCCATGGAAACAGAAGCAACGCCACTGGCAGAATCTGCGGCTGTTAACGATGCCGATCCTACCGCGCAAGCAGGACACGACAGCACAGACCTCTTCATTTCGATGGCTTCATCCGACAGCAATGACCCTGAATGGTCCCCCATAGACCATGAAACAGACAGGCATGATAATGAGATCAGCACGATCGATACAAATAGTAAGCTAAGTCACTATAACCCTAAGTGGCGAACCATGAAACATAAGAGCCGCAAGGAAAGCATACAACTGATACCCATAGACCATAAAACAAATAAAAAGGAATATTTTAATGAGTGGGTTCCTATAAAAAAGGACAATATTTAATATAATAAATAACAACGAAAGATAATCTCACTTACATAAATATCCATTTTAAATAGAATACAGCAAATCTACCCACACATTTCACTTGTCAAATAATATCCCGCACCATATATAGGGTCTTCGGGAAAGATCACCGTACTTCAGTGCATACCGTCGGAATTGCCCCACGTATACACCCTGAACCTTGACCATCGGAAAAACCACATGGTTTCGCGAGTTCTGTTTGTTGATGACGAACAAAACGTTCTGTCTGCCCTTCGCCGTACATTCCACGGAGAGTTCGAGCTGGAGACAGCGGGGAACGCCGTGGAAGCCATGCGCCTTTTCCTAGATGGGGAACGCTTCGCGGTTATGGTAACAGATATGGATATGCCAGCTGTCAACGGCTTGCAGCTTCTTGAACAGGTCCGGAAACATTCTCCGCGTACCTGCCGTATTGTCCTGACAGGAAAACCGAACGCCGATGCCGCAACACAGCTTCTGTCAGACGGCTTGGTTTTCCGCTACCTCCTCAAACCCTGCACACCTGCAAAACTGCGTGACATTATTCGCGAGGGCATTGTTTGCTATGAACAAGCCAGCCTGCGCAGCAACAATGCACGGCATTTTGATACACCCGCGGCGGAATCACGCCATGTACGACAAACCCAAGTTTATCGCTTGCGTAATGGGGATGAGGTGGCAGCCAGCGTCCTAGATCGGGATGGACGGGTTCTTGTTTCCAGCGGTACTGTCCTTGACCAAGATCTCCTGAGCAAACTCAGAAAGCTGCTGGAAGAAGGCCGTATAGGAGAAAACCTGACCATTTACAGCACCCACTGAGAAATGGAACCAGTCCTATGGTGGAGCTGACAGGTTTTTATCTTGCTCTTGGTATTTCAACGGCCATAGTTCTTGCCCTTCTACGCCGGAATGCACAGCTCTATACCGAGCATCAGAAGGGTGCGGCCGAACAGAAGCGCATGGCCAGCGTGATTGATATTGCTGCAGACTGGGTTTGGGAAACAGATCGCCGGGGACGCATCACAACCATCACACCATCTTTCACGGATATAACCGGAATCCCCGTATCTGATGTGATCGGAAGAACGCGAAGGGAAATTCTCGGACGACCCAGCAAAAGCTCCCCTCCCGGTTTGGAAAAAGCATTCCGCACACGTGCACCATTTTCAAGCTTGGTCTTTACAATCCCCACATCAGAACAACAGATGATGCACATCAGCATCAGCGGTGCGCCCATTCTGGATCGTCACGGTCACTGGAAAGGCTACCGTGGTATCGGGAAAAACATCACCGCCGACGTAGCAGCACGGGAAGCTGTTCAGTCTGCTGAAGCACGCCTTCATATCGCAATAGAGGGAATTGCCGAGGGCTTTGCCCTTTGCCAGACCGACGGTACCATCACGTTGCGCAACAGACGATTGCGGCAGATGATTGAAAAGGCAGGGGGGAGCTTCAGCAGTAAGTTCACCTTGCATGATGCGCTCTCATCATGTGCGGAAAACCCTGCCGACGTGCGGGATCTGCTGGACAACTGGTTTACACGCATCATGAGACCGGTAACATTCCGCTGCCTGAACGGACAATACTACCTTGTCCGTTTGCAGATCACGCCGGACAACAACCTGCTGGTCACTGTGGGCGACGTCACGGAACAGCAACGGGCCCAAGATGCAGAAAAGCGTCTGGAGGAAGAGCGACGGCAGGCCCAGAAACTCGAAGCAATCGGAACACTTGCCGGCGGCATAGCCCATGAAATCAATACACCGATTCAATACATAGGCGACAATGTTCGTTTTGTGGCCGGCGTGCTGCCGGAACTCATTGCCATCGCTATAGATGTGGCAGACGGCACGAACAATGATACGTCCGTACAAGCGGCAATAGAAAGGTGCAGGAAGCTAGATCTTGGCTTTATTGGGCCGGAAGCCCCCTTGGCTCTTGAGCAGGCATTGGAGGGCATAGAGGCGGTCAGCCGGATCGTCATGGCAATGAAGGAATTCTCACATCCAAGCTTGAAAGATCCCGTCCCCTTCGACCTGAATCATAATCTGCAAAGTACCATCACCATATCACGCAATGAATGGAAACTCGTTGCCGAAGTGGAAACAGATTTTGAGAACAACCTGCCCCCTGTAACCGGTTTGCCCGGCGATCTCAATCAGGTTTTCCTGAACCTGATCGTCAACGCCGCACATGCCATTACGGATCATAATGATACCCAAATGGGGAAGATCACGGTTTCAACCCGTCAGGACGGTGATTTTGTCGAGGTTAGAATTGCAGATACCGGGTGCGGTATTCCCAATGATATACGCGACAAAATTTTTGAGCCTTTCTTCACAACAAAGGATGTAGGTCGAGGAACCGGACAAGGGCTGGCAATTGCTCATGACATTGTCGTGCGTAAGCACAAAGGCCGGATTGATATCGAAAACCGTGAGGGAGGTGGTACAATCTTCGTCGTGCGGATTCCCTTTGACCCTCCCTTGTCGCAAAATTATGGGGAGTCTGTTGAGACCTTCTCGGAAGAAGGACACTGGCGATGAGTCGCATCCTGTTTGTTGATGATGACCCAAGACTCCTGCAAGGGCTGAAGCGCCTGACCATAAGCCGGGGCAGCACATGGCACTGTGACTTTGCGCTTTCGGGGGCAGAAGGCCTAAGCTTTCTGCGTCAGGGGGCCTACGATATTGTTATCAGCGACATGCAAATGCCGCGCATGAATGGCGCAGAGTTCCTAGAGCAGGTACGTATCCTGTCCCCGCAAGCTGTCCGCATTGTACTATCAGGCTATTCACACATAGAGAGCATTGTTTCAGTCGCGGGGTCAGCGCATCAATACTTGGCCAAGCCCTGTTCTTTTGAACAGCTCATGGGGGTTATCGTCCGGGCTCTGGCCCTGCGACAGTCGTTTTCAAGAACAGCTCTGCACAGCATTGTCGGCAAACTGCACGCCCTGCCGTCTCCATCAGAACGATATACGCGGCTTCTCGCACTTCTGGAGTCACCGCTTACATCAACCGATGCACTTGCAACCGTCATGAAAGACGACATAGCCATGGTTGCCGAGGTTCTGAAGCTAACAAACAGCCAGTACTTTGCCCTGACAAACACAGCAACAAGCATTGAGCAGGCAATCCGGCTTCTCGGCACAGACATCATACGTATGCTTGTTTTTAATGTCGGCATATTCAGCAGCTTCAAACTAACTGGGCCTGCGGCAATTCTTATGGGTGCCCTGCAAGCACGAGCCATGCGGCTATCAACAGAGTGTGCAGGACGTGCAGCCGATGCGGGATTACCCAGCACAACTGTACAGATGGCACGTATTGCCGGCATGTTATGTGAAATCGGCGTTCTTGTTCTGTTGAATGACGTGCCTCAGTCCTACACAAAACTGGCCTGTGATACAGCAGACACCGGGCTCCGTCTTCTGGAAGCAGAGCAGGAAAGCATGGGCATCAACCACGCTGAACTCGGGGCCTATCTCTTGGGGTTGTGGGGCTTTCAGGATGACATTGTGTGGGCTTTAACCGCACTATCACCCTGCGCACCGGCCGGGCACGATCCCGGCCCGATTGCCCCTATCCTGCAGAATCTGCTTGCCGAAGATCCGCTTGAATACACCACGCAGTCATTGGCCGCACCAGCCTGACATCAGGCACCGGTCCTCAACCATTCAGACAACACTGCCTGACTATAGAGGCTTGCTACTTCACGAATAAAACGACTGAAGTCAGCGGGGGCATTATCATCAGCACAATCTGATATGGTACGAAGCGCTGCGAACGGAATCTCGTAATCCACACAGACCTGTGCCACAGCAGCGCCTTCCATTTCAACAGCAAGAGCATCAGGAAGATCTTGTCTCAGGCCGTGACTCCTTGATGCATCAGCAACAAATTGGTCACCACTGGCAATCAGTCCTTCATGCAAGCGAGGAGCCTGCAAGGCAAACGTGTCGACAGCATCGGCACCGACATGCCTGTCAACATCGGCAAGAATGGTTTGGGCCGCACTCCCCAGACGCGCAGATAGCGCCTTGTCAGTCTCAAAATGACTAAGACCATACAGAGGCACTTCATGCCGTGGGAATAGAGGCGAGGCATCCATGTCATGCTGCACAAAACTATGTGCCAGCACAACATCACCAACTTTCAGTCCTGTCCCTATACCACCTGCAACACCCGTAAAGACAATCTGCTTCACGCCAAAATGTTCGATAAGGACGGTTGCCGTCGTTGCTGCAGCCACCTTACCAATGCGCGAAAGAACAACAACCAGAGAGTGGCCATGCCAGTTTCCAAGCCAGAAGTCTCGCCCGGCGACCCGCACACACTGCTTATCGGGCAAACCATCCAGAACAGCTACCAACTCTTCGTGCATTGCACTCATAATGCCGATCGAGGTCATGTATACTCCCAAACCCTATCTAGAAAAGATAGGGACTCAGATACGTAAATCTACATTTATTATCAAGAAAATAAGTACATTATAGGTAAAATCTATAGTGTAACTGCATCATCACCCATGCCATACACGCCAATATCCTAAGCCGCAAGGGGTACGATATCCAGCGAGACATATTCCGACTCTCCCATCTGCAAAACAAAAACACCCCGCAATCACTAATGATTATCTGGCCAGATGTAACGCAAGCAGTATAATTGAGGCTGGAAACACTTTCCCTCTATTTGACCGGACCCATACATGGTCACACGCCGCGTTGTTTGTTTTCTTCAGCTTATCCTTGGCACATTCTATCTGTGGAGCCTGTCGGCAGGACACGTAATAGCACAGGATCGCGCTACCTTGGAACGCTATCTGCACGAAGTCCGTGCGCTCTTGCAAACTGACCTCTGCACGCATGAGGATGACGCACGCAGTCTTCTTGCCAGAAGCCCTGTATCACAACTGAGCAATCCCGTGTCCATGCCCGAAGGTAGCTTGGCGCAACGCCTGAAACAGGCTGTTGTCATGGTGGTAACTCCAACGGACAGCGGCTCCGGCTTCTTCGTAGACAAACATCACATTGTGACCAACTATCACGTCGTCTCCTCTTCCAGTTCCGAGGGAGTCTTTGTAGCCGGTCCGGGGTCGGCTGGCATACAGCGGGCCGAGATTATTGCCACCCTTTCCGGAAAAGGGGAGACCGCTTCCGACTTCGCCTTGCTGAAAGTAAACGGACCACCCTCCCCCGGCTTTCTGCCACTTGCCGAGAGTGCTGCAGAACTGGAGCACGTTATTGCAGCAGGTTTTCCTGCGCTTGTCCTTGGCAACGACGTTGGGTTTCGTCGTTTTATGAAAGGCGATCTGTCCACACTGCCCGACGTCATCCTGTCCCGTGGCTCTATCATGGCTATCCAGAACCGCAAGACAGCAGCACCCAGCATAGCCCATTCCGCTTCCATCTCAGGGGGAAGCAGCGGCGGCCCCCTTGTTGATGCCTGCGGACGAGCCATAGGCATCAACACGTTTATTCGTGTTGATGTCAAACAGGCCAGCAATACCGGGTACGCCATACCGGCCGGGCCCCTGATTCAGTTCCTGAAAAAGCAGGGCATCCAACCAACAATCCAGACAACACCCTGCACCAGTAGCTGATCAAACCTCATCGCCCCAAAGCACGGTCTACCTGTCGGCTCAAGTCGTCTTTTTGACGCTGCAGGGCATCAAGACGCCGTTTCTTTTCCGGGGCTGGTGTTACCGGATCGCTCCGCAACTGGGCAATCTTTGCTTCTAAGGACGCTATTTCTGCCTTCAGATCATTGTTACGCCCCTTGGCTTTCTCAAGCCTACCCTTTAACGCACGCAGCTCTTTCTCAAGCTGGGCATAGCGCTTCTCTGCAGCAGCACGATCTTCTGTAACAGACGCTTGTTCCTGCTGATTCCGGTCGTATTCACGTTTCTTCTGCGTGTTGAGGTCCTGCTCATTCTCTAGGGCTTCCTGCCTCTCCTTGACCCGTTCCTCATAGCCCCCGGACGCCAGATGACGAACACCGGACAAGAAGCCACCCTGGGCAGGATCCGTGTTCGATGCGCACCCCGCCAACAGAACACCAAAGGACACAACCAATCCACGACATACCAACCGGGAAAACACTGTCTTCTCTCCTGCCCTAACCAATGCGGGATACCTTGCGACGCTGGACAAGACCATCCAGGTCTTTCTCAAGAACAGAGATCTGCTGTTCCAGACGCGATATTTCGGCATCCATTGTCGCAAGTTTCTGTTTTGATCCCTGCGTCTTCCCACGCGCAATGGCATATTCCTCGTGTCTCTTCTTAAGGTTTGCGACCGTCTGTTCCAGATACTTGGTATTGTCATCAACATCAGCAAGCTGGGTACGGGCCTTCTCGCGACTGATCTGCCCGGCTGCAATCTGTTTCTCCAGACGCTCGATTGTTTTTGTATCTGTTGCAATAACCTGGCGACTGGCATCAATCAAATCAGCAAGCCGCTGGTTGTCAGCACGAACATCGGTGGTCATAGCTTCCAGACGCTCTTCTGTCGAAGCATACTCTTCCTGCTTGTCTGCAACATAGTATCCTGCCGCACCACCAACAGCCGCACCGGCCGCACAGCCCAAGGCAATGCCACGACCACGCTCACCACCCCCGCGCCCAGAAGCCAGCACACCAATCAGCATGCCCGCCACGCAGCCCAAGGCCGCACCTTCCGCAAGCGTTTGATTAAACGTTGCAGCCTGCTCACGCATACGCTTCTCAGCCGGCGTCATGGATGCCTCATCCCGCGTTGTCACACACCCGGACAACAACAGGCTGATCCCAAGAATAAAGGCCGTTACCTTCCCCGCTACCCTCATACATAACCTCTTGCCGACTGCTACAGTTTAACAAAGTCCTCAAGCCAAGCCTTTCGGCGAATCTGCTGGTTCGTACGATATACCAGAACGTGTGATAGATGGCGATCGATATACGGTAAAAGGTGAGACAAGCCCAGATTCTTCATCTCGACAACCAGAATACTCTTTTGCCGTACCAAAGTGGCCTCGTCATACTCTTCGGCCGTACGAACAACAGTATCAGCGTAATACCTCAGATTATCCTGCAAAGCCGCCGTATTTTCATCAAGCTGTTGACGGTAGCTTGATGCTCGCTCCCCATCGGGGTCGCTGTTGTGCTGGCTCTTCCAGATTGATTCAAGCTGGACAACCCACTTCCCATCATCGGACAGTTTCTGCCCAAGAAAGGCCCCCATCCTGAGCGTGGTGCGTACAGCCCGGTCGCGAGCCTCATCACGGGCGGCCAGATCCGCTTTCAGCGTATCACCTATCTCGCGCAAACGACGTTCCAGAGCCGGGTCAGCAACCGTGTCAGCCAGAAGAGACAAATCCGCAGACGGTGTTTTAGCTCGTGGCCCCTCATCCCCGCCTGCTTCTGATCCCAAATGGTTCCACGCATCCTGTACCGACTTTGCGGTGGCCCGGGACGTCAGTGCCGGAACGGACATCACAACACGGAAACCTGTTGTTGCTGCCCGGCGTGGCCCCGACGCATCAAAGAAAGGAATCTCGGAGCGCAGGGACGTGCGTATGTCTGCTTCTGCAGTCATATAATGCCCCCCACGGACAACAAAACCGCCTGGCTGACCGTGATACCGTCCAAGTCGAACAAAATGAAAAGGATCCAGCACAATCTCGTCCAAGTTACCCAACATATCATGCAAGCCCATTGGACCAGGCTCGAGAAGGCCAACAAACTGTGGCTTACCATTGGCAGATTGCGTGCCGGCATACCAGACATGGCGCGACAATGATTCCTTGATGGGAAAAACAGGCTCGTTAAAATCAGCAGGGGATACGGATGCACCACCCCGGGCCGCATATTCCCACTCGGTCTCGGTAGGCAGACGGACAAAACCGGCCTCATCTCCCTGACGTGGAAGAGAGTCCGGCTGTGTTTGCCGAAGCCAAGTGGTCAACTTCTCGGTAAAAGACAGCGCATCGAACCAGCCAACAGCCCCCTGGGGCAACCGGCCCTGAGGTCCGGGAGCAGGACAGCCGGACCCCATGACAGACTGATATTGAAGAACATTGGTTTCATACCGCGCCATCAGGAAGTAGGTCTGAACCGGGCTGTCACGAAATCCCCCCGCCAACCATTCGGTTCGTGTGCCCTCAAGATAGCCTGGACCGCCGGCGGGACTGCCAAGGACAAGCCGCCTGTCACCCAAGGGGCCATCAACCGGTATCGCCACCTTCCGGAAGGCCATGGCCCCGTCACAGGGCAACGGAATGATGACATCATCCTGCATAGGCTTCGGATTATAGTACTTCTCATCCCATCGTGCCCACGTTGCCGATGAGGAACACAAGAAGAGCAGGAAGACAAAAAAGAACCTAGACATCACGCAGACTCTCCGCTGGCTCAAGCGCCAGAATCCGAAGCATCGCAACCGCCGCCGACAAGGCAGACAGAACCAAAGTCAGAAGGGTAGCGATCAAAACGGACCAAAGGTCAAGATCACACACAAACCCCTCTCCCGACAGATTGGTCGTCAAGGTTCTGTTGAACAAAGCGGCCACAATGGCATACAGCACAAGTGACACAGCAATGCCGCATACCGCCACCAAAAGCGCACGCGTTACCGGGAACAGGGCTGCAGAACGACCACCAAAGCCGACAAGACGCAACAAGGCCAGATCACGCTTTCGTCGCTCGACATCAGCCCATAATCCTGCTGCCATGGACAAGACAAACCCACCCGTTGCCAACAATGCGAGAACAGAAAAAATGTAGGTCAGAACCCGGTCCACAGCCAGCACCATCTCGATATCATCGGCACGTGTTCTAACTTCCATCCCCTCCGCACGAAGACGGGCTGCCAAAGTAACAACACCATCAAGATCACGCGCAAAAAGCCGTGCACTGGCAAAAGAGCGTGTATCCATATTCGCGGGGTCTGACAGTGTATCTGTACGTCCGTCACGCCAGTCCTCGGCGGCAACCAGCAAGGACAAGGCAACAAAGGCAGCAGGCCTTGGGAAACGATCTTCGGATAGGATAGCGGCAACAACCAACGGCAACTTTATGACTTGCCGTTCTCCAGATACCGTACGGGTCAAAAAACCTGTCAAGGCATCCTCTTCCTTGACCCCCAGCCGATCTGCTGCCGCCCGGCTCAGAACGATCCGGTCAAAGCCAGATGGAAAAAGCCCAACCGGCAAAAACAGTGGATCACCGGGGCCGGAAGGTACAAGTTCCATCCCTTCGACCGAGCGACCAGAAGCCGTACGCACATCCAGCGTTGCCGATAGGGAACGGGTCCGCGGCATCACAAATCCAACCTCTGGCAACGCCTTCAAGTGGCCGAACCAGGCCGGACCCAGTCGATAGTTCCCGACAAGCAGAATTTCAAGATTCCGTGGATCTTGGAGAAGACGGGATCGCAGGGTCTCGACAATACCGGTTTTCAGGCCTAGAAGGACAAGAAGCGGCGCCATAACCGCAGCAAGAGCCAAGATCTGGCACATCGCCACACGCCAGTCATGGCGGCAATCGGCCCACGATAACCAGATAATACGCCAGGCTATCACGGGGGAGCTCCTTTCCATGTAAAAAGGGTCCGGGAACCAGAAGTATCCTGAGCCGAAGATGCAACCAGTGTTGGCAGCTCCATACTGCCAACAAGGGACTGGTCGTGACTGACCAGAACCAGAGCCGATCCGGATGCTTTCACCAATTCCAGCAACAGGGCCATGACATCAGCAGAACGGGCCGGATCAAGCGCCGCCGTTGGCTCGTCAGCGAGCACAAGATCCGGGCGATACAAAAGGGCGCGGGCCACGGCCACCCGTTGGCGCTCGCCAATGGACAGAGCCGAGGGCATCAGGGATACAAGGGGGCGCAAACCAAGCACATCAAGAAGATAGTCTTCCCATGCGGGGTCAAAGACAGTTAGCTCTCGCGCGGAAAGCCGTATGTTGGCCAAAACATCCACGAAAGGCAGCAATCCCCCGGTCTGGAGAATGTAACCAAGATGTTCGGCCCTGACCCGGGCCAAAACATCCTTCCGCCGCGACGCCCACAAAGCTGGAATATCAACACCCCGGACCTGAAAGATGCCTGCCGATCCCGGTTGCAGAACCAAGCCAAGAATATCCAGCAAAGTGCTTTTGCCACAGCCACTGGGCCCCGTCACAATCATGGCCTGCCCGGAAGACAAGGTCAGGGACGGAAGGAAGAAACGGAACCCCCCGCGAGACCCTTCTAAGGACCGGATATCCAGAACACACGTGTTCACGGCATGGCATCCAGAGGAACCGGGTACACCGCCTCTCCGGGATCAAGACCGCCATCTAGGGAAACCCAGCGGCTGACATCATCATTATACACCTGGTACAGGCGCAGTTTGCGTTCTATCTCGTCAAGGAAAGCCTGCTGCTGGCTGATACTCCAGCTGGACCATGTCTGCTGGTCAAGGTCCAGAACCTTGGATCGATAAGGCAGGTCGTCCAGATATTCTCCAAGCAAACCCAAATCCGCCAACCGACGGGCTTGGTCACGTTTGACAATGTTAGGATCACGACCCAGCGTCGCCGCAACAGACCGCAGTTGGGCAAAGAAATCGCCCGGTGACAGTTGTGCCGCCTGCCCTGCCGTACTGATTGTCTGCAACACCTGCTGCAAATCCGAAAGCTGGTTCCGGGTCAGCAGAACGCGAACTTCAGTTGTTGGTATCTCAGGATGCTCAAGGTCACGGTCGGCAATCCATGCCGAAAAGAGAGGCGGAGCCTGTGTTCCCTCCTTACGACCAAGCCAGGCCAGCTGCATGGCATGCCCCAACATGGCCGCGTCCTGACGAACACGCGACAGGCTGCCTCCTGATTGCACATAGCCGGGATCTGCTGTCCGGGCAGCACCCGGAACCGACTCACCGCGCCGGGCAGCACCAACCTGCTCAACAATCGCATCGCCCAAAGCATCCACCATTGACCCAAAAACATCCACAGCCCCTGATTCAACAGGATAATACAGTGGACGCTGCAAAAGGGGATGACGGGTCAGATCCTTGTACTGGGCCTCTGCTTCAGCATGATTAGCTTTTCCGGCCGGAGTTCTCAGGTGGAGGGCATAAACGGCAAGCCCACGGTGCTGGGCCTCAAGACGAACCTGGGCCGCATCCAGTCGAGTTGACGACAGGGGATCCTGACCCCGCAAGGCACCAGCATCGGTGATAAGGATCACATACCGCCCACCGAAAGAAGACCATTGGATACGCTCCACTGCCGTCATGATGCCAGCATAGGCATCTTCGGAGAAACGCGCAGAAGACACAGTTGCCGCCTTCAGGTCAGCAACACGATCCAAGAATTCTTTACCGCTGCGCACCTCGGAAGGATCGGCAAACACCTTGGACACATAGTCCAGCTCAGGGGTGCGATCAACATTGGAACGAAAGGCAATCATGCCGAACCGTACCTGATCCAGAAGCCCCGCCTTCTCGATATGACCGTAAATCCGCCGCACTGCTTCACGGGTACGGTCGATGTAGGGCCCCATTGACACTGTGGAATCAATCACAAACACAACAGCCGCCGTAAAGTTCCGCAACGCACTGACCCCACCGGAAGAAGGGGTTGGTGCAGCAACAGCTTTGCCCTCATCACGACTAACGGAAGCAATTTCCAGCATCCGGACACGGTGCCCATGGCCGCTGAAGGTTTCCTCCGCCTGAAGGATGGGAAGAAGGTAAAAATGGCTGGCAAGATCAACGTAGTTTTCAGGCTCTACAGACACGACATGGGGATCATGCCCACCTGCCAGAACAGCCTTGCGCAAGGGATCGATGCGCAGAGCCGGTTGGTCGGCTTCAACAACGGAGGCAAGGCTGTTCCTATCCCGGAACAACAACGCACGCTCGCGTCCGGACGGATTGGTGAAGGCCAATGTCAGCTGCTGCTTCCAAGGCAATGTAAATCCAGCCTCAACCCAACCATCAACATCGCCGTTTGCTGTCAGGCCAACCTCAAGCCAAGGGACAGCCCCTATTATCTTGCGGTCATAAACATAGAAACGGGTCAGGGCTGGCTGCTGCATACCCGGTCCATCACCCGGACTGCGCTTGAGGACAGCACCCGGACGTGTCAGCACCCTTTCATAAAGGGTTGCCTTACCCGGCATGATCAGGGGAGAGCGTGCGTATACGGTAGGTGCCTGACCAATGCACAGTATCACGGCAAAGGACACCAGCATGCGAGCTAGCGCGCGATAAATGGCAACTTTGGCCCGCACCATCCTACTCTCCCAGATCACGCAGAACAGACTTCGCCACGTCATCACCGGAGGCTGCAGCCTTGCGCAACCATTCCAAGCCCTTTGTGCGACCATAACCATTCGGATCAAGAGCAAGAAGAATCTGGCCCAGCCTTCTTTGGGCTTCTGCATGACCGGACAGCGCAGCCGGCTCGTACCAATAAGCTGCTGTTTCCGCATCCGGCTTTTCAATCGGGCTAGAACTTGGATGATACGTTTCGGGATCATAAAACCGCCCCAAGGCCAGAGATGCACCGGGGTGCCCTGACCGTGCAGCATACCGGTAGGCCAACATAGCCAGATCAGCCTTTTCACGGCGCATCAGATCATCAGCCAAAGCAACCGTTGCATCCGAAGAAGGTGAGCTACCAAGAAATGCAGCCAGATCCTCGCGCGTTTTTACGTCTTCTGGTGCTGCACGGTATTCTCCATCCTGTACAGGCGGAGGAACAAAGGGATCAGACGGGGCATGAGAACCATTCCAGTACCAGAAACCACCAACCACAACACACAAGGCCAGAACAAGAATGGCGGGAAGCGGGAACTTTGCCCGAGAAGAACCCAAACCGGAAACCGGTGTCGATTCTTCGACAGGATCAGGCAGAACAACCGGCTCCACCACGATCGGTTCAGGTAATGGCTCCGCATGCGGAGCCGGAGCATCCGCAACAGCAGCATGTGATGGATACAGACCTGTCACGCCCTGCACACCACGGACCATAATCCCGGAGTTTTCGACCGTCAGCTGAATACGGGCATTTGGCGGCAAGACAGCAAGACAATCCGTAATAAGCGGACCAAGAAAGGCTCTTCCGGTGTTGTCAAAATGCACATCGTGCCAGCACTGCTCGGCCTGCCAACCCCCACCGGAGTTCAGAAAATCCTGCCCTTGGTTACGCAGGATCTGCACACGCCCATTTCCTGCGGGAATCCCGGACACCTTGAGAACAGAATACCCTGGCCCACGCTCAATATCAGGGACAAGTTCAGCTTTTGACACCATAAACAACGGTTCCATCTATCAGGAGACAGGCGCCCCCTTCATGCGATCCAGAAGGCGCCCCAAACGGCGATTATGCTCCGGCCCAATCTCATTGCCGGCAAGGTGACCAGCATTGGACACAGCCATTTCACGAAATGCATCTATCCAATCGACCAGATACAATGCTGGATAGTTGATCGGTGCATCTGGCAGATCGGGGGGATCAGCCACAGGAGCAGGGGCGGAGAACAGGCGACGCCCCGCAATATGTGAGGAAACAGGCCGCTTGTCGGTAGGGATACTCCCGAAGCCAAGCCAGTCTACCCAAGATCCAAGACATGTTGCCGCAACCAATGTCTGCCGATCTGCCAGTTGCCCACGGGTTGTCGAAGCCCTTTCCTCGGCTTCCCGCAGGGCAGCGATCAGCTGAGCCTCCAAGCGACACCGAGTCATACCTGTTATCAGCTCATCGACCAGAATTTGCAGGGTGTCCCCGGTCATACCCAAGAAACGGTGCATCTGCATATTGGCAGGAATATCGCGTATACTCCGCATCCAGTCAGACATAACAGCACGGGCATAGCGAGCTGCCCGCCCCCCCTTCCCGGGTGAAGAGGCAGGGGCAGAGTCCGTAACAACCTGGCCAAAACCAGACAGATCAAGGCTGAACAGACTCCCCGTCTCGAGGTCAGCATGATCCTGCCCTTCGTCAGCACCTGTTTCCTCTAGGTCGTAATACAACGTACGCAGCCGTTCCTGTGTTGGCTGCAAGGCATGAACAAGCTCACCAAAGCGGTCGAGCCGCTGCTGCAAGGCAAGCTGCACCTGACGGGCCAGATCCTGTTTGTGGGCAACGGCACCCTCACCATCAACCTGATAGAAAGGACCAAGAACAGATGAGACCAGACGCACCCGGATATCGGACACCTGCTCGGCAATACGCCCCAGCTTTACATCCGGTTTTGCCACCGTGCCCAGATAGTCCGCCAAACGCGTCATGCCCCCGTCATCAAGTGTCAAAGCAGCATCCCATGCCACAGCAGGGTCACGGACATGGCGCCTGACACTGGCATCCTCGACAAAAGTGCCACGCATGGCCACAAGACGTTGTTCCTGTCCTTTGGCAAGGGCAACTTCCTGCCGTCCCTCCATTTCAATAACACCCGGAGCCATTCCCGGTTTGCGTACCAGAAACACCGTGTCAAAGGGCTGGTTCGGGGCCCAGGTGTTGACCCACTCAAACTGTTCAAACTTCTCCAGCAACGTCAGGCGCATCATCCCGCCCCATCCCTCGCGGATCAAATCCATGGTTTCATCGGGACGGGGTTTCAGACGCTCGTCAAACATGGTGATTGTCCACACCAACCCGGACTCCCGGCGGGAACGCTCTTCCGGCGTTGCCCCCTGCGTTGACTCGATCCATGCCTGCAGCGCCGGCCCCAGATCATTGACATCGGACTGCTTGTGGCAAGGCGTACATAGGACCAGGGCATTCATTTCTTGGTCTTCGGTATACCGTTCAAAAAGGTAGGCAACCTTGCCGCGCAGAACAAGTTCTGCAACCGGATCACGGCCTTCAAGGCGCTCTGCCACATCTGCCAAACGCCCCACATTCAGGCGACCGCGGTACCCGGGAAAATCAAGAAGATCAACCTGTTCAAGCAGGGACGCCTGCGGTGGGTCCGCCAGGCAAAAAATCATCTCGCAGGCCAAGGCCGCCAGAACGGGACGAGCAACCGAAACAGCGCTTTCCTTCCCCAAATCCTGATGGGTTACAACCTGAACCATCCCCATGTCATCACGCCCGAGACCCGCCAGCATATCAACATTCATGATGCTGTTTTTCTGGCTGAATCCACCCGCCCCATCCGGC
The DNA here is from genome assembly GCF_001611975.1 of Haematospirillum jordaniae. Taxonomy (GTDB): domain Bacteria; phylum Pseudomonadota; class Alphaproteobacteria; order Rhodospirillales; family Rhodospirillaceae; genus Haematospirillum; species Haematospirillum jordaniae. Next base: position 57,726 of record NZ_CP014527.1, read on the forward strand.
ACAACTAAGGCATCCAGTGCGGCAAAGACCCGTGGAGCATGACCGATTGACCGTAACGTCTCTGCCAGATGGATCCAGACAGCTGTAAATTCCGGAATATCACCCCACAACAGAGAGAATAGCTCCGCCCGACCCCGTGTATCCAAGCGGGGGGCAAGATCTACAGCCCGCAACCAGAACCCAGCCTTGTACGGCTCCATGTCCCGTGGGAAGCGGCTGTTAAAATAATCCATCAGATCAACAACATCAGAAGCCCCCATCCCCCCTGTTGGACCAAGTGATACCTTGCGGGTAACAGCATCCAAGCGCAGGGCGATAACAGCCGGATCCGAACAGACGCTGACCTTCTGACGATCAAAGTCCATAAAGAAGCTGTTACCAATAATCCGGACCAGATCCGCTTCGCTGAAAAGACGCAAGGCAACAGGAAAACCCGCTGGTGTTGGCAGACGACGGCGCGTGAAGCGGGTGACGATGCCGGTTGCTTCCTTGCCTCCTCCTGGTGGATTAATATGGGCAATGAAGTTCAGTCGCTGACCATCCATATCTGTTTCAAGGGCCCCGCCCTTTCCACGGGCCAAGGCCGATATCAGATAAGATTTCCCCGCTTGGGACAGACCGAAAAAACCAACAGCCACGGGCTGTGCCACAGCGGCAGCCAATCTTCTGGCACGACCACCCTCGCGGTGCAGATGAATACTGATTCCATCTGCCTCCCGGTCAAGCCGCGCACTGTCAGGCCGTACGTCCCGAACCCAAGAAATTCCTTCGTCCACGCCATCGGCAAGTGCCTTGCAGGCCTCAACCAGTCCCTCAGGAGTAGCCGTCACAACTGCGGGCCCTTTACTCACCGTCTGCCTCCATCAACCAACAACACTGCCAGTATCCAGCCAATAGCTGTCTTCACCAATTCCCTGTGTCAACAAGGTGAAAAGGCGGATCTTCAGGGCATCCCGGCTGAATGTCTGCCCGTCGCGGTCACCTCCTCTCACTGAAATCCGGCTGATTTCCAGTTTTTCAGCCCGACCGCGACCGGGACGCAAGGTAACATCCAGCACCGTAGCATCGCCTTGGCCACCACCATATAAAGCCGTATCAGCCTTGCGATTATTTCTATTGAAATCAATCAGGTATAATGGACTTGCTCCCCAACGAGGAGCCGAAAGCTGGCGGAAACCAAGAAGGGTCCGCCCCCGAATTTCAAAACTGACATCCTCGGGCAACTGATAGTCAGGATTATCCCAGTCAATATCGCGATAATAGATATCCTCGTCCTTGATAAGACGATTGCTGTCCATCAAGCCAACATGACGCACAGTGGAATACAAACGGAATACATTGGAACGGAAGAAGAAGCCGGGAATACGCCCCTGCCCCAGAACACAAAGCATAGCCCCGACAGCTGCCGTTGTCTTGGGATCATCGATGCGGGCATTACGGTGGAAGGGATACCACGTTCCCGTCCGATAACCATGCAGAACCACCAGACGATCCGGAGGCAATGCAAGCAGACTGCGGAACAGGGCTTGTACGCCCGGCAAACGGGATGGACGTCCGGACAGAAGCAGGATATCGCAGTCATATGCATAAACAAGTTCACACAAGGCCTGCACAGGCTTGCAGATCTCCATACCACCGCTCAGGAACAAACGGTGCAAGCGCCCCGGGTCGACAACAAGACGAACGGCCAAGAAGTTGAAGGGTAGCCCTCCCCCCCCTTCTGCCCGTGCAACACCGGCAGCAAACCAGCCAAGCAAATCTTGAGGCACAGAAGGATCACTCTTCCCGCCATCTGCCAACAGTTCTGCCACCGTCAGAGACTGTACATCCGCCCCGACAACGGGGTCATAGGCTTCACACCTTTTCAGAACCTGCAAGGCCAAAGGATAAAGAACCTGGAGTGTCAGCTGCTGGCGCTTGACCTGATCAGGAACCGGAACCGCCTCATTCCCAGCAAGACGCGACAGGACAACAGCCGGCGTTACAACACCGTGATCCTTCAGGGCCTGCTCAAAGGCAGGAAGGATCACCTTGCGAATCACATCAAGAACAATATCGTCCCCGGCGATTTTAAAGCCATCGCGGAACCGCTGTTCCGGCAGAATATAAACATTGCCCCCGCGGCCATCATCTAGGGTGTAATCTGTCACCACAAGATCAGTTGTACCGCCACCAATATCAATTGTTGCAACCCGCAGGCGGCGTCCTGGGTCATCGGCACGGGGCTTGCGCATGACGTGGAAGAAGTCCTCCGGTCTACCACCGAAATTATTGACCGTTTCCGAATACAGCCACACCGCCTGCGCACACGTGGCCTCATCCCACTGGATACGTTGCTCGGGCAAGGCCGGCCAGCATGCATCCTTCTGCTCCTGGGTATTGGTGTCCGGATCTCCCGGGAACCATCCCATAGAGCGCCAAACCAAGCCAACGGCCTGTTCCAGGGCATCGTGAAAAATCTGTTGTTCCGGACGGGGCATGGAGGGAGGAACCGTCAGAATAACAGAACGCAGACGGCGCGGCAGATTGGCATGGCTCATCTTCAGGCGCTGGCCGGTACTATTCATCTGTACCAGAGCCTGAACCAGCACCTCAGCCAACATGAATGTCATCAGCGCACTGCGACTGTAGTGCGGCACAAAAACCTGGATCTGTTCCTCTGGCAGCAGAGTAAACAGCGCCTTTCCTTCTTCATTGATCAGGTTCCCGAAGGGAGCCGCCGTTGCCAAGGGTTCTGTTTCAGAGCGGTTGAAAGCATCGTTGAAACGCCAGCCAGACTCATAGCGTTCGTCATCCCACAGATAACGCTTGGGGCTTGAAAGACCGGTTGATCCCTCGCTCCCCTTGCGTCGCGCAGCCAAGCGTGCTGCCTCGGGCCCAACGCGCGCAAGGGTTGGCCACAGGAATGCATCATTGCGGCCCGAGAGAACAGACTGGTCAACCCGGCCAAAACTTGCCTCGGCAAACTCCAGACGGCTTTCAAAGGGGTCTGTATACACCTGATGGGCACGCCCCAGATCCCGCAGTTCAAGCGTATAGCTCAATTTCAAACCGTTTGCCTGCTGGGGATGATCCTCGATCAGAATGCCGCAGGTGCGTGAATTACCAACATCCAGAACCATATCAACCGGAATGGACGGCAAAACATCATCGGAACGATTGGAGAGGATCTTGATGCGCGGAGGACGAACCAAGGACCCAATCAAACTTATGATATTCAGATAATGGGTATAGTGCAGACCGGCCTTGATGCCCGCCTCAATATCCTCACGCGACAGACGCAGCCGGGGGGTCGCACCGTCCGAAAACTCCTGCTCCAGCCAGCCAGAAACCCACCTCTGGGCCATAAACCAAGCAGGATCCTCACCCTGCCAAGCCAGAGCAAAACGTACGCCCCCTTCGACATCACCCAGCGTCGGCGCCAGATAGGCCGTACCCAAACGTTCCTCTGTTACATTGGTATCAAAGGCCAGAACAAGACGATGTGTATATCCATCGCGGTCCTGTCCAGGCTCAAGAGGAAAAAGGCGTGCACGGGCCCAATTAGCTGGCCCTTGAACAAATGTTGTGGCCTGCTGACGCAGGAACGGGACAGGAAGCCACGTATCAGACAGCAGAGCAAAACTGTCTCCGACAGATGTCTCAAGTTCCGGATGATCCTGCATCGGCAGACGTGACCGGGGATGCAGTGTTGTATCCCGAACAGGATCAGCCTCTAGCCGAACAGGTACCGGACTTTCCGCCACCCGGGCGAAACGACCAGGGGACTCACGGCGGGCATCAAGCGTCAAACCAAAATCCACAAACTGGATCCCGGTTCGCATGATCAGCGTGATTTCCTCTTCCGACCGCCGGGTAACATCCGCCAGCATGACTATCCTTTCTCAGAAACTCAGGGCTACATTTCTATAAACATTCGGGCAGCTTGCTCAGTGACCGGACTGACGCCCTATATCAACATGGTACCGTGCTCCATCGGGATTAATACCCTGACACCGGGCTTCGCCGTTTATATCACGATCACACACAACCTGTGACGGCGCAAACTCGCGACCATCGGGACAGCGGACAGGTTCTGCCTGATCGATATGCAAACGTCCTTGGTCCATACGAGCATTTCCGGGACCTATGCACACTACGCCGTCTCCGCGACGAATGGTCATGGTTCCAGCGCCTTTGTCAAAAGAATATTCCACGTCTAGAGGCAAACTTGTAGCGCCATCAACCAGACCGGTATGGGAACGCCATGTTCCATTGAGGAAATCAGTCTGCCCGCTTTGCAGCGCCTCAGGTGGAATATGCAGGGCCTCTGCACCAGAGGAAGCCTTATCGGGCGAAACAGACGGCGGTAAGCTTCCCTCCTCTGGTGATGATCCGGATGTGTCAGTCTCATCCGCTCTGTCTGCAGACGAGGACTCAGAGAGAGAATCTTTATCCGGCTCCACAGGCTGTTCAGTGCCGCCGGGTGGGGACGTGGCTGTCATGTCACCTTGTCCCGGATCAAGGGCAACCGCTTTTCCACTGGCACCATCAACGACAACAGCCTGCCGGAATGGAAGAAACGGAATAATGGAGTGTTGCTCTTCAAGAACAGTCCCCGACAGCCAAGACGGCAACAAGCCCCTCTTCTCCTCAGGAAGGGACAACGCCCACCACCGCATAAACCAGATTAGAAGTAGCAGAAACAGCAGAGCAAGAGGAGCCGCAAGTAGAAACCACAACCACCACGGCCACCCCAATCCAGCTCTATCGGCCGTTGGCACAGACGCTGGCGTGGTCTGCGCAGGGGACAAGGACAAACAGACCAAGACATCCTTACCACCTGGTACAGCCAATAGCGAGAAACCCCAGAATGTCACCACAGGCTGCCCATCTACCAAGTAAATATGTGTTTCATCCGGAATAAACAGGGCAAACGGCAATAAGCGGGCAAACAGCTCCAAGTCTCTGGACATAGCGGGCCGATCCGCCAAAAGGCCCACGTGAGATGAAACACGGTGACGTGCAGACTGAAGTCTAGGAAGAACTGCTTGCTGCTCCTGTAAGGTCGCAGCGGACCAAGGTATAACTCTTGACCCTGCAGGCGCATACCAGTCGATTGTCACACCATCAGCCCTGATTTGTGGGATCGCCATCAGGGAAGCAACATCCTCTCCAATCTGGCGTCTGATGGTTGAGCGCATTTGCAAGGCCGTCGAGAACAAGGATGTTCCGGAAATACCCAGCATACAAAAATCACGCAAGGAGCCTGTTCGTAACAGCGGACCTGTACCATTCTGATCATGTGCCATCGTATCCCTGCCCCGGGCTCTATCAGCTCTCAATATCGTCATCTCATTCACACCCCTGCGGTACAGGTGCATGGCCACTTGCGGCGCGGAACAAATCATCCCAGCTTTGGCCGTCCTTTGGAAGGATCAGCTTTCCCCCCGTTGTTTCGGCCATACATCGCCCATCACCAGAACCATCAACACTAATCACATTAATACGGATGTTGGGCTTCCGTGCTTTCAGGGCACGGGCAACAGCGCAAGGATCACCCCCGCAACTGTCTTCACCGTCAGTAACGACAACAATAGTCCCGGGGACCCTGACCCCATCAAGCATGGTTCCGGCGCGCTCCAGACCACGGGCCAAGGGCGTACCCTGACGGGGTGTGATCGAACGCAGCTGTTCCAACAAGCGCATTCTCTCATCAGCTTTGAAGAACTTGTAATTATCTGTTCCCTCGCAACGCCCGAAAACCAGAAGACCAAGATCAATATGACGTGGTAGTGTCTTGGTCAGATCTGCCACGGCATCCTTGGCTGCATCAAGTCGAGATCTCCCACCCTGTAACTTCGAAAGCGCAAAGCTGTTCCCACCTATAACCTGCCGCATGAGCATCTGAACCTGCGATGGTTTCAAGTCTGCTGACAAGCCCATACTGCCTGAAGCATCAAGCAAAACAGCTACTTCTGGGTTCTCCCACGCTTTTGCTTTGGGGGGACAAGAGGCAGGCCGCGTATCCTTGCTTGCCTGTTTTTGTGGGGTATCATCGGGCTTGAATGGCAATATAGGTGGCTTCACAGGTGGAACCGGCGGTTCTACAACATCTTCAACCGAATTCAGATCACCGGAAGGAGGAGGCCCGGGAACCGGGGCAGGCAAATCCAACATCGCATTTTGACTTGGTACACGACACTCAGCCAAACGGCGCATAACCTCGCGCTCAGCATCAAGAATATCCGCAATTAATGCGTTTTGATCATCATCTGATACAGGTGTCTGCGCTACCTCTTCCCTTGAAAGGGGAAGAGAATAATCACACCGGTGCAGAAAAAAACTAATCAGAAGTAACAATAATAGAACGGCAAGCAACCAAAGCCACCAGCGACGTCCTGAAGCAATAGGGCCTGCATTATGGGATGCAGGTAGATTCAATCCAGAACCTACATACCCCCATCCTATAATAACAGGTTGACCATTCTGTACTATAACCTGATCAAATCCTGGGGTTACAGTTGCTTTTTCAATCAAGTCCGCAAGAGCAATGTTGCCAGAAAGACGGTAACGTTCCCCTAAATGCCGTACAAGCTCCAACCTCTGAAACAAGAGGTCGCGAACCCGATTTTGTTCAGGCAACGCTAACGAAGACAACAGAACGGGCTGGCCCGGAAGAGACGACCACCATTCTAGATCTTTCCCATCATTTGATAACAACGGTTCAGCAAATAATCCCGAAATAGTATCGGGAAACGCCGGTGAAAGAATCGCTGTTAACTCCAGCCAAGCACGTTGGCGATAAGATAATGAATCAGGCTCGCCCCCGACAAGCCAACGCGTTGGTTCACAACAACACAGACGCACGCGTACAGACATGCTGGTTCAGCTTTCTCGTCTTGCAAAGATCGCAGATTTATGGAGAAATCCTGTCACACACAACACTCCAGCCTGTTTCGTATTAGTTATAATTCAGGATTCGTGTCGGGGTTATCCTGATCATTCAGGAATATCGCTTATCCCGCTTCCGAGGCCAACCAATTATCTATGGCTTTCTGTAGCTTTGGTGATGCCAAGGCCTTACCGCGTTCTAGTTTGGATAAATAGCCCTGCTTTATACCCAGAATTTCTGAAACCTGCATTTGGCTTTGTCCTGTTCTCTTACGATGAGACTTGATCGCTTCAGCAAACCCATCAGGGGATACCTTGTGTTTGGCCGCAAGCGGTGAAATAACCTGAAGGGCTTTGTTGGGCGGGACATCACGGGACAATTGTCTGTAATAGTCCTTCACTTCATCCGGAGCCTCTATTGCTATGGTCGCAAGAACCCATTCCTGTCCCCATCCGCGCTTTTCAAGAATTTTTTCGTTCCAGCGGTCATACTGCCACCCGGCAATCACACCATCAGCTTGCAACTGCTCCAGTGCCTTTTCGAGCCGGGCCCGTGTTTTTGATGGATAGCGTTCGTTGACAACTTCACCCACAGCATCAAGAAGGGTCTGAACACGATAGACCTGAACAAACTGGCCCGTTCTGGCAATAGCTCGCCAATGCCATGAAACATAGCGGGTCAGCCGTTTTTCCCACTTCCGCCTGTATGGATCATACTGTAACGCCTTGCGAAACAATAATCCTGTCTGCCGCCCAGACCCGAATAGAAAGCTGGCAAACGCCTTACCTGGACGAAATATGAACCGTTCGACGTCCATATAACCATCCAGCCTGATTTGGCCCATACGATCTGTAATAATAAAAGGACGGCTCTGCAATGTCTTGGTTACTGGCTTTTTTGACCGTCCTCCCTTGGGGTCACTCTCGTAAACTTTGACCTCAGCAATATTAAGCCAAATGTTCTGAATATGACTTAAAGCCCGAATAATTTCTTCACGTTGTTCGGGTTCATATCCGCCTCGCCGACCTTGTCCACCTCGCTTGGGCTTCAAGCCGCGCATGGAAAGAATCTCATCAACATCAGCAATCGCCCCATCTTCAGGGGTTCTGGCTTGATTCAGGTAAATAGCACACAAGGCATCCAAAGCATCCGCGTCAATGTCTGATAACTCTGACTGTTGTTTCCACATTGTCTGCGCCCATGCCTGAACCTGATCACGAGGCAAATGAGGGTCATGTTCAACAACAGGAGGACGCAGCTGGGCATATCCTGTTGATCCACCACGGGTTAACTCGGCCGTAGGCCAAGGGGTACCATCAACCCGGCGAAAGGTGTTTTTATAGAGGGCTTCCCGCAACCCTTGAAAGTGCCCAGAAGACAGAACTACAAGCATATCGCGTGGAAGTCCCGGACGCATCTCATGGCCAGGGTCTCGGATACCCAGTATTTCTTCTAGATATGGCAATGGCTTATGAGGAGGAGACAGTAGTTCAGCGATAGCCTGCGCTGCTTCCTCGGCATAAACACCGATTAGGCTTCCTATCATGTCTGATGTAACAGGGACAGAACGTCTCTCATCCTCTGCCTTCCAGGATGAGGCATTCAAGACAAGCCAACGGGCAAGTTTTGACAGATACGCCTTTTCACGGACCATATCTTCAGCCATGCGCCGACATACAAGCTGAGTGCTCTTGAAATTAATTTCTCGTTCTTCCGGAGCTCCGTGTGTTTCCTTGATATAACATTCAATCAGGCTTTTTTGTATAACTGCCTCAAGAACATTAAGAATACCATTTGTGCTCTTTTCAAGGGCGTCGCATACATCCTGTGTCAGCTGTTCCTTGTCATCATCACAGTGATCGGGGCTAAGGACAAAACCGGCAATTACAGCTGTAACGGGATAAAGCGTTTGACCATCAGGACGCACAGCAGAGCTGTCAATCACAACCCGACGACCATCATGAAGTGTAATCTTCAAAGACTCTGCTTCAGCGGTATCCCTCACAAGTCTATCCTTCCAGTTGCTTCATAATAACATTTACGACAATGACCCGCTGGATACAAAGGAACAATGCCCCCGTATGTTTTCTGTCAGACTTTTTCTCTTTTACGCAGCGCATGGAAACTGGCAAGAGCATTTAGCTGCCCTGATGGTCGCAGAAGCATCCCTGCTAGGAAAGCTTGTCTGCTTTTATAAATGTATTCTTGGGGTTTTATAGCAGCAACAGCAACAGCAAACGTTACCTGTAAAGGACCATGTTGTTGACAGCCTGTTTTCCAAGCCCATTCTGAAACCCCTAACTGATGTGCCAAAATCCTTGCCGCCTGAAACCAGTCGTCAGGTTTTGCTTCTTCCGGACTTTCAAGAAACTGAGAGGTAATAACTGCGGACAAAGGAGTACAGAAATTCTTAAGAAGGTCTGTTTGTGACCTCTGAAGAGACGTTAATGGTTTTACTTCTGTAAGGTAGGGCAAAAGCGGTTCAGAGGAAAGATCTGTAAGGCTAACTACTTTTTTTGCTGAGCTGTTTTTTGTTTTGTTTTCTTTTGTAGATATATGGTGGAAATTCGTTTCCTGGTGACCGGAATCAGATTCATATAAATTATGCATGCATGACCATGTCAACATATGAACGTGGCCTGCATAATCGGTAATTTTTCTTTCGAGGTTAAGGATATCCTGCTCAAAACGAATTTGCTCCTCTGCCGTTGCCGATGAAAAACTGTTATAAAGGCGTAAAAACTGGTTAAAGATTTGCTCTGACTGCAAAAGGATGGGCTTGGCTACGTCTAGTGCCTTTTGAAGAGAAGTATCGTCAGAATGTTCCCACAACAAGACATCCAATGCATCAACAGCTGTACGAATATCTTGCAAAGCGGCACCGATAGAACGCCTCTGGCTTTTCAAGCTGTTACGTTGCGCCTTAAGTTCTTGGGCAACAGATTGAAACTCTGTATGTTTCTCAATAACAGGGGCCAGATTGATTCCATATGCCGATACAATTGAGCCATCTGCAGCCCTGAGAGGGGTACGACGGTTTCCAGGACCCCGCTCAATGGAAATAAATCCTGCTTTTTCGAGAGCAGACAAGTGGTTGCGTATCGTACGTTCACTGACGCCCAGACAGCCGGCCAATTCAGCATTACCTGGAAAAACAAGTGGCGAGCATGCAGACGTCCAATCCTTTGGCGAGGAATAGTCAAACAAAAGCTCCAATGTTGATAGCGCTTCACGGGGAAATGGGAGGTGATTTCCACAACGGCGGAAAGGCTCTAAGAGTTGTTTCGGATGATTAATTCCTTCAGGAATACCCTTGAAAGTCGCCACAGCAGCAGCAGCATCAAAATGGCCATAGGCCTTGCGGACATGCCCTGTTGGTGCTGGCTTGGCACAAGCAACACCACGATATTGTGAAACGCTCACGTCTCAACTCCTTGTCGTCTTTTCCGCAAGGACGCCAAGAGGCTGCTTTGTTCTGACATAACCGGGCGTGCAGTACAGGGGCTACCTGACCGCTCTTCCTTGTGCTACAAGGAAGGTGTGTGAACCCTAATTAAGCATGCAGCGCACTCTTTGTCTGCGGCTTTGTGTGAGGGGATTTTCGGGTGGTTGACGTGTGCAAGACGTCAACCACCCGTCATATATCTTCTAGAATCATCTTTTTCTCCCTACTCTGCGCAATGATCCCAAGTCCGGCTGCTAACGCAGCACCAGTGCAACGTAGGAAATAACACACCCGTCCTATGGACTTTGAACGACCTAGCCCCGTAAAATTAATAAATGTTTTAGGGAAGAATATTCTGCACCGAAATAGACGAATAATTCTTTGTTTTATATAACAAATCGTGGATACAGAGAAACAGCCTACGTGAAGTTTAACCCCGACTTTCGGAAGTTATGACCCCGACTCTCCCCACATATAACCCCGATTCATAAAAAGCAGGAGCTTAACGCCTTGTCATATATGGTCACGATAACCCCAACATTATTCCTTCAAGGAATATATGGAGTGATCTGATATATAAGAGAAAAAGTGATAATGGTCTTGATGGACCCGACCATATTCCCATGATCACATCCATGAATATACCTTTTGTCGAGGTTATAGGTAACATACCCACACCGTAGAAACAGGCATACCGCGGGAGGAATCATATACGAGTATCTATGCATACACCGTACACACCGATGCAGACGGCGATTCCATGATGGCTCTGCCTGATGGACCGTCATTATGACGTCTGACAAATCCCGGCCTTGATAAAGGCGCTGATATGGTGGGCAAGTGCCGCAGAATCAGCTTTTACTCTTTCCGTCCCCAAACGAGTAAGCGCTTGATCAACAAGATCCGGAGGCAAGGTGCGCCCTCGACGCAGAAGCAAGAGATCCTCCTCGAAATCACAAGAGAATTCCGGGTGGGCTTGAATTCCGAGGGCTTTGTTGCCATAGGCCAGCATCGCATAAGGACAAAAAGAGGAAGAAGCAAGAACCGTTGCTCCAGGAGGACACACTACAACCTGATCCTGATGGATGGCGTGTAGCTGCAAGCTGTTCCCAGCAGAGTCGGGGGTTTGCAACATATACTCTTGGACACCGATGCCCCATCCCCGCTCGGACTTACGAACAACACCACCCATAACCTCAGCGAGGATTTGGTGCCCGAAACAAATCCCTGCAATGGGAACAGACTTTGTAATGGCCTGCCCAAGGAATGTTTTTAGGCGAACCATCCATGGTAAATTCTCGTAAACGCCGTGACGAGATCCACTGATAATCCATGCTTGGCAGAGCGATACATCTTCCGGGAACACATCATCAATGACCGGGTAGATGGAGAACGACCAATCCGGTTCTTCACGGGCCAGAAAGATTCGGATCATGTCCGCATAAGACCCATGCTGTTTCACTAGTTCATCTGGTGGTCGTCCGGTTTCCAGAATACCAATGTGCACGCTTCACCTCTCTTGCCGGGGGGGAGCATATTCAGGCCTGTCTGCTGCCATCAGGCATAAACAGTCATGCGCGGCAGTTGCAGCAAGCAGTGCTGTTATGTCTGATACATCATAGGCGGGAGCCACTTCAACAATATCAGCCCCGATGATCTTCAGACCGTTTAGCCCTCGCAAAATTTCCAAGAACTGGGATGAGGACAGTCCACCAACAACAGGGGTACCCGTTCCAGGCGCAAAGGCTGGATCCATACAGTCTACATCGATCGTAACATAGCACGGCGCAGCACCAACACGATCGCGGACAACCTGAGACGCTTTTCCCGGCCCTTCCCGATGGATCCATGGTGCGGTCAGGACACGAAAACCATAATCCCGGTCATTGTGGGTCCGTATACCAAGCTGAACGGAGCGGGCCACATCCACCAGTCCTTCCTGTACTGCACGGGCAAACATGGTGCCATGGTCCACACGACACCCATCATCATCCCACGTGTCACTATGTGCATCAAAATGCACCAAGGCCAATGGACCATGGACTGCGGTATGAGCCCTCAAGAGAGGATAGGTCACAAAGTGGTCCCCCCCGAGACTGACAAGTTGCGTACCTGTGTCCAGAATAGCGCGCGCCTCGCGTTCAATCGTTCCGACAATGCCGTCCGGATGATGTGGATCTAGGAAGCAATCGCCGTAATCAACCACCGACAAGCGTGTAAAAGGATCAAAGCCAAATGGAAAAGCTTTCAGCTCGGCCAAGGAAACTGATGCAGCCCGGATAGCTCGTGGACCAAGCCTAGCTCCCGGCCGATAGGTAACTGCACCATCAAAGGGAATTCCCATAACGGCAATATCAACGCCCTGCAAATTGCGCGTATAGGGGCGCCGCAAAAAACTCAAGGCACCACCATAGGTCATCTCAGGCCACCGTCCATAAGGATCTTGCCGGCGAAAAGCCTGATCACCAACTGGCTGACATGGATCCATTTTATTCCTTCCCGCAAGACCGGATATTTCGTGGCCAGCCAGAATATAATAGTATCAATCCACAGGGCGCGACAGCACCCACCAAGCATCACCTAGGCCCCTGTTTTTGTCGACCCACTGCATCAACAGCCAACAGGATTCTGGTTACTCGTAACTGTCAGCATGATTGGCGCTCTATGCCGGATACAAAGGATACTGTGATGAACAAGCAAATTCTTGATCGTGCCACTTGGGCAACGCGGGCCGATCTTGCCTTGGCACGAGGAATAGAAGGGAGAGCTTTTATCGGAGGCAAGTTGACCGATTCGGCTTCCGGAGACGTTCTTACATCTTACAGCCCGATCGACGGTCGCCCGTTGGCTGAAGTTGCATCATGCGGGGTTGCTGACGTTAATATAGCGGTTGATTCCGCACGGGCCGCTTTCCAGGATCGGCGATGGGCCGGCCTTGACCCATCAGAGCGCAAGAGAGTCCTGCTGACTTTTGCAGAGAAAATCGAGCATCACTGTGAGGAGCTGGCGCTGCTGGAAACCCTTGATATGGGTAAACCCATTACAGACAGCCTTCATTGTGATGTTCGGGCAACCGCACGAACATTCCGCTGGTATGCCGAAGCTATCGACAAGGTGTATGACGAGATTGCACCAGCTCCAACATCCGCTCTGGCCCTGATTACACGGGAACCCTTGGGCGTTGTGGCTGCGGTTGTTCCATGGAACTTCCCCATGATTATGGCCGCTTGGAAAATCGCCCCTGCCTTGGCTGCCGGAAACTCGGTTATCCTGAAGCCGGCAGAACAGTCCAGCCTTACCGCCATTCGGCTTGCTGTTCTGGCAGCAGAAGCCGGCATTCCTGCGGGGGTGTTCAATGTGGTACCCGGTTATGGAACCGTTGCCGGCAAGGCTTTAGGTCTTCACATGGACGTTGACGGGGTTTTCTTCACTGGCTCCACAGAAGTTGGCAAACATTTCCTAGAATATTCGGGTCGCTCCAACATGAAGAAAGTCGGGCTGGAGTGTGGTGGCAAATCGGCCCATATCATTCTGAGCGACTGTTCTGTACTGGATGAAGCCGCCCGAGCTGCAGCAGAAGCCATTTTCTTCAATCAGGGGGAAATGTGCACGGCAGGCTCCCGTCTTGTTATCGACCGACGCATCAAGGACCAAGTTGTAGGTATGATTCTGGCACATGCCGACACCATGCAGCCAATGGATCCTCTCGATCCGGCCTGCCGTCTTGGCGCCATGGTTGATGAAACCCACACTGAGCGAGTCATGGGATACATTGATGCGGGACGTCGTGAAGGTGGTCTAGTAATCAAAGGAGGAGGACGTGCCAACCCTGTTGACGGCGGCTGTTATATTGAGCCCACAATTTTTGATAACGTAAATAACTCCATGCGCATCGCTCGCGAAGAGATCTTTGGCCCTGTCCTATCCATCATAACCATCGACAGTGTCGAGGAAGCTGTAAGAATTGCCAATGACAGCCCCTATGGTCTTGCTGCAGCCGTGTGGAGTGACAATGTTAACACCATACACACCGTTTCCCGCTCTTTGAGAGCGGGGGTTGTTTACGCAAACTGCTATGATGCCGACGATATCACTGTACCCTTCGGGGGGTATCGTCAGTCTGGTATCGGCCGTGACAAATCTTTGCATGCATTTGACAAATATACGGAAATGAAGACAACTTGGCTTCAGATCCGTTGATAACCGGGGAAACCAGCGTGTTCTTTGCAGGCTGGTTTCCCCCCTTCTATGCCCGATAAACCCGCAAAGGCGCAGAGGACTGGGTCGTCGGCATGATTTCAATACGGTTGATATTGACATGCGCGGGCTGGCTGACAATCCAATGAATGGTCTCGGCTATGTCCTCTGGCTGAAGGGCAGAGGCTCCTTCATAGACGGAACGTGCTTGTTCGAGGTCATCGCGGAAGCGAACTCTTGAAAAGTCGGTCTCAACCATTCCCGGCTCAATACATGCGACGCGCACACCGGTACCGTGCAGGTCCGTGCGTAAATTAAGGCTGAACTGGTGCACAAAAGCCTTGGTTGCACCATATACATTCCCGCCTGGATATGGGTATGTACCGGCAATAGATCCCATATTGACAATGATAGCACGGCTGCCCGCCGCAACAAGTCGAGGCAAAAGGCTATGCGTAACATGAACAAGACCTGTTATATTGGTATCGATCATGGTTTGCCATTCTTCAGGACGACAGGCCTGTGCGGGCTCCATGCCCAGTGCCAGCCCCGCATTATTCACCAAGGCTGTAATGTCAGAAAAACGAGCAGGTAAAGCTGCCAGTGCTTTTTCAATGGCTACAGAATCCCGGATATCAACACACAAAGGCCAAACCCACTCATGACCACCAAGTTGATATTGCGCTTCTTCTAGACGCTCCGCACGGCGCCCGATCAGCACAACCTTCCATCCGTCCTGAACAAAACGTTTGGCAGCGGTTAGGCCAATGCCAGATGTTGCGCCTGTAATAACAAGTGTTTTTCCCATGTATATAAGGCCCTTAGAATATCCTATAAGTTGATAGACCTTAGCAATTGATAGACAAGGGCACAACACTGGATATCTTTGCAAATCAGGTCTCACTGATGGAGAACAGCAACCTAAAGTGCATTAAGGCTGAGTGGAAGCAGGAAACATGTAAACGGCAGTAATAGATACCTATGATGCGCTCATTGCGAATCACCCGTATCGTCTACAGAAATGATATTATTATACATTGCATAAAATACCGACTTCTCTATTCCATTAATACGTTTATTATCACACCCCCTTTAGCAGGGGAAAGGGGAGGCATTAAATATGACAACACCATCCACAAAGATACCTAATCTTGATGTTCCCGTTGATATCCGGCGCGAGCATTCTGCTCTTGTCATTACCATGCACGACCCTGCAACGCGAAATGCCGTCGGGGAGGTTCTGTTCCAGAAAGGCCGCGAAGCCTTGGAAGAGATCAAGCATGACACCTCTATACGATCCGTTATCCTGACAGGTGCGGGAGGTACGTTCTGTTCAGGTGGTAACTTAAGCATGCTGACCACATTGCGTCAGCAGCCACAGGAAAGAACACAGGCAGCGTTTGAAAGCTTCCATGGCTTTATCAAGGCCATTCGATCCGCTCCTGTGCCCGTTATTGCTGCCATTGAGGGCGATGCCGCAGGAGCTGGTTTCAGCATGGCATTGGCATGTGACTTTATCATTGCTTCAGAAACAGCTCGGTTCACCATGGCATATGTCCAAGTTGGACTGACCCCAGACGGCGGCGGATCATGGTTCCTGACACGGTCGTTACCTCACGCACTGGCTTCTAGGCTGGTCATTCTGGGAGAACCGATATGGGCACGCGAACTTGATCGCTACGGCCTGATCCGGCAGATGGTTCCTGACGGCGAAGTAACAGAAGCTGCACGAACCTTTGCCATGCTCATTGCACTTGGTCCTAGATGCGCGATGGAGAGAGGGAAAAAGCTTCTACAGGCTGCAGCCAACAACATGTTGGATACCCAGCTAGATCTGGAGGCCCAGAACTTTGGCGAAGCCTTGCATCACCCAGAGAGTATTGAAGGAATGCGTGCATTTATGGAAAAAAGGGCGCCACGTTACACATAATATATATGAATATAAAAAATAAATTTCATACCTCATTTTAATGCTTAATCATCTCCATTAATGGATATTTACATCATTATAATATCTATTAACTATAAACTATTTGACAAAAAGCCAGCAAATTGTATATTTGTCGCACAATTAGAATTAGATATTTGCAGGTACTTAAATCGCATGTGTATCAAAAATATGAAATCAATATTTGCATTATTTGCTGGAATATCCATTCTTTCAATAAGCTCAGCGCATGCTGATATTGCGTCTAAGAATAGTTATGAATATAATAATGGCTCATGCATAAAAGATGAAGTTGTTAAAGAAGTGATGGTAGGAACTGATGATTACGTACACTTCAGAGTGCGGGATCATTGGTTCAAATACTATAACTATATAAACAACGCAGATACGCAGGCAGCCTATAAGATACTGCTTGCATCTCTCATTACAGGAAACACTATTTCAGCCGGATACGGCACTTCAAGTTGCTCTAGTAATTTTGTATCGACTATTAATATGCATGATTCTTGATCCCATGAATTAAGCATATCTCGCATTGACGCATCATCCCACGCAATCAGGTACGATCAATGCGAGATGATATTTCATCACATCTGCTTTCCTTGGCTCAAGGTGGGCCAAGGAAATAAATAAACGCTCTAAATTATTGATTTAAATAAAAACTTTTATAATGTATATTATAATTTAATAAGAAATTGAAGTATGAAATTATTTTTAATATAAGGATAAAAAATAATCATCCATGAGTTATTAATATATTTATATAATACATCTTTCTTCAAGGCGTAATTGTGCAATAAACAAATCCAATAACTTAAAAAGCGTTCTATCAAAAAAATAAAATGCATTAAATTCATTAATGATAAACTAAGTATTAAAATCAAAGTATAAATTCTCTAGCCAATCAAATTGGCATAAATAAAAGTGACGAAAAAGGGGTTCGCAATATTATTCTTTCTTCTCTAATCACAGGAGACAATGCAACGGCCTACCGACGCGGCTCAGACGGCTCGCAAGAAATGGTAACAGGCATTGTTCTTCATACAAAATGACATACATGGGAACAGAACGCATTCTCGCAGCATGGAGAGTGGCCATAACTTATGTGACCATTTCCCTTTCCTGCCTGATCCTGTGTAATTCTGCGGGAGCAGTATCGCACAATGTTTATCTTGTACACCCAAATGCCATCTCAAATCCTGGAGAACATACCTATGCAAACGAGATAGAGCGTCTTCGGGAAGCACTGACCGATACACTGCCAGTTCATGAATATGTTGTACAGGCAAGCCCTACAGTGGCCACGTCAACAACGAACAACCATATATCCCATGCATTGGAACGGATAGTGCATACCGTGCCAGAGAGCCTGCGTATCACAAGAGCAAACCGTAATCATTCTGTCATTACACTTATGAACCTGTCCAATGATAACAGAAGTGCACAGCAAAGTGTTGACCTGATTGTAAGAGACCGCGACCTTTATGTGATGGGGTTCATAAACGGCCCTTCAACACAAAGAACCTTCTATCGCCTGCGCACACCCCCGGGAAGACGGGAACCACATGTTCCTGCTCTGCCGTCGACACTTGGCAATCCCTCAGACATACGTTGGGCAACACATCGAACAACAGATCTTGATCTTAACTATGACTACCCAAACTTGGAGTATACAGCCGGGATAGGACGTTACTCAGGGAATCTTGATATCTCTCTTCAGTCCCTGCGTGCTGCAGTCATGACTCTTGCCGATTATTCAGGCTCTACAGCAGAGAGGGCCCAGAAAAGACTAGCCGGAGCCATACTCCGCATCATTGTAGCCTATTTTGAAGGAGCACGCTTTCGCAGCATTTCACAAGCAATAGAGCAAGCGGGTTTCGATAATGGGCAAGAATGGATCGTAACGCCACGGGAGGCCCGGATCACCAATGCATGGCGCGAATTGACAGAGTTTGGTTCTATTAACGCATTGAACGACACAAACACACAAACTCTTGCCTTGCGTGCTCAGGGCGGAATGTATCGGTTCTCTGCCAGCCTCAACAATTTGCAGCATGAATCATGGTACAGAACAACGGCTGTTGTCTTGGCAACTCAATGGTATCGGGCTAGGCACAACAGTTGCCCTCCGGCCGTCAGGCGCCATCCTCGCGACTTATCTCTGCATACAGACCCTTGCGAGGATCCAACTGAAAATAATGCGGCAAATAATACATTGATCCGAATTGGAAATTCATACTATGAAAAAGTAATTGGATCAGCTCTTCACATTATAAATTAATGAAATTGGATATAAAAATGAGTCATAGAATTATTAAATTTGCATCTGTCATTTCCATCGCAGCAATGTCATCCCTGTATGCATCTAGCGCCAATGCCGCAACATATGGAACATGCTTTGAATTGAAACCAATAGAATTTGTTAAGGTTCATGGGAATAACGAAGTTATCTTCAAAGTCGAGGGAAACGAGACGCGCTATAAGCTCATTGATGGAACAAATACCACAAGTGGAAAGTCTATGCATCAAATGCTTATGCTTTCAATGGCCAGCGGTACACGAGCAACTGGTCATAGTGACGATGTCCAATGCAGTGATGCTCTTGTAAAAAGCATTGTTCTATATAATTCTTAATTGATTAGGCTTTATAATGAAAAAATTTCTTACATCATTGGCTTTAGTTCTGTCAATAACCGGAACATCACACGCCTGCTTTTATAATCAAAGTGTAGAAAGCGTTAAGGCTCATGGAGCTGGCCCTATAAACTTCAAACTTTTCAATAAAGATAAAGAATATACATTGATTGATGCCGCTAATACAGATGGCGGAAGAGCCGAATATAAAATACTACTCTTAGCAATGGCCACAGGTTCAAAAATAAGCGGTGCAACAGACTATCATAGCGACTGTGATAATCACATGATAAAGAGCCTGACATTGCATTCGGATCAATAGAAATGAATAATAAATCAAAAATAATAAATATATTTATACCAATAAGCATCGCTCTCAGTAGTATGATAGGATTCACGCATACAGCGAACGCCATTATACATCATACCACCTATGTTGCGCACCCCAATGCAGAAGCACAAGCAGAGGCTGGATCCGTTCACGATCATTCCTACCTTCAAGAAGTACATCACCTGAGGGACCGCCTTACTGAAATCGCACCCGTTCCAGAGGAACCGCAGGAAACAATACCTAGTCCCTTGGCCCAAGAAGCAATGAATCAAAGTAGCGCCGGTGAGGAGGCCCTACGCATCACCCGGCGGGACAGAGGGTATTCAATTGTAACCATGGCAGCCCTGAATGAAGATAACAGAAGCGTTTTGCAGCAAGTTGACTTGGTTGTGCGCAATAATGACCTGTACGTCTTGGGATTCATCAACGGTCGCCCAGGTCATCGTGTATTCCACAGAATGTATGAACCGCCACCGTACCGTTATGCGACTGCCGATACCTCAGCAATTCCTCTTGACCTGACCATTCCGGACACCATAGCCAGAAACTTGAATATGTCCTACGACTATCCAAATCTGGAGCAGAAAGCCAATATGCGGCGCTATGGCGGCAATTTCCGCTCTTCCATACGAACGGTACGCTCGGCCATTGCAACACTTGCAGAACATAACGCTGCCAATGACGATGAAGACAGCACCTCTGACGTTGCTCGTGCACTTCTACGGATTATCGTAACCTATTTTGAAGGCATGCGATTCCACAATCTGTCGCAGAGCATCCATGACGCCGGCTTTGACAGTGGCCGCACATGGACCATGACACAAGACGAGGCATTGATCACAAACAGCTGGCGCCCACTCAGTGACTTCGGGTCACAAATGTCCTTGGACAGCAGCAGCCGTGAAAGTTCACCACGCCTGGAGCTTTCTCACAGCAGAAATAGCCCTTACGGATCACGTCTTTATATTGCCTCCAGCATGAGCGACCATGGAATGGACTGGCGCGCGGTGCTTGCTGTTGCGCTCTCCAGCCGGTGGACGCTGAATCGCCGAGGAAGCTGCCCATCCCGCATCGGCCATCATCGCGCACCGCGTGATACAAACTCTATTATGAGTTACTTTTCTGACCTTGCTGATGATTTTTGCTCCACAATGCTGGTGCGCGTTGGCAATACCTACTTCGACAGAACCCGTGGCTTTGGGATTATTTCTACCATTCTAGAAGACAAATAGTTTCATCCCCCATTGCATGAAACGGTTGGTGGCTACAACACCAAAGCCACCAACCAATATAAATTGTAATTCATAAATTAAAAAATATTATTGTATGCGTTAAAATTTATCGGCATGTAAACATGCGGATGGACATGGAAGAGAATTCGCAAAATAAACGATCTCCTCCAAGGCAGAAATATAACCGCTTTGTCGCATCAGAACTCCCGATTACATCGTTGACTAGAGTACATTCCTCTTGGCTCCACCATGACCCTGAGAGCGAATTTATGAAATACTACCTAGAACCGGCATGTCGCTTGAGCACCCACATTCGGGTGGCATTGCGATAATAAGATGGCACATGGAACAATAAAAATATTCATTGGGAACGAACAAGAGAGAAAAAATGAGAAAATCTGTAGATCTTTATTATCAAAATAAAAATATAAATGGAACCACAGGACAAAATAACCCGTGGAATGTCGGCGATATACGCTGGTCGCTGAAACCTGTGACACCAGACTGGCTACCAGCAGACGGAGGCATTTACAAACGGCAGGAATGGACGTCTCTGGCAGACTATATTACCTCCCTAGAGCTGAATACATCTAGGCAAGCAGGGCAGCTCCTGCCAACACTGTGGCAGCAAAGCAATGCAGCCGATATCTTTCACGAAGGGACAATATACACGATAGCAGAAGGGGAAAACGTTCTGGCTGCAACGGGCATGCGCTATCATCGGGGCGCATACCAAGGAATTATCGCAACATCACTCGACGGGATATTCTGGACAGAGCAACCTGCCGCCAGAGATATCTTCGGGGAAAGTTGGGTGTATGATCTACTCTGGATCTCACTGCCGGACGGGCGCTCAACATTTGTTGCAGGTGGACGTGATGGTACTCTGGCAACATCACCGGATGGTGTGTTGTGGACGCGGCGGGGCACAGGCCTGATGGGTGTCATACAGGGCATCGCTTTTGATCCCGACCGTCATATCTTGGTTGTTCTGGACTCATTCGGGAACGCATCAACATCGCAGGATGCGCTCCACTGGACTGCGCCTACAAGATGCCACATTGGGTCAGACTCAAGCACAGGTAATCCATTAACCTGGGGCTATACAGACACGGGGGAAGGACTGTTTGTTGCCGGAGACTGGGGCGGCCGCTTTGCCATGTCTCATGATGGGATCACATGGACCGCCTTCTCGAACACAGACGCCGGACTTGATGCCGATTTCCAAGTCCGCTCCGTCACATGGGGGCAAACAGGCGACAAGAAGGGCATTTTTCTTGCCGCCAGCGATAATGGCATGGTTGCAATATCGACTGACGGACGCACTTGGTCAGGGTATAATACGGGTTTGAAGCGAGCTTTTTCTACCCTGTGTGCGCCTATTGCTGAAAACAAAAATCTTTTTCTTGTTGCTGGTTATGGGCCAAATAAGCTGGCTGCATCAGAAGATGGAAGAACTTGGACATTTGTTCCAACATTTGATGCTGCATTCCACAGCGTTTCTGTTTATGCCCTTGCATGCGCCAAAGGAAAGCTGCTGGCAGCAGGGACAGAAGCTGCCCTGATTGCGCTGCCTGCCTTCCAGGATACGATTAAACGACGCTACGACAGAAACGAATATTTCTCTGTGCCATCGCTGCCCATTCATGGGCTTGCGAAACCTTATATCAAAGCAATCTAGGCACTCTGCCTAAAGTTACGTACCCCGGCATCACATCGTGTGCCGGGGTATCCTGTCTGAATAAGGATACATCAATCACCCCTCACATCCGGTTCACTATAGACCAACGCATAGTGAACGTATTACACCTGCGGGATTCATATATGAATAACAGACCAGACCCTGCAGAGGATCATACCACATGTCCCTTGTCCGCATTGAAACAGACCAACGCATGAGTCAGGCCGTTATCCATAGAGATGCAATATATTTGTCAGGACAGGTCGGTGAACCGGGCTATACCGTTTCTGAACAAACAGCCCAGGCCTTGGCGGAGGTTGACCGGCTGCTTGCACTGGCGGGTAGCAACAAAAACAAGATCCTGTTTGCCCAGATCTGGCTCGCGGATATAACTGACTTTGAAGCAATGAACCAAATCTGGGATGCTTGGGTACCAGAAGGATATGCCCCCGCGCGCGCAACCGGGGAATCACGTCTGGCAACGCCTGAATATCTTGTTGAGATTATTGTAACAGCATCACGATAATAAAATACTGTACCCCCCTGCAATGCTGATATCATCGCATTATGTTTAGATCCGAGGCACGCCTTCACTTGCAGAAAAAATGTTTTTCCAGATAATGACCGCGGCTGACATACAGAAATGATATCGGGAACCAAGAATAATGTGGCTTGGATATACAGGGAATGCACGGACTGTCTGCTGTCTTGTATTTCCTCTGCTTGTGTCCGGGTGCGCCCTTCCGGGCGGTGACCGTGAAACCCCGGACATTCCCCTGCCCACTACCTTTATCAGTGATACAGCACGCCAAGCCTCAGCTCCTGTACCTGTGGACGAAGCTCTTCCTGAGTGGTGGCTTCTTTTTGATTCTGAAGAACTAAACCAGCTGGTTGATCATGCCCTAGAGCAAAACCACGATATTCGCATTGCGCTCTACAAGCTGGAACAGGAAAGAGCACGCGCCGCAGCAATCTATGCTGACGAATTGCCCGTGTTGACAGCGCCTTTGCAGGCCAATGTTGAAAGCCCCCTTGATGGCCTTGGATCGGTTCCAAAAGGCGGAAACCCTCGCTCAGAACGAAGTTTCCGCATTGGGGCCCGCGTTGATTGGCGGATTGATCTATGGGGTGAACGCAACAGCGCTGCCGAAGCAGCTGGTCGACGGATATGGCAAGCAGCCTTCAACCTTGAGAATACCAAACGAACTGTTGTTGCATCGGTTGTTCGTACATGGATGGAATATCTTTCCATGAGCGACCGGGTTCGCGTTACTGTTGACACTGAACGAGCGCTAGACAGACTGCTTGCCTCTGTTCTGAAGCGTCAGCAGGAAGGGGATGCATCCGGTATAGAAGTCCAACAACAACGAGCAGCTGTCAGCAGCGTGCGGGCCACCATCCCATCTCTTGAGCTAGCAAGGGCAGAGCTTGTTCATCGCTTGGCACGTCTGATCGGTACAACACCGGACAAATTGCCCCTTTCTGCCAGCAGCCTGAGTGATGTGGTTATCCCGGCAGATATTCCCGCCATACCACCAAAACTTTTGTTGTTGCGCCCCGACATAAAAGCAGCCGAGGCCGAACTCCTTGCTGCGGAAGCCGATATCGATGCAGCCCGCGCACGGCTCTTGCCTTCCCTTGACCTTTCAGCTGGCGGCAACACAGGAAGCAAGACGATGGACACGCTGTTCAGGCCACACACCCTGATGTGGAATGCGGCGGCCAATCTGACGGCAACCTTGTTTGACTATGGCAAGCGTAGCAGCCAGATCGATCTGGCAAAGGCACGCCATGAAGAATTAATCGAGAATTATGGCCAAGCTCTTATTGATGGTGTGCGGGACGTTGAAGATGCCCTTTCGGGAATTTATTTCAGTGCCCTGCGATACAAGGCGCAAGAAGCAGCTCTGAATGCCTCACGAACTGCTTGGGAATTCAGCCAGCAGTCATATACTGTTGGTGCCAGCGACTATATGACTCTTCTCGATACAGAAAGAACCTTTCGGCGGGATCAGGATGAGATCCACAAGGCCCGCCTTGACCAAGCGCGGTATGTTATTGACTTGTTCTCCGCCTTGGGAGGTGGCCTGACAGTCGAAGAAACCCTACCCGCGCTGGCACGAAAAAGACCCGCCATTCCTGCGGGGATCATGCTGGACACAGATGAGAAACCGGAGGGATATCTGATTGTCCTCGCAGGCCTATACGAGAAACCGGCCTTGGATGCTCTGTGGCGCCGCCTGACCCGCGAACGCCTTGTAGATGCAGAAACGGTCAAGTTGTGGCCAAAGGAAACAGGAAAACTGAGAAAGGGGAAACGTCAGCGTCACTGGTTCCGGGCCCGCCTTGGTGGGTTTTCCGACAAAGACAAGGCAGAAGCCGCTTGCCAAAGGCTACGCAAGACGGGTCTGCGCTGTAAAGTAGATTAGAATAATAGGCCCATAGCATGAAACTACCCAAGAACAAAAGAAACAACCATAGATAAATATATTTTCTAATATTTATACCCAAAAAATAGATTTGTTCGCCAAACAGATACATCCGCACTTAATGAACGTAAACATACAATAAAAATATGGTTATCAAGTGTTTATAGTTATAAAATATTGATATATATTGCGGCAATAAATGCATTGGGACTGATGCAACAATAAAAAATCACTCCTGCACGAATATTTTATCGCCTCACCAACGGAACATATCTTGTACGTATACCTACAAGACTAGATGCTTGGGGAGAACAAATCGGGGGAGGTGGAAATGTCTAGGGTCTACAACACAACAGATGCCCCATGGAAATCGGTCGTCTTTGTATATTCCAAATGGCCAGGAGGTGTAGCCGCTACAGGAAGTGGCGTGATTGTCGGTGACAACGATGTTCTTACGGCAGCTCACTGCGTATACAGAGGGGAACTAGGCTACGCAACGGAGGTTCGCGTTGCACCGGGATATGACACCGGCCGAGCACCACTAGGGTTCTTCAAGGCATCATCCGTACAAAGCAACAGAGTGGATGATGACGGCGATGGCCGTATGGGCTACGAAGAAATGCGGCGTGATGTTGCCATTCTTGGATTCGAACAGAAAGTATCCTCCGTTGGCGATACCATGAAGATGGACCACACTTTCTACCAAGGCCTGACGCATGTCACGGGGTTCCCAGACGTATACCACGGGGAAATGATCGATAATGTCGCAAAAGCAAGCTACAATTTCGCGACCAGCTTCATCAATATCAATGAACACGCGGTGTATCCAGGCAACAGCGGGGGACCTTTGTGGCGCGGAAGTGATGATGATCCGCATGTTGTCGGAGTTGTATCTACGCGTATGGCTGCGGCGGATATTGGTACCAATTTCCGCTCCATAAAGAACTGGATGGAAGGAAATAATTACAGCACCTACAAAGACGCCGGCCAGCCAGACCGTGTTATTTTTGTCAATAAATCAGATGCCAGAGTTATTCGTGGTACAGATGGCTCTGACATCATCGCTGGCACATCCGGCAGTGACGCGATCTACGGAAGCGATGGAGATGATGTCTTTCATGCATCGCATGGTTTTGATCTTGTCGTCGGTGGGCAAGGCTTTGACTCTATAGCCATTGCCGTCCCGCTGTCAGATGTTCAGGTGACAAACTTCGGTCTTGGTATTCGGATTGATACACCTGAAGGGAAAATTGTCGCTTTTGATATTGAACGCCTTGTTTTCGTCGACACCAGCCTTGAAATCACAAGTGATCCAACGGTCATGGCCAGTATGAACATTGGTTTTGATGCTGATTTCTATCTGCAACAGAATCCGGATGTTTCTGCTTCTGGTATTGATCCATGGGCTCATTTTCAAGCACAGGGATGGATGGAAGGTCGTGACCCCAACCCATTATTTGATGTTGCGTGGTACGTAGAACAGAATCCACAACTTGTGGAAGCCGGCCTTGATCCGGTAACTCATTACCTTGAAACAGGTATTTACCAAGGTGCATCCCCATCCCCGGCAATCAGCACGGCGGCCTTGTTCTCGATGGGGAATGAATTGGCCTAAGTGTATTCCTCCGCAGTGTCCGGCATCATGACCGATGATCGGACGCTGCGGAGCGATCTGAAGGGCGGGCCGTAGGGCAGCACAGAATCCAAGCAGCCACAAGCCCCATGGCGACACCAATAAAGACGATGCCGTAAAATGGCAGGGGAGACCATAAAAAGAGAGCAAGGAGAGAGGTTGCCATCATTGAAACCGCCATGATCTTGGCTGATGCTGGAATGGCACGGTGCTGGCGCCAATCTTCAATCAAGGGACCGAAAACAGGGTGGGTTTCCAAACGTGCAGCCCATTTCGGATTACCCTTCGTAAAAGCCCAGACGGCAACCAAGACAAAAACGGTTGTTGGCACCCCCGGAAGCAAGATACCAACAGCACCAATCCCTATCATCAGGATGCCGATAACAATCCAAACATAGCGTAGCAATCTGCTCCTCCCTGATACAGACAGGCTCTTATATGTCCCATAAAAAGAGAGCCTCATACACAGTAATTCAGAGTTTGATGGCATAATCGTCCGATGATGCTCAACGTCATCCCTTGACAGGAACGTGTCATTTGTTTAGCGATTTCATTGCGTCTGTGGTTCTGGATTAAATATTCATCCGGATGAAAAGGGAACAACAAATGGAAAACCTCTCTATGGGGGTTTCCCTGATGTGGCTGTCCCCGCAACTGTAGGCGGAGAGTCCTTGCCGATACACCACTGCCAAGGCAACGTCTTGCCTGACGGGAAGGTGGCACAGGATGTTGACCCGCAAGCCAGGAGACCTGCCACAGACAGCGTCACGTCATCCGATACCGGGGTAGTATCGGTGGCAGCTTCTCGTTGTTGTGGCGCAGCACCAGGAAAAGTGTCGCCGGGGGCGTTCTCTGGTGACGCCTGTTTTTCTGTCGGGCTGGCTCCGGGAACGGTGTACCCGCCACATCGAGGACAACATTTTGAAAGCACGTCTCCTTGTTTTCAGTATCTCATGCCTGTTCCCGGCAACCTTGGAAGCGGCATCATCCACCCTTCCCCGACTGATGGTCAGTGAAACAATTCCGGCGATGGCAGGCGTTTCCCAAGAACAGACAACCATAAGTCAGTCTACAGTAACGGCCGAAGATATTCAGCGTAACCAGATCACTCGTCTGGATGAAGTCTTCCAGCACATACCGGGCTTATCGCTCAGTCATACCAATGGGTATGGTGACCAAGCACAGTTAAGGCTACGTGGCGCAGGCGCCCGCAACGTACGGGTCTTTATTGACGGGATAGAGGTCAGCGACACCTCAAGAGCCCAATCCCAGTTCTATGTTTCTGGTATGAACATGGACGATATTGAAAGTGTAGATGTTCTGCGAGGCCCACAGGCCGGACGTTTTGGTGCTGATACCGGCGGAGGTGTCATCAATATCACAACAAAGCGCGCGAATACCCCTTTCAGTGGAAAATCTGCCGTGGAGTTGGGTAGCTATAAGACCCGTAGAGGACAATCCATGATATCCGGTCTGTCCGGCCCCATAGACTACCGTGTGTCCTTGCATGGTGAGAACAGGGGCGGTTACTCCGACTATAATAAGCGTAGGGGTGGCACAGAACGTGATGGATACCGTCAGTGGGGAGGAGCAGCCCGCTTGGGTATTCAGGCAACAGAGGAAGCACGGGTTGACAGCTTCGTCCGCTATACCCGTGAGGATCGTTTTTATGACTGGAATATGCAGGATGTGTTTGACAGCGTTGATATCACCAGCCACCAAGCCAGACTAGCCGGTACACACAAGACCCCATCCCTTGGCCTGACGCAGGTTATTGCCATTTCAGACAGCAAAACGGAACGCGCGATCGTCCGTGACTTTCCTCTGCCTGATACGTACGAGGGCCAAAGAAGTCGCTTGGACTATCTTGGGACTTGGACACTGAACCCATCTGTCAACATCCAGTTTGGCGCTGATGTGGGCCGTGATTCGATCAATCTTTCAGCACCAAACTATACCTCGCCATCGCCCAATACCGATGTATCAATGCGCAAGCATGGGGCCTTTGTGACGTTAGGGATAACCCCGCTCGATAATCTGGATTTTACAGCCTCTGGCCGCACCGATAACCAAACGCATCACGGCGGTGACGAAAACTGGAAATTGGGAGCCGCGTATCATGTTGCTCTTACTGGAACAACTGTGCGCGGTAGTTATGGCACAGCTTGGCAGACGCCTAGTCTGTACGAGCGTTATGATACATGTCGCGGCAACCCGGATCTCACATCGGAAAGCTTGAGAGGATGGGATGCAGGCTTTCAGCAACGTCTGAATTCAGGCCGCGTGATCCTGAATGTGGACTGGTTCAAGAATATGATCAAAGACCAGATCATGCCATCCAAGAAGGGTACCCGTCCCGGCTGCCAGCGCGACGAAAGTTATGTCAACACGGCACGTGTACGGACCCACGGTCTAGAAACCGAGTTTTCATGGCAGTTGTCCAGCACCTTGACGGCACGGGGTACACATACGTGGCAAATCAGTGAAAACCAACTGACCGGGGAACGCCTGCGCGACATGCCCCTTCATCAGGCAACGGGGTCACTGGGCTGGGCCATAACGCCTGCCCTGCATGCCCAAACAAACCTCCGTT
This sequence comes from Haematospirillum jordaniae, assembly GCF_001611975.1. Lineage (GTDB taxonomy): Bacteria > Pseudomonadota > Alphaproteobacteria > Rhodospirillales > Rhodospirillaceae > Haematospirillum > Haematospirillum jordaniae. Next base: position 86,723 of record NZ_CP014527.1, read on the forward strand.
ACCGCGACCAGGCTTCACAGTTCGGGCAACGCGCAGATGAATATTGGGCTGCAGACCTCAAACTGGCGTGGATTGTAAACGAGACCCTCCGCATACATGGCCGTATGGAGAATGTGCTGAACCGTCGTTATGAAGAACAATATGGGCGCGGAACTCCGGGGCGCTCTGTCTTTGCTGGTCTAACGGTTCAGTACTGAGGACATGCCGGTGATCTTTTCTCCTCCCAATAATTGCCGCATGCTTGTGTTGGCCGCCAGCGTCTTTTTGTGCTGTTTTCCTTTACGGGCTTTTGCACATCAACCCCGTGTGGCTTCAGCCACCCTGTGTGCCGATCAGGTTATTCTGAAGTTGGCTGATTCAGATCAGATTGTTGCTGTATCACCTGATGCAGCAGATCCTCATGTATCTTGGATGGCTTGGAAAGGTGCCGGATACCCACGACCGATGCCGTCAGCAGAAGCCTACATCCAGCTTGGTGCCGATGTCGTTATGACAGACGCTTGGAGCCATCACCGTATGGCCTCTCTCCTTGAAAGATCGGGCGTTCGCGTGGTCCGCCTTCCCATGACAGAGACAGTAGAAGGCATAGGCCATCAAATTGACCTTGCCGCCGAAGCTCTTGGCCAGCATGAGCGCGGCACGATGCTGAAACAGGCAATGAAGCGTTCCCTAGATGCTGTTGCCTACCGACGGACCGGAGCTGATCGCCGTGCCCTGTACCAAACGCCGGGTGGATACAGCGCGGGTCCGGGCACCATTATTGATGAGATCATGACTCTCAATGGCCTGCGTAATGTAACGCAAACTGAGGGATGGCCACGTCATGATCCCGAGCACCTTCTGCTTGAGCCCCCGGATCTTCTTCTGGCCAGCTTTTTCGATGCCCCCTATTACTCGCGGGGAATGGATATTTCATCACGGCAATTACAACACCTGTCAGGAGAGAAGAAAATTCCCGCCATTACAGTTCCCGGGGCCATGTGGGCGTGTTCAACCTGGACAGTCATGGAAGCAGCGGAACATCTTTCATCTGCGCTGCTGACACTGCTACCCCGGACAGTGGAGGATGGACAGTGCGAATGATCCCACTCTCTGTCATCTTGGCTGTTCTTCTGGGCATCGTTTCTTTTATTAGTCTGTGTATCGGATCCACATCGTTGCCATTAGCCGATGTTCTTGCGGGGGTACTTGGGAAGGGAGATCCACGCATTACCATGGTAATTCAGGATATACGTGTCCCCAGACTTCTGCTTGGGCTGGAGGTTGGGGCCGCTCTTGGCTTGTCGGGGGCAACACTACAGGGACTCTTACGCAATCCACTGGCAGAACCTGGCTTGACGGGTATTTCACCAGCAGCGGGGCTGGGTGCCGTTGTCGCCCTTTACCATGGCCTCTCGTCTGAATCTGGGTGGGCGGTACCCCTGTTTGCCTTGGGAGCTGCAGCTGTTGCGACCTTGGTACTGGCTTTGCTGGCCCGCAAAGGGCGGGATGGAACGGATCTGGTCCTAGGCGGCATGGCCATTTCCGGTGTTGCGGTTGCACTGACGGCCGTTGCCCTGAATCTGGCTCCTAATCCATGGGCTGTCAGTGAAATGGTGCTGTGGCTGATGGGATCCCTGAAAGATCGCTCTATGGATGATGTCCTTCTGTGTACACCCTTTATTCTGGTTGGATCCCTGATTGCCCTGTCAACCGGGCGAGCGCTTGATGCTCTCTCTCTGGGGCTGGAAACAGCATCAAGCTTGGGTGTAAAAATAGCCCGGCTTCATACCCTCGTTATTATCGGCATTGCTGCATCTGTCGGCGGGGCTGTCGCTGTAACGGGCGCGATTGGCTTTGTTGGTCTTGTTGTACCCCATCTCCTTCGTCCTTTGGTATCCCGCAAACCGAGTCACCTTCTTCTTCCTTCGGCTCTTGGCGGGGCCTTGCTGCTGGTGCTTGCTGACTGCCTGGTCCGGATTGTACCAACGCGTCAGGAAATGATGATCGGCGTTGTAACAGCCTTGGTCGGGACACCTTTCTTCATCGCGCTTGTCTTACGGTATCGACAAGGTGTTTCTCAGGCATGACATCTCTTCTTGCTTGCTCCGTCCTTGTCACCCCGGGGCACACTGTCAGAATACAGGCTGAGCGGTTCGAGGCACCAAAAGGAGCACTAACCGGTTTGATTGGTCCGAACGGAGCTGGCAAAAGCACACTGCTGAAAGCCATCGCCGGGGTTGTTCCTGCCCGTGGAGTCTTTACGCTAGAGGATATGTTGTTACCGGCACCAGAAACCAGGGCACGCGCACGTCTTGTCGGGTATTTACCGCAGGGCCATATCCTGCATTGGTCACTCAGTGTGCGGCAGGTCGTTGAATTGGGGCGCCTGCCGTGGGCTGGTCGCTGGAGATCCGGCAAAGCCGATTGCAAAGCGGTTGACAGGGCGATGGAGCGCGTGGGCATAGAGAGTCTTGGCAAACGTGATGCAACAACCTTGTCCGGCGGAGAAAAGGCAAAGGTCATGTTGGCGCGGGTTTTAGCTACAGAGACCCCCGTTATCTTGGCCGATGAACCAACAGCCAACCTGGACCCAGCGCATCAGATTGCTGTGTGCGAGCTGCTAGCCGACTTGGCAAAGCGCGAGAATCGCTCGGTCACTATTGTTCTGCACGACCTGTGCCTAGCGGCCCGTTTTTGTGACCACATTGCCATTATGGACAAAGGTTGCCTTGGTCTTTCAGGAACTCCTGAAGATGTTCTTGTTCCATCTGTCATAGATCCTGTCTACGGTGTTTCATTCACGAACATAAAAATAGGGACGTTCCCGGTCATCTTGGCAGGAAGCCTGATAACGCAGGACGAGCCGAGCATTGGCCGTAATCATGCCTCGCAGAAGGAATAAACGCCCAAGTTGGGAGTGCATCATCACACGATCACATTACCCCATGACATATCTTGGAAAAACGGGTCTTGTTTCCGCACTGATGACGTCATAATCTTGGATGATGATCGGTTATGAGGCTACGCATGTCTTCAGGTAAGCCTAAAAAAAAGAAAAGACCTTCGGTGGTTGTCTTTGATTTGGGAGGCGTGCTGATCGGCTGGGACCCTGCGCGTGCCTTTCTTCCGGCTTTCTCGGGGGATAAGGAAGCAACGCGGTCGTTCCTGAATGATGTTGACTTTGAATCGTGGAATATGGAGCAGGACCGTGGCCGCTCGTGGATAGAAGCCGAGAGACACTTCCGCGAGAACCATCCGCAGTACGCTCATATCATAGGCCAGTACCATGATAATTTTGATATCAGTATAACCGGGGCCATTGCGGGCACGGTTTCCATACTTGAACGTCTGCATGCTGCTAATGTTCCCTTGTATGCTATTACCAACTGGGCAGCAGACACCTTTGAAACAACGCGCAAGAACTACCCGTTCATGGATCTGTTCCGGGACATTGTTGTATCTGGAGAGGAACATCAGGTAAAACCGGATCCTGAAATTTATCAGGTCTTGCTACAGCGAAATGACCTTAAGGCAGAGGATTGCGTTTTTATTGATGATAACCAGCATAATGTTGACGGGGCCCGTCGGGTTGGCATGCATGCCATTCACTTTACCTCTCCCGAGGCCCTTGAGTCTGCCCTTGAGTCATTGCTACACATTCAACTATCAGCAGGAAATTCTGTCGGCTAGGACAAGGCGCTATCGCGTGAGGCTTTGCCCCCTTGGCAGGAGCATATCCGGTGGATGAGCTTCAGGTCGTTGTTGACCGCGTTTATAATCGCATTATGGCAGAACCCTTGGAAGGCAAGGTAGCTGATTATATACCAGCTTTGGCCTGCGTTGCGCCGGATCGATTCGGTATCGCACTTCAGATGCTGGATGGACGCCTGGCAACAGCCGGCGATGCCTTCTCGCCTTTCTCAATCCAGAGTATATCCAAACTGTTTTCTCTGGTCTTGGCCCTGCAAACATGGGGTGACGAGCTGTGGGAGAGAGTTGGACGGGAACCTTCAGGAACAGCTTTCAACTCACTCGTTCTGCTTGAACAAGAGAATGGCCTGCCGCGAAATCCTTTCATCAATGCCGGTGCCTTAGCCGTAACCAATGCCATTGTCAGCCGCTTTGCCCTACCCGACAGAGCAATCATAGATTTCCTCGGCCATCTTGCCGGAGATATCAAATTGGTATTTGACGATACGGTTTTTCGTTCAGAATACGTACATGGAGACCGAAACCGTGCCATTGCTTACTTCCTGAAAGCACATGGGCGAATGGAGAACCCTGTGGAGGCCGTTACAACAGCCTATTTCAAGCAATGCTCCATACCGATGAGTTGCGTGGATCTAGCACGGGCGGGCCTATTCCTGGCAACGGGCGGAAAAACCCTGAAAGGGAACCAGATTATTGGTCCTGTTGAAGCCCGTCAGGTATGCTCCCTGATGTTGACGTGCGGCTTGTATGATGGCACAGGAGACTTCTCTTTCCGTGTTGGCTGGCCGGGGAAGAGTGGCGTTGGGGGGGGCATTCTGGCCGTTATTCCCGGGCGTGGAACAGCCTGCGTATGGTCCCCTCCCCTTACGGAAAAAGGGAACTCGGTGCGGGGGATGCGTGCCCTTGAACTGTTGGCACGAGCCCTTGAGAACGGTGAGCTCTAACGTTACGGACGTCGTTGCCGCGATGATCTGGCCTTGCCAGCCATCGTTGAAGATATCGGCGGTGGAACCGGAACCTCCAGATCAAGGGCTTCAAGACGGCGGATCTCATCGCGCAGGCGTGCGGCTTCCTCGAACTCGAGGTTACCCGCCGCAGCCCGCATTTTCTTGTCCAAATCACGTATGACATCTTGCAGGGACTGACCCGTCAGGGCGGCCTTACCAACAGGCCCTGTATCAACGGTCACATAATCATGACCACTCACATCCCCAACGACATCCAATATACGAGACCGGACACTCTCGGGCGTAATGCCATGCTCAACATTCCAAGCTTGCTGTCTCTCGCGTCGCCGCGCCGTTTCATCCAAGGCCGCGACGAGACTGTCTGTCATACGGTCTGCATACAAGACAACCCGTCCATCAACGTTACGGGCTGCACGGCCAATGGTCTGGATCAAGGAACGGGTGGAACGCAAGAAGCCCTCCTTGTCAGCATCAAGGATGGCAACCAAGGCGCATTCAGGAATATCCAGACCTTCACGCAACAGGTTAATCCCGACAAGCACATCAAAGACACCCAAACGCAGATCACGGATAATTTCAATCCGCTCCAGCGTCTCGATATCGGAATGCATATAGCGAACCCGGATACCCTGATCATGCAAGAATTCAGTCAGATCCTCAGCCATCTTCTTGGTTAACACGGTCACCAAGGTTCGGCCTCCCGAGGCTGAAATGGTACGCACCTCCGCCAGAAGATCATCAACTTGATATTCGACAGGCCGTACTTCACAAACTGGGTCCACCAAACCGGTAGGGCGAATAACCTGTTCGATAAACACACCGCCTGCCCGCTCCAGCTCCCAATCTCCCGGAGTTGCTGAAACAAAAACCGTCGCGGGACGCATGACATCCCATTCCTCGAATTTCAGTGGGCGATTGTCGACGCAAGAAGGCAGACGGAACCCATAATCGGCAAGCGTTGACTTTCGGTTATAGTCACCACGATACATACCCCCGATCTGGGGCACTGTTACGTGACTTTCATCAACGATGAGTACCGCATCTTCGGGAAGATATTCGAAGAGTGTCGGCGGAGGTTCGCCCGGATTTCGCCCGGTTAACCAACGGGAATAGTTCTCGATTCCCTTGCAGAATCCTGTTGTCTCCAGCATCTCCAGATCAAAAAGTGTCCGCTCCCGCAGGCGCTGTTCCTCAAGAAGCTTGCCTGCCGCCGAGAGACTCTTCAGACGCTCCTTCAGCTCCGCACGGATGCCCTTGACCGCTTGGGACAAGGCGGGACGCGGCGTCACGTGGTGGCTGTTGGGATAAATGGTCATTTCCGCAAGGGATAACAGTACTTCGCCGGTCAGGGGATCAAATTCAACAATGCGGTCAACTTCGTCACCAAACAAGTCGATACGCCAAGCTCGATCCTCGTAGTGAGCTGGGAACAATTCGACAGCATCCCCGCGCACACGAAAATCCCCGCGTGAGAAACCAGCATTGCTCCGCCTGTATTGCAAAGACACCAATGACCGGATCAGCGCATCACGATCAAGGATATCACCCTTGCGGACCACAACCCGCATGGCCGAATAGCTTTCGACAGACCCAAGGCCATACAAGCAGGAAACAGACGCAACAATCACCACATCCCGGCGTTCCAAGATTGCACGAGTTGCAGCATGACGCATGCGATCGATCTGCTCGTTGATTGAGGCATCTTTCTCGATGTACGTATCGGTACGGGGTACATAAGCCTCAGGCTGATAATAATCATAATACGACACAAAATACTCGACAGCATTGTCGGGAAAGAATGCCTTCATTTCTGCATACAGCTGGGCCGCCAGTGTCTTGTTGGGAGCCATTACCAGAGCAGGGCGCCCCAATGCTTCAATAACTTTTGCAGCGGTGAAGGTTTTTCCTGATCCCGTTACCCCCAACAGAACCTGATCCCGTTCCCCAGCCAAGATGCCCTTGGTCAAAGCTTCAATTGCAGCAGGCTGATCACCGGCCGGAGCATAGTCTGATGCCAGTCGAAATGTTGCCTTCGGGCCGGCCGGGGGCTTTTGGTACATGGGAATAACGGGTGTCATCACAAATGCCAGCTGTTGTCAGAGCTGCCCATTTTCTACATCGCCATGGAAGATATGACCATCCCCGCAGTGGGGAGGTACGTTATGACAAGGTATTATCTTCCATTGCACCAAAACAGATATGACCATTGGTACGCTCGACGATACTGACCTCGGAGACAAGGGCCTCTGCTTCTGCTGCCGGGCACGTGATCTCAACCTGATCCCCCTCCAAGATCAAGGTATGCTCTTCCTCTAGGCGAATCCGTTGTTCTTCATCCTGTTCCCGAAACCGTATCCAAGCTTCGCCAGAAACAGCATAAACCAAGACGATGGCTCCCACCCCACCCACTGTCAGACTAGGTCCTTTGCGGATGCGATGCAATGTGGCACGACCATAATGGCGATCGACAATCAGGTTAAAATCTTGGATCATCCCGCCAATAAGACGGCACTCAGCCAATCTATCGCCAGAAAAGGTATAGGGTTCTGTTTTACAGCTCAGCCGCTCGACCAGTGATCCATCGAGCAGAAGATCCATCCCCTCCCCTTCAATAACCGCAACAAGACGATCATAGCCAGGAAACAACGAGAATGGCCCCTGCCGGCTGACCTCGGAGATACTGATGCGCCAGAGAAAATTGCCCATTCCGTCTTCCGGTTCACGGGCAAGCTCAGTCGTCATACCGCGACCGTTACGCCACGGCATGCGTCGATACCGATCAGGAGCAAGAAGGCGCATCCCCATAATCACCCCCATATTCCGGCAACAAAACCCGGAATGACTCACACATCAGACTGCACCCAAAATACTTTTCCATCCAGATACTTTGGATAGGACGTCACATAAAAAAACAAAATAATCCGCAGGCAACGACAGAGATATCACAAGAATTCCATTTGATTCATACTGTCATTGGTGACACACAGATAAGGTATGGCTTTGTATTTCCCGTTCTCTTTGGTGTGGAGAAAACCATGTCCTCCGGTTTGCTGCCGACTGCTGTTGTCGGGTACATTGATGCTTATAACCAGAAGAACGTTCCAGCTATGTTGGAAACCCTATCGGACGATATTGTATTTGAGAGCGTCAACGGGGGTATAGCTGGGTTGAGCTTGGCGGGAAAAGAAGCCTTCACAACTCTTGCCGAACAAAGCATCCGTGCTTTTTCGGTCCGCAGCCAGTCTGTCCGCCATGCTGTTGTCGGGCACGATGCCGTTGCACTTGAAGTGGACTATGCCGCAATTGTTGCCGCAGATCTTCCCAATGGCTGGAAAGAAGGCCAGCGCATTGATCTACGCGGTGTCTCGTTCTTTGAACTGCGTCATGGCTTGATCTGCCGCCTGACAGATTTTGCCTGAGATTGGCAGCAGACAGCCCCGCTGCCGGAACAGCGGGGCTGGAAAAGCAGTATGAAAGTACCTAGAAGCGAATAATAGCTTCCAGACCAATGTTGCGACCATCACCGGCCTGGATGGCATTATCCCCTGCATTAAATTCGTTAACCCGGTATGCCTTGTCAAACAAGTTGTCAACAAAGGCTGATACCGTTATTGCCTCTGACTCATAGCTCAGACGGGCATTGACCAAGCTATAAGACCCCTGTGCATACTTGTTGTTCTCATCCATATAGGACTTGCCATACCAGTTCACACCCAGCCTGGGCACCAAAGATCCAGATAGGGACGGCACATCATGATAATAACTGATCGCTGTATTGGCTGACCATTCCGGAGTATACGGCATCTTCTTGCCGGTATTGGGACCCGATGTGAACTTTGAATTGCTGACCGAGGCTCCGGCAGACAGGACGAGGCCGGCCATCAGATTGGCCCGCGCCTCCACCTCCGCCCCTTTAACCCGGGCTTCACCACCATTGTGGAGCGCCTGTTGTCCCACGGGTCCAGCGTAAATCTGAGCATTGTCAATTTCTGTCATAAACAGAGATCCTGACAGGTGCGCCCTGCGATCAAGAAGGTCACTGCGCAGTCCCATTTCGTAATTCCAAGATTTCTCGGGGCTGTATGGGATCTTGGATACATCTGCGGTCTTGTAGCGGTTCATACCGCCCGCCTTATACCCGCGACTGACCGAAAGAAACTGGACAAGGTCGTCTGACCATTTCCAGTTCAGTGCCGCTTTTGGTGTGAAGGCTGTCCATTTATCATCTTTTCGGTACAAATTACTACCGGCTTGGTGAAAGGAAAGATCGGCCTTGTCGAGAGTATAGCGCCCACCTGCCGTCAATGACAAACGCTCGCTGACTTTCCACGTTCCTTCACCAAACACAGCATAGCTTTTTGTATCAAGATCGCTGTGAGTGTCTTGGGTACCAAAACCGGCGAAGGCAGATTCTCGACGGTCAAAGTTAACATGTTCGGCATAAACACCAGCAACGCCGGAGACCGGGCTGTGCTTAGGATTGAATGCCAGTCGTAACTCTTGGGAAAGAGAATCCTGGGATTCACTCTCTTGGCGAACAATCAACCGGTTATGATTCCGTTTCTGTAACCCCGTGATCGATTTCAAGGCCACGGTGCCAAAATCATATCCGACATCCAAGGATGCCGAGTGGACATGGCGCCGGATATCATCAGAAAGGTCAAAGGCTCCCATTTTTGCATTGGCCTTCCTCTTTTTGACATCATCCATTGTCTTGAAGAAGATATTCTTCTCGATCGTCTTGTCATAACCAAAGCCAAGACCGATATCCAGCGGCCCCCCGACGGGGGCATAGCGGAGCTGCCCACTCATGTGCTGGTCACGCCCGTCATCGTACTTGTCCAATCCAGCAGGAATGTAGTCCGACTGTGCTGACCGATGGAAACCACGGGCGGTTATCGATGCGTACAAATGGTCCTTGATCAAGGGGGAGGCTATATGCGCTTCACCTCCCTGCCTCAGTTTGGCAACCGTGGTCTTGACATAGCCGCTCACCGTATTACCCGGTTTCTTGGTCACAATGTTGATAACGCCGGCGTATGCATTCTTGCCGTACAAGGTGCCCTGGGGCCCCTTCAGAACCTCAATCCGCTCTACATTGGAAAGGCTTTGTTCCATCAACGACGCATCTTGGGGGACACCGTCCACATACACAACAACTGAAGGCGTGTAGTAATCAAGCGGAGCCAGTCCGCGCAGGGAAAGACCAGTATAGGCGCTGTTTCCGTGTCGATCCGCAGAAAACCCCGGGATCACGCGGCCCAAGTCTGTCACGGAACGAACACCTGCGCTTTCCAGTTCCTCATGCGATAGAACGGTAATGCCGCTGCTGACATCCTCTAGGGTAACAGAACGCTTGGCCGAAACCGTCACCGTTCCAAGACGGGCCGCTGCTGGGGCACCACCCTGCGCCGGAGATCCGGATATTTGGGCCCATGCATGAGAAGCAAAAACCAACGCCACAAGACTGCCGCAGCCCGGCAAGAAAACAGATCGAAATGTCATGGATCACCTGAACGTGTAAAGACGCAACTGTTTATAGATGACGTACAATGTCGCACCGCCTCTGCTGCGATCCGACCAAAACTCGGTGTGATCAGGACTATAATTGCAAATGATTGTTATATGCGTCTGAATTCCCGTGGAGAAACGCCATGGTAACGGCGAAAGACCTTGGCAAAATGCGCCGGGCTTGAATAGCCAACGCTCAGGGCAACATCTGTAACGCTATCGGCGCAGTTTCGCAGAAGATCAGCGGCTGCCTGCATCCTATGCTTTTGTAAACATGCATAAACTGAAGATCCGAACTGACATCCAAATCCTTTCTTCAGCTTGTTCTCATTCAGACCAACAGCTGTTGCCAATTCACGAATAGACCACTCATAATCCAGCTGCGTGATCATTAGTCTGTGGGCTTCAGCTACCTTGCGACGATCACGAAGTGATAGAACCGTAGTCGGAACCGTTGCGCCGGTTACGGGCTGATCTTCCAAGCGCCTCAGGACATGCGCCAGAATTTCAAGAGACCATGCTTCCTGCCATAAGCGATCACACCCACTCTCAATACCCTTACTCAGCATATCAGAAGCCAAATTACGAATAACGGAGGGCACAGGAAACTGCACCGGTAGTACACCTGATCGACATTGGCCGGACAAGCGTTCCAAATAGCCTGCCAAGGTGACGGATGTTGTCGACAAGAATGCCTCTACTGCGCGGGGAGGAAAGCGTAACTCAACCGCTGACACCTGCGTGTGGGATGGCACGCACAGCATCCCTTGAACCGGTTGATCCGCGTAAATCAGGGAACAAGATCCATCAGAAAATTCTACATATTCGCCTTGGTCTGCCGTATCAAAGCGCACGGTCCCTGAGAGCGTGATACAAATAACAAAGACTGGCTCCAAGCAATGTTTCTGCTGCAAGCCCGTTTCAGAATAAAAGTCATACAGGCGCAAGGAACAACCGGAAAGTGTCAGGGAGCGACTAATCTGACCGATAAACCCGCACCGTTTGCCACCAAGCAAGGTTTGCCCAGACGCGGCAACAGACTCCTCCCCAGAAACAGAATAACCTGCCAAAACGTTGTTCCCACTTATCATTATGACAGTCCGCCTAAAGGAGAAGCAGCAATTCCATAGGCGAGATCATAACCAGAATTGATACTAACTATCAATATCATTATAGTGGTAACAAGGTCACAAAACAGTCATGACTTGTTTTAGATGCCGTTATTCGGCAGCTGTTTGCTGCATGATGTGTTCTCCACGGAGCAATGTTGCACCCAGATGCGTCAGCAGATGGCGACGGGGTTCCGGCTCCAGAAGATAGAAATGATCACCATCGAAGGTACGCAGGGAGAATGTATCTGTTGATACGTTGTTCCAATCTTGCATAACCGATACCGACACCTCGGGATCACGGGATCCAACATAGGCTGTAAGCGGACTATCCAGAGCTGTCTTTCCATCGTAGCTGTACTGCTCGGTCAATCGGAAATCAGAACGCAGCACAGGTAAAAGCAAAGCAAGTAACTCCGGACTACTTTGCACTTCCATGGGCATACCACCCAAAGAGACCAGATTACGTTTCAGGCTCTCATCATCCATGCCATACCGGAAGGGAGGTTCTGAAGGATTTTGCGGAGGACGGCGCCCAGATACAAAGACATGGACAGGAGCATATCCCCGGGAGCGGCTCAGAAAGCTGGACAGCTCAAAAGCCAGAAGGGCTCCCAAACTGTGCCCGAAAAGAGCAAAAGGGCGGTCTAGAAAAGACTCCAGCGCTACAGCCATCTCCGGTATTAGTGTCTCCATTACATCAATGGGAGGATCGGCAAAGCGCGTCCCCCGCCCTGGCAGCTCGACAGGACAAACCTCGATCCCTGCGGGGAGAAAACGTTCCCATCCCCGGTATACTGATGCACTCCCACCAGACCACGGCAAGCAAAAAAGACGGATAGCCGCATCAGAACCGACGGGACGTGTCCACGGCAGCCAGCGGCTGACTTTTCCTGCTTGCTCACTGACCAGCACTCTTGTCTTGATCTGTGGTGTTTGCACGGTAAGCTGCTCATGGAAAAGATGATCACGCTGCTTCAGGGCACGCTGCATTTCAGGCGACAGGCCATCCATGACACGGCGGATCTTGCGATATCGCATAAGCCTGTACACAATTTGCCCTCTCTCCATTGCGCAGAAGAGGGGGCTTCCGGGAGCAGCCCTGTATGTATCAAGAAAATCTGACAGTACCGCCGGCATGTGATCCACACGCTTGAAAAGCTGCTGTTCCGTATCCCCCAACTGACGCCGGGCAGCTAGGACATTGGCCGTAACATCCCGGTCATCGATCAACTCCAGACCCAAGGCATCAAGGGCAGCAACCATAGCGGGGACGGAACCCGCAGGAAGGACATCACCATATAAAAAAACACCATCCATCCGCAGAACACGAGCCACATGCCTTAAAAAGGCAGGCAGATCCGGATAAGCCCCCGCACTTTCGAGATTAACCAGAACATCAACGCTGGCATCAGGTTGAGGCAAGCAACAGGCATCAGCGATCTGGAAGCGAATACCCTGCAAGACGGCAAGAGAACGGCAGAAGGCGATATTCTCGGGGCAAAGATCAAGTCCGGAAAGACGCCGCGGCGAACAACGTGCTGCCAGTACTGACAAAAGCCCCCCGCGCCCACAACCGACATCCAGAATAGTCCGCCCATCTAGGGGGGTATCAGCCAACAGCTCGTGAACCAAGCGAATATGACGTGCGTTGGTTTCATATTCTGCTTCGCGGGCTGTGGCGCAAGACTGGATCGGCTCATACCCCCAATTCAGAAAAAGAGCCTGCTCTGCCAGGAAAGGATCGTCAGAGAGCGCACGATCCAGAAGGGCATAAACAGAACGATTCTCGGACAGACGGCATGATGTGCTCATAACGTGACCTCCGGAATACGACGCCCCTCATCGACATACAGGAAGGGATCGGGGATGGGAGGAGGTGGTGGATCCAGCGACACTTCACGCAATGGTCCCATCGCCTGCAGACAGGCCTGCCACGCGTGCCCCAGTGCAGCAGCATCGGCCAGAAGGCGCTGCTGCTGTGCCCGTTCAATTACGTCCCGCAACTCTGACAGCGCTGACAGGATAATGCCCGGAAACACGTCCCGCATGGCATCAATCAGGGATGCTCCCTGCGGATCTCCAAGAACCAAGGCCGTAGGACAGGAAAAATGCCGCTGATCTTTCTTGTTGGTCCAGTTGCCAAGAACAGAGGCACTGGCATCATCCCGCACATAGTCCGGTACATAGAGGGAGTGAGACCAGACGACCGGACCAAAGCTGTTTACCAGCTCCACACGGGCTTCCCTAGATCCTGCGGCAATGTTGTGCATCACCATTGCGTGATGATCCAGATCACGAGGGTCAACCCACCCCTGGAGATTCATGATCACAGGGACAGACCCAATCACAGCCCGGATGACATTGAATGGAGGAGGAGGCTTGTAATCCCGGCAGAAATCAGCAGGCCATGGCGGACAATCAAGAACCCGGAAACAACCCAGACCACCAAAGGCCCGCCCGAGCATATCAAGGGCTGAACACAAGAACTGTGGACTTGTGGTTAGTGTAATATAATCGGGATCCCTTACCTGTCGCCAAGCCTGCAAGCAGTCAATAAAACGCCGCGCGGCTTGGCTATGCGGATAGAACGTATTGACGTGCCAGCATGCCCGGCCCGCAGTTGCCGCATCATCCAGACGAGAAAGATCCGATGGGTGGACGGGATGCTCCTGCAAAACATGGATGCCCCGACGTAGCAAGGATTCAGCTACCCGCGTTCCCGGTCCGCCAAAGGCTGTGGACCGCAGAACAACACAGGCAATATCGATAGTGTCCGGCACTTCATCTGTGGAGGTATAAAGGGGAACACCCAAATCACGGGACAAGGCCTGCGAGCGTTCACTGCCGCGTGCGAGAATGCCTGATAGAACAAAACCGGCATCTTCCTCCAGCAAGGCCGATAAATACGTCTCACCGAAACGGGTTCCACACACGAGAGTTCTCAACGGCCGGCTCATGGCACCTGCTCCATATCGGGAACAGGTGTTTGTTCCACTGTCTCACCCTTATGCACCTGAAGCAGACGCTCCATATGCCCGGCCAGACCGGCAACCGTGGGATGATCAATGACAGCCTCGGGCGTAACCTTGATACCCAGTTCGATCTGGATTGTATGGCACAGGTCCAAGAACATAAGGGAATCCAGACCAAGCCGGATCAGGTTCTCGTCCTCGGAGAACCGCTCAAGCGGCAGATTCAGCAAGGTAGAAAGTCTCTGGCGCAACCATATCAGTGCATCTGTTTTCTCGGACGCTATGACATCCGGCTTGGTATCGTCCGGAACCAGTGCGGTTACGTGGGGCGAAACAAGAGCGGACAGATGGGCTGGAACCCGTGAGGTTTCTGCATGGTTAGCAACCTTGTTCCAGTCTGCCGCCATAGCAGCATAGACTGGGGCCGGACAAGCAAGTGTAGACTCCAACAAGTCAAGCGCCATCGCGGAAGACATTCCCAACATTCCGGATCGCTCCATTGTCTGTGCCAGAGCTTCCCGGTCTTCCTTCCGGATATCTCCCCAGAATCCCCAGGATATCGCTGTCGTAGGCTGTCCAAGCGCGGTCTGGCGCGAAGCCAGTCGTTCCAGAATGGCATTGGCCATGGCATGGGCCGCCTGCCCTGCCGGTCCCAGAACAGTTGCCGCAGAAGAGAAGTAAACAGTCTGACGGGGAATCAGCCGCCCGGAGAGCTTGCACAGAGCCAAGGCCCCACGAACTTTGGGGTGCAGAACTTTCTCCAAGATATCCCATGTCAGGGCTGCGACAGGAGAATCATGCAGAACACCGGCCAAATGCAAGAGAACACCAATCTGTTGACCTTCGGGCACAGCCCTGTCCAGCGCCTTGGACAGAACCTCGGGATGACCAGCATCGGCAACTGCCGTTGTGACGTTTATGCCCCCTTCCCTCAGTGCTCTCAGGGCCGGTGCCAAACCGGAGCCTGGCTTGTTACGCCCGACAAGAACAATATCCTTGTAACCCCTCTGGCCCAGCCGCTCGGCGACGGTCAAGCCCGTCTCGGAAATGCCGCCAATCAGGACCGCCACATCCCCGGAAACCGGTTGAAGGGGTTGTATTGCGGCAGCAACAGGCTCCAGCTTTTCGGCCAGAATACGACCCTCGCGCAGGGCAAAGTGCCCACCCCGGCAAGAGCGCAAGGCCTGATTCAGCAGGGCAATATCATCCCCCGCAGGATCACGATCCACAAGCGTCAGGGTAACAGATGGATATTCGGTCGCCATAACCCGCAACAACCCTGTCAAGGCTGCCTGCATGCTGTCCCCGGACACTGCGTCTGTTGATGTAACGCTCAAGGCACCACGTGTCAGAAGAGTTACGGCAACCGCTCCGTTTTCCTTTCGGGCAGAGACAACACGATCCCGCAGGTCAAGAGCTGACGCGACAAGACCCGCAAACGGATCATCATCGGATATAGGGCATGGCACCATGACAGGAGCTTGGTCAAGCTCTGACAAACCATCTGCTGAACCTACACACAAAAGAAGATCTGGCAGTGCCCCTGAATGATCAAGATCTTGCATGGGAACAGGACACAGACGGTACAGATATCCTTCTGTACGGGGCCGATCGTCGTGGTGAAGGCCAAACCATTCGAGTACAGGGCAACCGGCTGTATCAAGGCCGACCCCATGCCCCCCATGGTCAAGAATACGCATAACAGAACCGGGACGGCGTTGCAGGCGTTGGATATGGATGCGACCGTCCACAATACCTGGGCAGATCATGTCTGCCATCCGCCCGGACAGATCCTTGGGCTGACCACCCTCCGGTATTTGAATAGTCCCAGCGGTTCCAACACGAGCATACCCAACCCGGCTGGTCCCACAGCGCGAAAGCAAGATAATCTCCTTACCGGAAACATGCCCCTGTACCGGGCAAGGCAGGGCATGCAGATCCAAGGAAATATCTTCCAAGGCAAGGGTTGGAAGACCAACTTGCCCTGCGGTATCCCACAGTGTTTCGATCAAATCACCGGCCGATACAGCCCGGGAGGTTTCGCCGGAATCAGCGATTGCTGGTGTATGCGACAGGACGGCAGGCTGTCCTGGCATACGACACAACAAAACATGCTCGTGCAGGGCATCAGCCAGCACACTGCCCTCAGGGACAGCATCCAACACAGCAAAGCCGGCAGACAAGGCCGCAGCTCGCCAGCGTTCCACAGATGCAAAGACATTACCATCCCGGCTGTCGATATCATCCAGATTGGGAACAAGGGGACCAAAAACAAAGTCAAATAGCTTACGGTGCTGTGTGATTTCACGCATAATCACCACACCACCGGGGCGCAGGCAACCTGCCAGACGCTTCATCAAGGCATCCAAGTCCGACGCGTTGTGCAGCACATTAGCAGCAATGACAAGATCAAGGCTCTGTGCCGGAATGCCTTGGGCGTGCGGGTCCTTCTCCATATCAAAGGGGCGGTAGTCCATGAAGGGAAAAGCCGCAAACGTCGTACGTGCACGTGACAAGAACAAAGAACCAAGATCCGTGAAGATATAGCGCTCTACACGGTCAGTTGGCAGGGCATGGACAACATCCCACGTTGTTCCCCCTGTCCCGGCTCCTATTTCCAGAATAGACAAGGGGGTAGTACGCTTGACAGCCAGCGCTGCAACGGCCTTGGCCACAATTGCGTTTAACAGACGGGATTGGGCGCTGTGCCGATACATGGCGGCCACATCATCCGATGACCCATCGGGGAAAATGACCGAAACAGGATCAACCCGCCCGGACAACATATCTGCAAAAGCCGTCCCACCCCGCTTGATCACAGCCGCAAGTCGTTCATCACCTCTCTGCCGCAGGGCATCAAGAGCGGGAATGGTCTGATCCGGAGACAATGGTGTAAAGCCCGTATAAATCTTGCCTTCCTTGCGCAGCACGCCAATAGCAGCAAGATCACGCAGCAAACGTGCAACAAGTTGCCGGAACTTTGGCTTGATGGCTGTTGTCCGCAAAATATCGGCAACAGTACGCTGTTGATCAGGACTTTCAAAGCAACCCAGTGCTTTCAGGGCCTGCCCTACATACACAGCATGCAGCACTTCGGCGTAGTGCTCATCTTGCTGCAATGTGGTAACATCAAGGTCGGCCCGAATGGCCTCTGCACGCGCAGCAGACAAAGCAGCAGACCACCCCGTACCATCCTCATCATGGACTGACAATGTGGCAAGAGGAGGCTCGGGCGACCAGAATAGCTGCTCTTGCAAGGCCCGTGGCGTTAACCAGACCTTTCCTTTCCCTTCTCCTGTTATAGCTGCCGGAGGAACGCCCAAGCCCGCCTGGAAAGCCATGCCAAGGGCTGCTCCCACACTCAGGTTGGCCGGCACATCCGGCAGACAGGACTCAAGCCATAGATTCTTGTCTGTTACCCGGCTTTCCACAATACCAACACTGACGATGGCACGCACTCCCGCCCCAGAGGACAGATCAGGAAGACGCAGGGGAACCTGCATGTTTGCAAGCAACGTCTCCTGCATACGGTCTGCGTTGGCACTGACCAAAGCCTCACCGACAATCAGCTGGAAAGGTATAACCTCCGGTAACACGTGAATGGATGGCAAGGCACTATCCAGTGATGTCGCCTGCTGTCTGGCCCACAAGGCGGCCAAAGACAGTGCCTCCTCGTGCGACAGGACGCCCGCGACAGCCGCAGCAGCCAGAGCCGATGGGCCACATGCCACAATCTGGTCCGGCTTGAGCCCTGCCCCCAACCAGACTTCCGCCAAAGCAATATGCACAGCAATACCGGTTGCTAGAAGAGTGGCGGCGTCAGCCTGACCTGCTACAGATAGCAGGTTAAGCCCAGCATGTCCTGCAGAGATCAGGCTTGCCAGACGATCAAACGCCCGGCGGAATGTGGCATTGCTCTCATAGAGGGAACGGCCATGGGACAGACATTGGGCAGGATCTCCCGCAAACAGGAGTATGACCTGCGCGATTGATTCTGGCTGTTGGTGAAGCAGGGTTATTCCGGGTACCGAATCTACTGCGGCAATGCGATCCAGATTCTCCGCCAGTCCTATGATATCTGGTGCCGACAGGGAAAGACGCCAAGGAAGAACAGGCCTTGCTGCCGCAGTGCGCAGCAGGGCTGGCAACCGGTTTTCCTGAAGATCGGACAAATCATCCGCCCAACGCGCCGCTGTGTGCCGCAAGGCATCGGCGCCAGTTGCCGACAGCACAAGAACAGGCACCCCTGTCGGACAAGGCCCCACGGAAGGCTCGGCAACCGGTTCTGGCGCCTCCTCCAGCACGATATGGCAGTTGGTCCCCCCGATCCCGAAAGAACTGACACCAGCACGCCGTGGGCAATCCCCCTGCTTCTCCCAAGGAGAAAGCGTGATGGGAACATGGAAAGGCGAAGCCGAAAAATCGATATGGGGATTGGGTGCCTCATAGCCAGGCACAGGGGGAATTTGTCGATAATGCAAGGCCATGACGGCCTTCAGCAGCGAAGCTATTCCGGCTGCGGTATCGCAATGACCAAGGTTGGCCTTGACAGAACCAAGAGCACAAAAACCCCTTGCGTCCGTATCAGCACGGAACGCTGTCGTAAGGGCCTCAACCTCGATCGGGTCACCCAAGGGTGTGGCCGTACCGTGTCCTTCCAGCAGGGTAATGCTGCCCGCATCCACCTCGGCCATGCCAAGGGCCTCGCGGATGACAGCAACCTGACCATCCACCGATGGCGCCGTATACCCTGTTTTTGCTGCGCCATCATTGTTGACGGCTGACCCCCGTATCACGGCCAGCACCGGATCTCCGTCAGCCACCGCATCGTCCAGAAGCTTGAGCAAGACCACACCGGCACCATTGCCAATACTTGTTCCTTGGGCATTGGCGTCATAAGGCCGACACCGACCATCCGACGAGAAGATCATCCCCTCGTGGAACAGGTAGCCACTTTCCTGAGGGAAGGTCAGCGCCACCCCTCCGGCCAGAGCCATGGCACACTCGCCATTGCGGATCTGTTCGCAAGCTGTGTGGACGGCAACCAGGGAACTGGAGCAAGCTGTCTGCACGGTCACAGCCGGCCCGGTCAGTCCCAGTCGATAGGCAACACGCGAGGCTAGGTAATCCTTGTCGTTACCAATCAGGGCCTGCAAGGTCCGCGGAGCCCCGATACCAACCGTATCGGCACGGGTCCACAGACGATAGGTCCCCATACGTGCCGCACCAAAGACACCAATATTCATGCCCCGGGCCTGCCCGGCATAGCCGGCGCTGTCCAGGGCCTCCCAGGCCAAGGTCAGGAACAAGCGTTGTTGCGGATCAATGCTTTCAGCTTCCTGCGGAGAGAAACCAAAGAAAGCTGCATCAAAGTGCGCGGCACGTGGCACAATCGATGCCATCGGCACAAAATTAGGATTCTGCCGTATGGACTCCGGAACGCCGGCCTGGTCCAGTTCCTCTTTGGTTAATATTCTGGACAACAAGCGCCCATCAGCCAGATTCCGCCAGTAGGCCACGGGGGTCGGAGAATCTTGGAAACGGCATGCAGCACCAATCACAGCAACAGGTTGACAGGAGCCATAGTCGCGGCCACGCAAGGTCTTTTCGGGGCAATCAGAAACGGGACGGCTCATTGGGCAGGCTCCATGGAAGAATGAACTTTGGCTTTCAGGTCACGGCGACGGGCACGCCGCAGGCCGGCGTCTCCCTGTGCGGCAGCAACAAGTATCCCGGAACGGGTGCTGCCTTTGCTTCCTTGGCTGGCAGAGCGAAGGGTCAGTAGATGAGCAGCAAGAGCGGAAAGCGTCGGGTGGCGGAACAGGTCAACAACCCGGCACTCCAGACCCATGGTCTGGCGAATGGCCTGATGCAAACGCACCAAGGTCAGGGAGCCCAGACCAATTTCAAAGAATGTACGGTCACGGGGTGGAGCGGAAACCAGATTGCCAACAGATTGCACCAAAGCAGATAACTTTTTTTCCACATCCGCTCTATCCTTGTCTGCCGATTTGGATGCCACCGCGTGATACTGTGGAACCCGCTCTACGGGGGTATGTTGGAAGCGATCGAAGTTGTTTTCCGGTACATATCCGCGGGACGGGCGCTGCCATGGGGCCGAATCAGCCAGGGACACAAGGAAACGGCTGTATGCCTCAAAGGCTTCATCCAGAAGCCCTTCGGGGAACAGGCCCTGTACAGAGTCCCAGTTGAAGAACAACCCACCATCTTTTTCCAGAACCTGATGGTCCAGCCATGTCTGCGGCGTCTGGGTAATGCCAAATCCAAAGCGCCCGGGCAGATTATCCTCTCCAGTAGAAGAGCTGGCGCCGAGCCCGCTTGTAAACACCACCGGGAATGTCGGGGCCTGTTCTCGTCCGTGGTAGCGTGCAAAATCACGCAGCACACGAACCGCCGAGACCTGCATATGCCCGATATCGTCCCACAAACGTGCCTGCACAGCCCTTACCGTATCGACAAAAAGCTGCTGTGGATCGGGATCAATGGCCAACAGCACCAGCGATGTGAAGTCACCGATCAAATGATCAACATCAGGGTGCAAAGGAAGACGATTGAATAACGTCAGATTCAGGGTCAGATCACGGCGGGAACTGAAGGCCCCCAAAATAAGGCCATAAGCCGAAAGCAGAACAGCATTGGGCGTGACCCCGGCTGCTGTGGCATGTGCACGCAGGGCAGCCCACTGTTCGGGGGACAAACGTCCCTCACGGCGTTCAAACGTCGGCTTTTCAATACAATCCGGATCCATGGCCAAGGGAAGGTCCGGCGCCGGTGGCAAATGCTCCATGCGCTGTAGCCACCATGCGAGGGAACGGCGCCACCGGCCCGACCCCTGTATACCTTCAACAGCGCATAGATAGTCCCGGAATGACAGGCTAGGGACAGACAAGGGCGCTGTACGCGGATCATCCATGCGGGCCAGAAACAACCACATACGCAACAGCATCTGTATGCTGCGACCATCGCAAATAATATTATCAATTCCAAAAAAGATCCGGACTCGACTTTCTGCTGCCTGGATTACCCTAATATCAAACAGAGGCCATTGTTCTGTGGGCCGAACCTGATGTGACATATCCTGTCGCCAGGCCAGCGTGTGCTGCTCGCAGGCTGACGGGGACAGTGTTCGTCCATCGATTATGGACATCGCGTAATCAGGAACCGTTTCAAGAACCCGCTGTTGGCCATCATCATCGACCACGGCACGCAGCATGTCATGACAATGTACCAAGCGGTTCCAAGCTACAGAGAGCTGAACGGGATCCACATCATCCACGTCGATCTCAAGGTACAACCAGGTTGAAATGCCGCTAATCTGGCGCCCAACCCAATAGGCTTCCTGGACGTCCGTCAAGGCAAACGGACGAAAACGATCCTGCGGCGCCGGGACCAATACTGGCAGGGCCTCTTCCTCGCAGGATTCAGCCGCATCGATCCGGGTGGCAAACGCGGCAAGAACTGGGGCATCAAAGACATCCCGCACCCGGATATCCTTGTCCAGCTCGCTACGGACCCGCTCGACTAGACGAACGGCGGTCAGGCTGTCTCCACCCAGATCGAAAAAGCTGTCTTCCCGCCCAAGCCCCTCAACACCGAGCACCTCGCGCCACAGGACAGCCAATTTCTGCTCGGTCGCGGTCACAAGCGAAGAGGAGCGACGACGCATACCGTTTCCAACCGGTTTGGGCAATGCCTGACGATCCACCTTGCCGTTCGATGACAGGGGAACAGAATCAAGAAGAAGAAAGGCCGAGGGCATCATGTAAACCGGTACCCGTTCCGACAGGTAGTCCTGCAACACATTGACCGTGAACCCACGGGCGGACACCGGAGAGCATGCGGCAAGAACATGCACACCGGGATTCATATCTGCATGCGTTGACAAGGGGACAGCACGGACAACCGGCCAGCCTGCTGCAGAAAACATACGTTCCCAACCTTGCGGATCCAGAAGGGGTTGCCCCACCTGTTGACGGTGATCTTCCAGATGACGATACCCTTCTTCCAGCAAGGCAACGGTAACACCTTGCAGCGGACTGCTCCGTGTTATCTCCGGCGCCAGTACAAGGCCACCAGGTACCAGAACGCGTGACAGGAAACCCAGCAATTGCGGAATGTTGCGACTGCGATGCAGGGCATTGCACGCAATGACCACATCAAATCCGTGCAGCGGGAACCCCTGAAAGACCGGATCCTGATCCGGATCAAGCAAGGAAAAATCGATCGCAGGACCATGAACTGTATCCAAGACCTGACGGGCACGATCTAGGAACAGCCGGGATGTATCAGTTACCGTATAGCGCAGAGTATTCCCTAGGCCCTCTAGGATTTCCCGGGTGGCAAGCCCACCCCGGGCCCCGATTTCCAAAACCCGGAGAGGTTGTTCTAATGTAGCCTGCCCGGCTCTATCGGCCAGCACAGCATGAACAGCGGCCAGTCCCCTCTCATACAGGGGGTCAAGGCGGGCCAGATATTCCGGAGACAACACATCATCGGCACCATAGAACAGGGCCAAAGGATCTTCTTCGCCCCGGAGCACAGACAGCCTCATCCCCGATCCCTGTTTGAGGGATGCCAGAATACGAGCAGGGAAACCAACATGGCGGGCTTCATTGGCCAGATCATCCCACGAACGGTTCTCCAGGCCAGAAGGCGCCAGAAGATTATCATCGTGACCAACAAGCTCGCCGGTCTCCAGCAACACGGCAAGCCAGCCCGTGGCAACAGACGTGAAACGATCGTCGCAACGCAGAATGCGGAACACATCATCTCGCGCAAGACATGGAGCCGGCTCGACGAACAATCCTGCCGCAAGCAAGGTATCACGCACGCATTGGCGCGCGACTTCGGTCATCAGGGTCCACAGGGCTTCATACGCGGCGGGCGTCTGGCCGGGAATCGGGCAACCTGCAACGACATGCAGGCCAGATACCACCTGCCCATGCTCTTCTCGTACGGCGTCGGGATCACGGGAAAGATCAGGCAGAAAACATGGGGCCGCATCCATATGGGCAGGATCAATCGTAAACCATGCAACCAGACGCTTGATCTCACCATCTTGGCCCAGAGCATCAACAACAGCATCCCGGACAGCTGGATGAGACAGTAATGCCGCCTCAATCTCTCCTGCTTCAATACGATGGCCGGCAATCTTGACCTGATGGTCCTTGCGTCCCAGAAACTCGATCACCCCATCGGGCCAGTAGCGGGCCATATCACCGGTGCGATACAAGCGCATACCGTCATCAGGATGACAGGGAAAACTGGCGGCTGTTTTTTCCGGGTCGCCGGCATATTCCTTGGCCAGCCCGATCCCGGTAATATAGAGATCACCGGGCACCCAGTCCGGACGATCATTGAGGCCGGAATCCAGAATGCGATAGCCTTGGTTGGACAAAGGGTAACCATACGGGACAGAGCGCCAATGTGGCTCAACCCGATCAACCAGAAACCAGTTGGACCAAATGGATGCCTCTGTCGCCCCACCCATGCAGACCAGACGCACATGCGGCGAAAAAGTGCGCAGCCGCTCGGGAAGTGACAGGGGAACCCAGTCCCCGGACAACATGACCACCTGCAGCCCCCCGACAGCAACAGGGTCTGCTTCGGTCAACAACATATCCAGCAATGCCGGGACAGAATTCCATACGGTTACGCCATGTTGACGACACAGGCGGGACCAACGCGCCGGATCACGCCGATCATCTTCGTGCGGAAGAACCAGTGTTGCGCCGCATGCAAAAGTGCCGAAAATATCGTACACAGACAGGTCAAAAGACAGGGAAGACAGCCCGAAGATCCGGTCCTTGCACGTCACGCCAAAGCGATTATTGACATCAATAACGGTATTAAGAGGCCCCCGGTGATCGATTACAACACCTTTGGGAACGCCGGTCGATCCAGATGTGTAGATAATATATGCCGCATCTTCGGGATGAGTGGCAGCAGGCTCTGGCACCGTATCAGGGTAACGGAACAGGGCAGCCTCGGAAACATCAAGAACATAGCGTTTTCTACCTTCGCCAAACCGTGCTGCAAGCTCTGCGTGGCGCCAAGACTGGACCAGGAGCACCGTAATATCCGCGCTGTCCAGAATACCGGAAACCCTGAGATCCGGCCACGCGGGATCAATTGGAACATAAGTATGACCAGCCGCCAGAACACCAAGAACAGCAGCAACCTGTTCCGGTCCCTTTTCCATCAAGACAGCAACCCGCTGACCGTGGACAGATTGAGCAAGCGCCCCCCGAACAGCATGGGCAATCCGTGCGGACCATGCAGCCATTTGTCCATACGACCAAGTTGTATCATCTCCGCCAACAAGGGCGGTCTGGTCTGGATTCTCCCGTGCCTTCCGGAAGAACGGCTCATGCAGCAATCCTTCGGGTACTGATGCATGCGTGCTATTGACCACAGCCCGAACCCGGCGCTGTTCATGTGGCAAAAGAGGCCCAACAGGATGCGACCACGTTGCTCTGTCCTGTCCCAGACGCTCAAGAAGAGCACAATAAGCCTCAAACATGGCCCGGGGCATGCCTTCGGGGAACAAGGCCTCAACCATATCCCAGTTGATTACCAAGGAGCCGTCTGCCGCCTCGGACACCTGTTGGTCAATCCAGACTTGGGGTGTTTGGGTTACAGCACGAACCAGATCCCCCAAGACGGAATCAGCCCTGTTACTCTGCGATGGGGGAATTGTGCCCAGCTGGCTGGTAAACACAACCGGCATCAGCATTTTCCGTTGGTCACGGCTACGAGCCATATCCCGCAACACATCAACAGCAGAAAAGGCTCTGTGTTCCAAGGCCTCCATCATATCCGCAAACACCGTGCGTGCATTGTCGATAAAAGCAGCACGACCATGACGGTCTACACCCAGTAATACGACCGACGTGAAATCACCGACAAGGCGTGGAACATCAGGGTGCCACAGGCGACGATCAAAAATTGTTAGGTTCAGTGTAAACCGGGAAGAGGCACTCCAGGCCGCAAGGACATCAGCAAAAGCAGACACAAGAAGGGCCGCCGGAGTTATGCCCGAAAGCGCCGCCTGATCCTTGATTACAGACCAGAGCCCGGCTTTTAGACGTGCACTATGACGTACAAAGACAGGGTTGGTTATTGTGGCAGGATCAACGGCCAACGGAAGGTCAGGCGCTGGAGGCAAAGCATCAAGGCGGTTCGTCCACCACGCGCGCGCTGTATCGCGTTCTGCAAGAAAATCCTGCCTGTACTGACGTGCCAGAACATAGTCACGGAATGACAGTGATAGGGGCAACAAACCAGCATGCTCTGGATTGGCACCATGCCGGCACAGGGCTTCCAGTTCATCCCAGACAATCTGGCTGGATGTTGCATCGATGATCAGCATGTCAATGCTCAAATGCAGGCGTGTTTTCCCACCGGGCATCCGGGTTACCCGAACATCAAACAGAGGCCAACACTCTGTTAAGAGGACCTGATTTTCCATTTCATCACGCCAAGCCTGTACGTGGGCCTCGACAGATGCCACATCGGCTCCGGACATATCAACAACCGGAACATGATACCGGGGCACATCAGGCAGAATATGCTGACGTCCATCGGCATCAATAACCAGCCGCAGCGCATCATGGCGCTGAATCAAGACATTCCAGGCATCTTCCAGACACTGGGGATCAAGTGTGATACTTTCGGTTTCCAGATAGGCATGGCACGCAATATTGCCCATCGCAAAAGCCTGACTACGGCCCGCCCAGTACGCATACTGCAGCTCGGTCAGAGGGAATGGCTGGTATCGGTTCGAAGCATCGGGAATCAGATCAGCATCATGCTCGCGAGGCGTTTTTCTCTCCTGCGTCATCAATGCGCATAGATAACGACTGATAGCATCCGGTGTCGGTGTCTCGAAAACAGGGCGCAGGGCACAGGAAATGGCCAGAAGTTGGTTGACGGAGCGGACAAACTCCATGGCCAGAATGGAATCAAGGCCAATGGATAGCAGGTCCTGCCCCGGCAGTAGGCGCTGTGGCTCAATCCTCAGAATACGCGACAGCAGGTGCGTAACCAGATCCAGCATACCGGCTACATACTGCTCTGGCCTCATGCTGGCCAAGGCCGTTACAAGATCCTGTTCGGATGCAGCGACAGGGGGCAGACGGTACGCCGGATCAGAACCTGTGCGGGCCGTTGCCACGTCACGCACATCAATGTGCTGCTCTTCTGTGGATACACCCTGATAAACACGCCTTGCAGGCATCCAGTACGAGCGACGCTCAAACGGATACAGGGGCAAATGCTCGGGCGGCAGAACGGGCCCCCGTGAAACCACAGACCAGTCAGGATTGACTCCGGCCTCATACAACTTGGCCAGAGTATCCAGAATGGTAACAGCATCACAGGTATCCCGGCGCAGGGATGACAGGGATACCGGCATCTCGTCCAGCGCCATTGATACAAGGGTACGGCGGATCAAGGGAGTCAGAACAGCTGCCGGGCCAATTTCCAGAAGAACCGAACAGCCATGCGCAATCGCAGCCTGAACAGCGGGCACAAAGGAAACCGGGTTACGGGCATGATCACGCCAGTAAGCCCCACGGCCCATTCGTTCCGGATCAACATATGAGCAGTCAACAGTGGACCACATGGGAATGCGCGGTTCTGATGCCTGCAATGCGGAGGCGGCCTGTTCAAGATGATCCAGAACGGGATCCATCAATGGAGTATGGAAGGCATGGGATACATCCAGCATCCGCACTGACAGGCCACGTTCTTTCAAGGGTTTCAAAAAAGACTGCAGGGCCTTGTCGTCTCCACCAATGACAATATCTTCCGGCCCATTGATTGCCGCAATTGCCAAGGTCGGGCTGTCTTCCTGCAGCAGGAGATCCGTAGCTTCGTCCGGTTTCATACGCAGGGCCGCCATGGCCCCACCTGCCGGCAATGCCTGCATCAGACGTCCGCGCTCAACAACCAAACGTGCTGCCTGTTGCAAAGGCAGAATACCGGCGATCACAGCAGCCTGGAATTCACCGACGGAATGCCCGATAATGAAATCAGGTTGAACACCCAGATCAATCCACATCCGAGCCAAAGCGTATCCAACAGCAAACAGGGCCGGCTGATCATATTGAGTCTGTCCCAAGCGGGTGTCCGATTCTGCAAACAGCAGTTCTGTTACCGGGAACCCCAGACAAGGCTCCAGCACAGCAGAAACCTCGTCCAGAGCAGACCGGAACCGCGGCTCAAACGCATACAGGCCACGCGTCATACCCGGATACTGGGTTGATTGTCCGGAGAATACAAAACCAATGCGTGGCGCGGTCAGAGACCGGCGGAATTGGCCAGAAATACGCGACAACGCCTGAACCAACTCATCCCGGTTTCGCCCCACAACAGCCCGACGTATTGGCAGATGTGAACGGCAACGGTGTGCTCCATTCAGAAGAGGTGCCAACGGAATCCCGGCGCTGGCCACGCGTTCTGCATACTGGTGTGACAGCACTTCCAAGGCATGGGGCGACGATGCAGACAAGGCCAGCATCCAGGCTGGTCGATCCGGATCCGATGCAGATGTTGTTCCATCATGTTGGGCAGGGGCACTTTCAAGAACAGCACAGGCAATCGCCCCGGTAAAACCAAAGGACGAAACAAGGGCACGTCGCGGTGCCTCTCCCGCCCGATCCGGCCACGGTTCTGGCTGAGCAGGAAGACGCGCGGGGATGTCCTGTAGCGCAATCGCTGGATTGACGGTCTGAAGATTGCCATGCGGAGGCAAGATGCCACTCTCAAGTGCCAGAATCGTTTTGACAAGCCCGGCAATGCCGGCTGCAGCCTCCAGATGCCCAATATTGGTCTTGACCGACCCCATCAGCAGAGGAGTCGAACGGTTGCCATCAGCACCAAAAATGCGGGACAGCGCATTGAACTCGATTGGATCGCCCAGACGTGTCCCGGTTCCGTGCAACTCGACGTAATCAATGGCATCCGGCGACAGACCTGAACGTCGAAGAACCTGCCGGATCATGGCCTCTTGGGCATGGCCATCCGGCACGGTCAATCCGGCGCGGGCACCATCCTGACGGACGACAGACTGGCGAATGACAGCCCGGACCCGGTTGCCATCAGCAAGGGCATGCGACAGGGGCTTTAGGACAAGAACGGCACATCCCTCACCCCGGACATAACCATCGGCATCCTTGTCAAAGGTTTTGCAGCGTCCATCAGGCGCCAACATACCAGCCTTGTGCAGAGACAGGTCAATTTCAGGCAGGATCTGGACCTTGACCCCGGCCGCCAGAGCAAGGGAGCATTCCCCTGCCCGTAACTCCTGACACGCCAAGTGCACAGCAACCATCGATGCAGAACAAGCCGTATCAAGACTCAGGGCTGGGCCCTCAAACCCTAGGACATAGGACAGCCGACCGGCCGCCGCAGCAGTTGAGATACCGGGGGCATAATGAACATCAAAAGGATCAGCATCCCCGGACAGAAACGGCAGATGCGCATATTCACTCCCGCTGATACCAACAAAGACCCCCGTATCACTGCCTCTCAAGGATCCGGGATCAAGACCCGCATCTTCCAAGGCATGCCAAGAAACTTCCAGCAGATGACGATGTTGGGGGTCAATAGAAATGGCCTCTCGCGGGCTGATCCCGAAGAACGCTGCATCGAAGCCATCGATGGTTTCCAGAAAGGCACCATACCCCGGAATTGGCAAGTCCACATCATAACGACCCTGCGGCACCGGACGTACCGCATCTCCCCCATCCAGAAGAAATGCCAGAAACTCATTGGGAGATTCAGAATCTTGATCCGTTCCGGTTGGCATCATCAAGCCGATACCAATAACCGCGATGGGCTCCGCGCTCCCTGTTGGTAATAAGAGTGGGCGAACCGGATCCGGATCTGGTTGTGTATCCCGCTTTCCTTCCAGCCACGCGACAAGAGCATCCATGTTGGGGTTGGAGAACAGAAGTGTATCAGGCAAACGCAACCCCAATGTCTTTTCCAAGCGTCCGATCACATCCAGCGCAGTGACAGAATCCAGCCCCAGATCAAAGAAGCCGGCTTGTGGGTCCAGTGCCTGTGGATCAACACCTCCTAAAGCCCGGGCAACCAGCTGTTGCACCATTTGACGCAAAGATGCGCCCCCCATACCTTCCGGGGCGTTTTCAGCGAAAAGGCGGCTGTGTAAAGAGACCAAGTTGCCATCAAGCCAGGCCTGACGGACAGCCTTGCGCCGAACCTTGCCCGAGGTTGTTCTCAGCAGAGTTCCCTTGCGGATAAAGGTTATAGCGTGCACCGGTATCCCGTGTTGACGCCCGATATCCTGACGCACCTGTTCCATCAACGCCGGCAAGTCGCCTTTGCGCAGGGCTTCTTGGACCACAACCAAGGCTTCCCCACTTTCGGTCTGGATGGAGAAAGCGGCCCCTCCTCCCGGGACAAGGCGAGGGTCAAAATCGCTGACGGTTTTTTCAATATCGTTTGGATAGTGACAACGCCCACGAAAGATCATGACATCCTTCAGGCGCCCGGTAATGTAAAGCCTACCCTCATAAAGTATTCCCAAGTCGCCGGTACGGAGATAACGGTTTCCAGCCAAGAGATGATCTTTTTTGACATTCAGGACAGCACCAAAAACTTCACCGTCCGGGTCGGACTTGTTCCAGTAGCCCGCAGCAACTGAAGGTCCGGATACCCAGATCTCGCCAACCCTGTCCTCAGTAACAGGCATTCGGGTTTCAGGATCGACAATCTGTATATCCTGCCCATCAAAATCCGATCCACAAGATACATAGGCCCTGCTTTCCTTGTCCTGCGGTGTCCCGCTGACAACACGGTTCTGCTCCAGGGCCTCAACGTCAAACCACCGGGTAACAGGACCACCATGCATTGTGCATCCTGAGACCATCAGAGTTGCCTCGGCCAAGCCATATCCGGGCCTGACCGCTTCCCGCCGTAGTCCAGCAGGTGCAAAGGCTTCAATGAAAGCATCCAGCATCAGGGGATCAACAGGTTCTGCCGCTGGCACGGCCACCTCAACCCGCGACAAGTCCAGTGCAGAAAGCCGTTCTGGTGTCAGCGCATCCAGACACGCTCTAAAACCAAAAGATGGCCCCGGAAGCACCGTGGCAGAGAAATGCGTTGCTGCCTCCATCCACGTCAGTGGATCACGTGTAAACATGGCTGGCGGCATCACAACACTGCGTGCCCCATGCAGAAGCGGCGCCAGAACCCCCATGATCAATCCCATGTCATGAAACAGGGGCAACCACGTGACGGTTACACTGTCATGCTGCTGCAAACCATTGGCCCGACCAATAAAGGCACTGTTTACAAGCAAACCGGCATGCGTGTTGACAACCCCCTTGGGATCTCCGGTTGAACCGGACGTATATTGCAGGAAGGCAACCGTAGCAGGCGATACATCAGGGCAGGCCCAGACTTCTGGGTCCGGAAGACCAGCATCAGTGACCAGCACCTTGCATCCAACTGTACGGCAAAGTTGGTCAAGAGCCTCTGCGGAATCCTGTGCTATATGTCCGGTGGTCAGAAGAAAGCCCGGCCGGCAATCCTTGGCTATGGGCACTACTTTCGGCAACACGCGGGACACACGGGCCGACCCCGGTAAATTGACCGGAACAGCAATAACGCCGGCATACAGGCACCCCAGAAGGCCAATAACATAATCAGCACCAGAGGGAAACAAAAGCAGAGCCCGGTCACCCGGTTTGCACCTCTGCTGCAAGGCAGATGCCAACGCGCGCGCCTTAAGGGAAAGATGGTGCCGGGAAAACGTATCCCCGGAACCATCAAGGGTCATGAATGTTGCAATCTCATGATCAGGATGGCTGCGGGCATTGTCCTCCAAAACCTCAACTAGACTGGAAGCACAGGCAATGTGTTCAGAACGGGATACAGACATATCGAGGCATTCTCCTGCTATGACCGGGTATGCACCGGACAGCGGATGATGGTTTCAATAGCTTCGGCTAGGGCATCAAGAGCAACAGGATCGGTCAGAAGGCTCCAGTGGTTTCCCTGAACCGGCAGGACAGGAACAATTCCACCGGGCCAAGCGGGGAGATCCTGCCATTCCGGTGGAACCTCTGTGGCCGTAATCACCAGGCCTACTGGATCAACAAACGGTGTGGGTATGTCTTGCATCGCCGTGCGATGGGCCTGAACCATGGCAGCAAAACGCTGGACCAGTGCTTGCTCCTGCTTGTGGTCAAGATCGGCTTCTTGGATGCCCAGCAAGGCCATCAGGGCAGACGATGTTTTCGGAGCAGCCGGCATGCCAGAGGGATCGGGGTGGCCATGGGCAAAGGCACCAACAGGCGGCGGGTCCAACAGAATAGATCCGGCAACAGAGATATCATCATCTTTCAGGGCAGATATCAGGCCGGGAATGGCCAAGGCACCAAAGGACCACCCCCCAAGATACAGGGGACATGAACCCAAGCCAGAAGATAACTGGCCTATAACACCCCTGAAATACTGAACAAGATCATTCAGGCTGCAAGCAGGCTGTTCACCCTTGGCCAGCCCCGGTGTCCGCAGGGCTGTCACCGATATCGTAGCGTCAAGCCGTGCTGCCAGAGGCGCAAAAAGAGTGGCCATACCATCACTGCCGGGCAGCAGGATCAGGTGTGCCTTTGCGTCCACGCCGGTCTTCAGATGCAAGACAGCCGGAAAATTGTCAGGCTCCAAGGATGGAGCAGAACCGGATGCATCGAGTGCGACCGCAAAATCACGCAGAACCGGATTTTCGAACAAGAGACGCAGCGTTGGAGTACCACAACCCATCGTTCGCAGTCTGCTGACCAAATGCGTAGCCAGCAGACTGTCTCCTCCTGACAGGAAGAAATTATCCCCGGGACCGGGCATATCACCCAGAATATCAGCCCATACCGTGGCTATGGTCTTTTCAAGGGGTGTATATGCGGCATCCGCTGAACAGCCTGCCGTAACAGATGGTACTAGCGAGGCTAATGCCTTGCGATCGACCTTGCCATTAAGACCCAGCGGAAACCGGTCCAGAACAATAAAAGATGACGGCAGCATGCCTGGAGGAAGGTGTTCCGATAATTCCCGCACCAAGGCAGACTGATCCAAGGAAACAGCTCGACCGGGAGTACGGGCAATAAAAACATGCTGGCCAGTCCACGCCGCACCAGCATCGGAAACGCAGATTGTAAGGAAACCTACGTCTTCCAAAACGCGGCACCAAGTTTCCGCATCAACCAACGGCCGACCGTCATCTCGACGAAAATCCGTGAAATGACCAAAGCCTTCCAGAAAACCGGCTGTCACCAGTTGCAACAGGTTGTGCCGAGTTGCCTCGCGCAGGACAAGGAGCCCACCCGGCTTCAACACCGAACGAAGATTGGCAAGGGCTGCCGGAATATCACGCACATCGTGCAGGACATTGCTGGCTATGACGATATCCGCACTATGCTCTCCCAGCCCCGCAGAGGATGGGGGTTTGGAAATATCCCAGCATGCTGTCTGCAGGAATGGGCAATCTGAAAAACCGGAGCGGGAGTGATCCAGAAAGAAGGGCGAGATATCTGTAAATATATATTGACTGCGCCCCGGATCCAGAACCGGCAGAACATGGGCTGTTGTTCCACCGGTTCCGGCACCAACTTCGATGACGGATACAGTGGAATCAAGGGCCGCATCTGCAAAGGCACGAACCACTGCAGCAACCATCTTTCCATAAGGAGCTGACAAAGGATTATTGCGGTAAAGATCACCTGCCAAGGCACTGTCCCCACCGGGAAACAGAACTTCAACCGGATCAAGGTGACCATCCAGAAGCTCGTCACAATGCTCAATACACGCCGCGACCCAGTCCGTAATCCGAAAGTTCTCAAAGTCAGCCTCTACAGACTTCAAATCTTGTAGAAATGCCTGTCCGGCATCAGGATCGCAACGCAAGGGCCGGAGAGCTGAGAAAGTACCAGCATCAGTCTCCACCAGCACATCCGCCACAACCAATGCCTTGATCCACTGTTCAAGAAGACCGGCATAACGCTCGGCGATACCACTACGGCGCATGATATCTGTCATGGTTAGCGGAACAGAACCCCCAAACACATTCCGTCGGGCCAGAACTGTTTCGATCACAGACAAAGCCAGACGATCCCCAGCAACACCAAAAGCTTTTGCACAGGCCTGGATATCAGGTCCAAGACCGGAAACTGGGACGGACAACGCCTCACATGCCCTTTGGTATCGATCCGCCGACAAGGATGGAAGAAGGGAGAAAGCAGAATTGGCAGCTGGCATAGGAACAGGGACAACAAAGGCCGTAATGCGCCCACCACTGCCACCAGATATCCCGGGTGTGAAAACAGCGACCGCATCACGAACTCCGCTGGCATGGATCAAGGCAGCCTCAATATCGCCCAGTTCAATGCGCTGACCGGCGACCTTGACCTGATTGTCCTCCCTTCCCAAGAATTCTAGGGCACCATCCGGCCAATAGCAGGCCATATCCCCAGTACGGTACAGTCGCTCACCTGTTTGTGGGTGTTGTACAAAAGATTGTGCTGTTTTTTCCGGGTCATTCTGATAGCCATCCGCCAGTCCGGCCCCGGCGATATAAAGGTCCCCGGCCACATAATCTGGCCGATCTCGCCATCTCCGGTCCAAAACATGGTAGCGCTGGTTGGACAATGGGAAGCCATAGGGAATGGAACGCCACGCCGGATCAACATTCCTGATCTCGAACCAGTTGGACCAGATCGAAGCCTCCGTCGCACCACCCATGGCAATAATACGGACATCGGGGAACAAAACCCTCAACCGCCCCGGCAGGCCAACCGGAATCCAGTCACCGGACAGAAGAACAAGGCGCAGACCATAGGGCGTTTTTGCCTGTCCTTTTTCAAGTACATCAACCAACAGCTCTAGAAGGGCCGGGACTGTGTTCCAGATCGTCACACCATGACGATCCATCAGGTCAACCCAGCGCAGGGGATCAAGGCGCTGGTCTTCATCTGGGAGAACCAGTGCCCCGCCCGCCCCCAGAACACCAAAAATATCGTAAACAGACAG
The DNA here is from genome assembly GCF_001611975.1 of Haematospirillum jordaniae. Lineage (GTDB taxonomy): Bacteria > Pseudomonadota > Alphaproteobacteria > Rhodospirillales > Rhodospirillaceae > Haematospirillum > Haematospirillum jordaniae. The sequence goes on from NZ_CP014527.1 coordinate 121,055, forward strand.
GTCAAAGGCCAGAGATGAAAGACCAAGAACCCGGTCATGTGGACCAACCGCAAAGCGACGGCTGATATCAGCCACCGTGTTGGCGGCAGCTTGGTGGCTGATCATAACCCCCTTGGGTATTCCGGTTGAGCCAGATGTGTAGATAACGTAGGCCAGATCTTCCGGTTGACGCGGCTGATACACAGACAGACGACCCGCCTTGGGAATAACGGGAAGAGAAGGATCAAGACGACGCATATGACCGGGCACAGCATGATCTTGATGACAGAGCACCAAACGCACACCCGCATTATCAAGAACCTGTGCTAGGCGGGCCCGCGGCGTATCAAGTGTAACGGGCACATAGACTCCCCCAGCCTCAAGGACAGCCAGAACGGCAATAATTTGCTCCGGACCTTTCGGCAGGACAACCGCTACAGAATCGCCGGGCTCTATGTCCAAACAAGCCGCGAGCTGTTCCGAACGCTGCAACAACGTCGCATAGTCAAGACACTCCGCACCATGAAACAGTGCGGGTGCACAGGCAGGAAGCCCCCCGTTTCGTCCATGCTCAAAAACGGGGTGATGAAGAAGGAATGGCTCGAATGGCGTACCGGTTGCATTCGCGCTCTGGCGTGGCTCCAACTGAGCCGCTGTCAGCAAAGAACCAATGGGCTGCTGCCAAGCCTGTTCAGAGTCAACCAGAGAAGCAAGAAGCCTGTCATAAGCATCCATCATGCCCTCGACCAGCCCCGGCGGAAAAAGATCTTCGATAACAATCCAGTTCCAGACCAATTCGCCACGCCGCACCATAACTTGGTGATCAAGCCAAACCTGCGGCGTTGCGGTTTCCAAGCATATTGGCTCCCCCAGCAACGCGCCTTCCCGTTCCATATCGGCCAAATGATCAATATCCATGCCAAGCAGGCTGGTAAAGACTACCGGCATGCGTCCGGCATCCACAGTCCCAGACAAACGCGACACGTCACGCATGACATCAACACCAGAGTAGACCCGGTGCGCCAGTCCGCTCCACATCTCCTTCTGTATGTTTTGTGCCCGCTCATAGAGAGATGTATTCTCGGTGCAGTCAACCGTGACCAAAAGGACCGAGGTAAAATCACCGACCAGCCGCATCACATCCGGATGCAGGCGTTCGCGGTTGAAATGCGTCAGATTAATTGTAAAACGGGGAGACCGTGACCAGTATGCCAGAACTTCAGAAAATGCCGCCAGAAGAACGGCGGACCCAGTCAAGCCATGCTCTGCCGCACGATGCATAAGGCATGACCAGGCCTGTGGGGCTAGGCTCCGGATATGTCTGCGAAAGCGTGGAAAAGGAAGGGAGGTCGGTGCAACAGCAAGGGGAAGGTCAGGAGGAGGTGCCATATCCGGGAGACGCTGAAGCCACCATGAGCGAGCATCATTCCAAGCCGACGTCCCACGTTTCTTCTCTGTTGCAAGCACATAGTCACGAAATGAAAAGAAAGGCGGCGGATCAACGGGCATCCCCGCATACAAGCGCTCAAGATCCGCAAGGAATACGTGGAAGCTCTGGACGTCAAACATCAAGAGATCAATATCAAGATGCAGATGAAAGCAGGCATCCGAAAGTCGGGTAACACGCATCTCGAACAACGGCCACGTCCCGGCATCCAAAACTTGGCGGGACATCCTGTCACGCGTCATGGATACAGCTTGGTCACCATCCTCTGCGCAGGGGCTGTCAACCATTATTATATACCATGGTACTTCAGGTAGAATACGCTGGCGTCCATCAGATTGGATGATGGCACGCATCATATCGTGACGCCGAATAACCTCGTTCCAAGCTTTTTCCAGCCTTTGCACATCCAATGCACCTAAGGCCCATTCAAAATAAACATGGCAGGCCACATTCCCCAACTCTAGGGAACTGCTGCGACCAACCCAGTACGCGTGCTGGATATCGGTCAGGGGGAAAGGACGATAGCGTTCGTTATCATCTTGTACAGCCCCCCCGACAGCACGGCCTTCCCCCATCACCGCAACATGTTCCAACATCACCAACGCTCCCGGGTACAAACGCCGTACAATCACGGACGGTGTACATGACGGCATGTTGGCACCAATCTCTATTGCGATTGGTTATCAATACATCGCAATCGGGACTAAAAGAGTTTTCTGATAAAACACCAAGCACTTTTCTGCCCCGTTTGGAGAGAACTACGGCATTACCCAGATCGGAAAAAAGGGTGCACGATTCAGGCAGCCTTGGCTCCAGAGCCATGCCACCCCGGCGCTGATGCAAGAGCAGACCAGAGGTTATTGTACAAGCCTCCGCTACCAATCAACTCTGAATGAGACCCACGTTCAACAATGCGCCCACGATCCATGACCAAAATCTGGTGAGCATTGCGTATTGTCCACAAACGATGTGCAATAACCAGAACAGTCCGGTTATGCACAAGATCCTCCAGCGCCTCCTGTATCAGACGCTCGTTCTCAATATCCAGCGCAGACGTTACTTCATCTAGGACAAGAATGGGACTGTCCTGCAGGAAGGCCCGGGCCAAAGCAATACGCTGCCTCTCCCCCCCGGATAGCGCTGCCCCGGCACCGGCAAGGACCGTATTGTAACCATCAGGCAATCGCGTGATAAAATCATGGCAGCGTGCTGCCCGGGCGGCCTTGACTACATCATCATCACAGATATCCGCTCGGCCTGCACGAATAGAGTCCGCAACCGTTTCCGTAAACAGGCTTACAGTCTGGGACACAACAGCAACAAGGCGATGCAGCTGCTGATCCGGTATTACCGCCAGATCAACACCACCGATCATAATCTGCCCACGAGCAGGCTGATATTGCCGGGATAAAAGCCGGGCCAAGGTGCTTTTCCCGGAACCCGTCAGGCCAACAATAGCCGTCACCGTATTAGCAGGAATTGTAAAATCAAGATCAACCACATGGCCCACGACATTGGGCCCAGCCTCATCTACCTTATTAGCATACGAAAAATCAACATTGCGAAAAACGATATCAGTACAATTAATGGGATGGGAATCCCCGGTCACCTCATCCGACGGCGCATCCAGAATAAGCATGATGCGCTCCATCGCGGCTTCCATCTGGCGGATAAGCGCGGAAAACTCCATGAGATTCGCCAAGGGGCCGAGCAAACGCAGGGAAACCAAGAAAAAGACAGGCCAGACTGCAAGGTCCAATGTTCCTGCCACCACAAAATAGGCGCCGCCTGCCAGAACCAAAATACAGCCAAGCATCAAGACAGATGGGAAGGCAATCATCGGCCGCACAAAGGACCATGTCAAATCTTGTGAACGATCACGAAATGACCCAATAGCTTGATAACAGCGCGTCTCGCTGTCACTGGCCAACCCAAAGGACTTGATAACGGCAATGCCACGAATAAACTCGATCAGTCGCGCATTCATGGCGGACTGGGCCTGTACGTAACGTTGCGTAGCCCGGCGCAGGGTATGATGACCAAGAATCAAAACCGGTATAGACAACCCAATGCCTAAGAACAGCGCCATCCCCATTCGGATGTCCAAAAACATCAAGGTAGAGAGCGCGACAACAGGCAATGTCATAGCAGTGACAAGGCGCGGGATTACAAGCCCGGGAACTTGCTCGATCGTCACCATGTCCTGCATCACGATATGAGCCAGTTCACCGGAATCATGCTTGTTAAACCATGACAGGGGCAAGGTCGGCAGTTTTTTTGCGATCCGGATACGCAGATCTGCCGTCATGTTCAGGCCTGCGCCATAACCATACAAGCTCCCAAGATGGGATAACACCCACTGTAGCCCGTAAAGAACTGCCAAAATGGCAGCAACGGACATCACAGCCGGCACAGTATCCAGTGAATACGGTAACCATGGCACAACACGCTGATCTTGCATCAGGGCCATAACCACCAAGCATGCCAAGCCGACCGGAAGTGCCGCAGCCACACTTTCAAAGATCTTGAACAGAATGGAACGCACCATCGCGCCTCGCTCCACACCAGAAAGGTTCAGGATACGCAGCAAAACCATCATACCGGCTCTCCCGTTCCTCATGATGCAGCCATAGTCCCTGTCGAAATTCCAAGGGACCGCTTGCCATCTATGGGCTGGCATCCAAGTGACCACGACAAATTACGACACTGCAACGCCCAAAGCCGACTGTAGAGCAAAGAACAACCAAGAAGTTGCTCATGCGTCCCGACAGCATCTAGGCGACCATCGGACAATAAGATAATTTGGTCACAGGCTGACACGCTATCCAGCCGATGCGAGACAACCAAAATCGTCTTGCGTCCAGCCAATTGATTTACAGCCTGCTGAATCAGTGCCTCGTGAACCGGATCAACATGGGATGTTGCCTCGTCCAAGATCAGGATCGGAGCATCACGCAACAAAGCGCGGGCCAAGGCAAGCCGCTGACGTTCCCCCCCTGACAAAAGAACACCATTTTCACCAATAACGGTGTCAAATCCTTCGGGGAGCTGCTCTATGAAGTGCAAGGCATTGGCCGCCCTTGCAGCGGCCAGAATGGCATCATGAGAGGTATTTCTCATGCCTACTGCAATGTTGGCGGCAATGGTATCATTGAATAAAAAGACATCTTGGTTGATAAGCCCGACACACAGCGCCAGTTCTTCCGGGGTGAAGGTATCAAGACCCTGACCTGCCAAAGAAATATGTCCAGATGTCGGCTTAATATGACGAACCAGAAGCCGGACCAGAGATGTCTTTCCGGCACCAGATACACCAACCAGTGCTGTTGTCTGGTTAACCGGTATCTCAAGACTGATATCACGTAACAGGACCTCAGCTGCTGTCTCAAATCCCACAGCCTCAAGACGGAAGCCGAATGAAGCAATTGACGAAATATGGTGCGGGCTTCCTATCGTAAGTTCTGGTTCTTTCAAAATCCGGGTAATAGCCTGTTCAGCCTTGCTGACCCGCAGAAAGACCTCTCCATACAAGACAAGTTTGGTCAGAGGAGCGCTGATGCCGGTTGCGATAAAAACGGCAAGGAGCATCGTTGTCGGCATAACGCCTGCATGCAAAACCAGCCAAATTCCTATAGGCACAACAAAAAGCAGGGATGCGCCGGTTGCAACAGAGAAAAACGCCCAAGGACCAAGCCACTGCTTCTGCCAAGATATAGCGAAGTCACGAAAGTCACAGACATGATTGCGAAAAACACAAAAACTCTGCAAGCCCCGCCCCCCCGTTTTCAGGGCATCAATGCCCTGTAGGTATTCAACGGCTGCCGCATTGATCGTTCCCAGAAGACGAAAATACTGGCTGATCTTGCCGGAGTGCCCCCGCATCATCAGCGCGTTGGCCGTAACTGCCAAGGGAACAATGCCACATGCCGCAACGGACAAACGCCAATCAATCACTGCCAGAAAGACGAGACCTGACAAGGGGGCCAACAGGGCAGAAACCATATCAGGGAGCTGATGACTGAGAAAAAGCTCCAGAGCCTCAACATCCTCATTGACCAACCGCTTAAGAGACCCCGCCTGCCTTGACGAGAAGAAATCAAGTGTTAAACAGCCGAACTTGCGCAACAAGGCATGCCTTATCGTGGCCAACGTATCAAAGGCTGCCGCATGGGCAATACCCGTTGCAAGGCCGGCACACACCGGTTGAAGCACAAGGCAAGAGACAGCAACCCAAATGCTGATCCAGAAACTAACGACATGACCAGAAGAAAGGGCTTCTACGGAGAGGCATATCAAAAGCAACGGAGCCAAGGAAAGAGCAACAGAAATTGATGACAGCAGACAGGCAACAACAAAACGCCACCGGAACTGCCCAGTCAGGCGCATCAGCCGGATAAAGCTCTTTATGGCCATAACCAGCCAACCTCCCGCCAACATAAGAACTAACACAGAAGTGTGCAGCTGAAGTTAGGAGCATTCTAGTGCATTCTGAGCGATCAGAATGCGATCAGGACTTTTTCTCTTCTATAAAGTGCTTGCGCCCTGACCATGTACTCATGGAACAGGGCGCATCACGCAAAAATCACCTACAATAATAAAAAATTATATTCCAAATAATATTAATTAATTATCGTTACAAGCTCTCATATTTGTCCTTTCCCATGTTTCCACAACAGAAACAGGGTAAAGAATACGTCCACCAATCTTTACATATGCAGGACCAATTCTTTTTGCCCGCCAATTGGCAAGAGTCCCTTTTGCAATAACTCCACCCCACCGAACCAGAAGATCATCAACTGTAAAAAATTCTGAATTCGTCTGCATCTCATATACTCCTCTCCGAGCGACTATTCATTACAGAATGCCGCACAAACCGTAGCGCTTCTCATGATGAATAAATGGAAAACTTAATCAATGTTAATAAATAAAAATACAAAATAGGCAACCATCAATACAATTGCAAACCTTCCTCTTAATAAAGACAAGAAATGACTAATTGCAAAGAACAGTCACTCACACTAATAATGCATGAGACTCATGATAATCAAGAACTTTTTTGAAAAAAGTGAAAAATAAGAAATCATTAACATTAATCAATGATGGTGAATGAAAATTACTTACTCGCATTGACTGCTCTATTCATGGTCACTTCATTGCTAGCCCCGCTCCCTCTATAGTAGTCCAGAAATATCACACAATAACAAGAAACTCAGGACCATGATTTATTGTATAAAAGTTGCACAGGAAACATAGCCAGCAATCAAGGTTATCCGACAGAGCGACTGGCCTCCAAACCAGACACATAGCCATTACCGTCAAGGGTATGCGTCACGCGTGTTATCAGCCATTCACCATCAAGACTGTCACGAAATCCCCTGATCTTCAGGCGCCCCTCGGCGACCAAGGCACCGTTGCCAGCAAGGGCAAGAGACAATGTTCCCTGCAGGGAACTGGATTTTTCGTGTTCAGCACGGGCTGCCTGTTCGGCGCTGTGCCTGTCTGGACAGTGGTAACGCAGGCGCCGTATAGGTTCCCCCTCTCCTATAACCACTTCGTAGTCATCAGCAGCCTCCACATCACGATACAAGGCAATGACAGATCCAGCTTTCTCGCGCTGACTGAGTGATACACGCCATGACTTCACGTCTTGCAGCTGTACCTCAAGGGTGGGAAGCGGCTGTCCCGTAACGGATATTCCACGTCCACGACGACAAACAATAAGTGCGCCATCAGCCGGTTTGATGACAAGTCCCGTGTCACGGCCGAGCCGGGTCAGAAGATTGATGTCCGACTCATTGACCTGATCAATATGGGGGACCGGGACCTCATCAATATCCGGCGCAATGGCAGCGCGCAGACCATGTTCGCCAGCAATTCTCTCGACAAGGGAGCTCAACCCTGTACCCAATGGCCAAGAGCGTGTCTTCTGGGAATAGAGAGAATGCTTTCCCGTCGGTGTTGCTGTGTGTATCGCGGCTTTGGCCCGGATCAGAAGGCAGCCCGGGGGACCGGAAAGTTCCATCTCGTCAACAACAAAAAGCCCCATACGGAATAAAGATCCCGTATATCCAAGCCAGACTTCAAGTTCTGCCCCTGAGGCCGGCAAAAGAATGGGCTGGAGCGGATCATGATCGGCCAGAACCAGCTCCAGGGTGTCACTCTGGAGTCCCGCCTCATCGGTCAAGGACAAACGGATCAAACGCTGACGAATAAGCGTTGTAATGTCACTGCGGTTGGCAACAACACGAACATCGGGTCTGTATTTCAGCTCCACAGACGAATGCCTCCTGCAGAGACAGGCTCGCGGATGTCAGGCAGATAAACAGTCAGCCCTGCCGGCAAGACTGGACCCCGGTCGGCCAGTCCGGGGTTGGCATCCAGAAGCTGCTCCACACATCGTCCACGACGACGGTCGTAATATGTCCAGGCGATCAGATCAACGGTATCACCATCACATGTTTTGTACTGAAGAGTTGTCATCATATTTCCTGAGCTTGAGACTAAATGTCTGACGGCGCGCAACACCGGCACGAGTAAACGTGTCTTGCTGCTCTTCGATGTGTTCTATGACCCATTGTCCCAAAATCTGGCCCTGCCCATCCAGCAACAGCTGAGGCTTGCCTGTGGCCGCCTGTTCGCGCATGGCATCAAGCTGACTGGCCCCGGAAGCATGAGACCTAGCAAGGCCTTCTGCCGAAAAGCCGGTGCCGGGGGTACGGTGGGATACATGCTTGTGGGTCGGGAAAATCACGCCGTCCAGCGTAAGCGTGTCTTCACCAAGGCCGGCGAACTGCAAGGCCGCCGAACGGCCAATACGATCCTGGGTAGACCAACGGTATGCAACAGAGCGTCGAAGAGTTTGGTACGCCGCCGTACTGATACTGAATTGATAAGCACCAAGTTGCATCATGACATCAGACATTCTCAGGCCTCGTAAACCAGTGTGCTGTCATACAGCGCACCCCGGCTGCGCTGTTTCTGCCGACGTTCCATTTCATCAACAATATCCTGCGGATTATGATGGGGCTGGGCATTGATCGTGATTGTGTTTGCGTTGGTAACATGATGGGTGGTGCTGGTTCTGGATGCGGCTGTTGCAGGAGCGACGCGCCCGATAGCGGCGACGGAGCGCTCAAGCTCTGCCGACTGGGAAGCCGGAGGCATAGCAGGGATAGAAGAAGGCAGTGGGGTTAGCTGTGAACCCGGTAACGGAGTATCCGGAAGAGTGGGTGGTACCTGCGTTGCAGTCTCACCAAACCCGAACAGAGTAAACACAGGGGCCAACACATCTGTCAGCCACTTGACCTTTTCCATGACCAGACTGCAAATCGCATCCCACGCTGCGGCCGCACCATCGGACAACCCGGACCAGAGATCGGAAAAGAACGCGACGACAGGCTCCCAGTGAGCAATCAGCAACCCCGCAGCCAAGGCGATAGCCGTGATAACAAGCCCCACAGGATTGGCCATCATGGCAATGCCAATCGCCCGAATACCCAAGGCCACAATATTCAGAACCGGGCCAAGCCCCATCAGGGTTGTTCCGATCACGCGCATGATACCCGTCAACACATTGAAGACCGGGCACACAAGGGTGCCAACTGCACGTAGCACCGCGCATGCATCCGTAAACAGGCCAACAACCTTGGCCACCTCGCGAATGGTGGCTACCACTTCCATCAATGGACGGATCCAAGGCATCAGCATGGAGCCCAGTGCCATGGCAAAAGCGTCAGCTTTGTTGATCAAGCGCTGAAAGCGGTTATCCAGCGTATCGAGATCAGCCCCTTGTAAAGACGCCACAGGGGTGACGGTAGCAAGCTGCTCTGTGCGGGCCTGGAGTTGACCGGCACCGGCAGAAGAAATCAAGGCCGACCCCGCCTTGAAAGTATCCGGGTCGGTGCCAAAAAGACGCCCGGTGAGCTGCTCCCGACCTGAGGTATCAAGGCCGGCCATAGCCTGGCCAAGATCGCCAAGCACATCGGGAACAGATCGCATCTGTCCGGACGCATCCCGCAAACCGATATCCATTGCCTGCAACAAAGATGCAACATCGGAAGAAGGATCCGCCAGTCCAGAAATAACATGACCAAGAGCCAAGCCGGCTTTTTCGCCCTCCAGACTCGCTTCGGCCAACACACCTAGCATTGCAGTGACCTGTTCTAGGCTGGCACCGCCGGCAACTGCATCTGGGCCAACGGTTGCCAAGGCCTGGCCCAGCAAGGGAACAGCACGCGCCGAATCCCCTGCGGTTTGCACCAGCATGGTCGCCATGCGGGTCATGTCTGACGGGTCAACAGGCATACGGTTCTGGATTGTGGCAGACAGGGCCATTGCATCAGCGGGAACCATATTACCGGCCTGTGCCATCAGCAACGCCCCGGGCAACGAGGCAGCCGCCTGCCCTTCGACCATACCGGATTGGCCCGCAGCATGCAGAGCCTGCCCGATCTGGACTGGGGACCACTCCCCGGAGCGGGCTGTATCAATGGCAAGGTCAGAGAGCCGCTGCGCACCCTCGGGACCTGCCTGCATCAAGCGGCTGGTTTCCTGAATGACTGTATCGAAATCAACGGCCCTTTCGGCCCACGCCGAAGACAGTGAGAAGAATCCGGAGACAGCATTTTTCATGACGGATGCAACGCCGGAATCCACTGAGGAGCGAGACGCACCGGCAGAGAAACCCGAGGAGGAAGCAGTCCCCCCCTTCACTGCAGTCCGGATTGATGGTGCCGCTTGGGTCATGAGCGGCACTTGATCCTGTTTTTTTTTAGAGCTTTTGGAAAAACCGGACTTACCCGATTCCGGCGCCATATCAGGCGTCGATTCTTTATCACGTATCACGTTTTGGCAAACCTTCAATCCACCATAAAAAAGTGCTGGTCGGCATGCTGCCGATTTCAGACCAGGACCACCCGGTATGCGAGGCCAGGGCAATAACCCCGGCACGCACATCGACAGCCCTTATTCGGTAAAACCCAGAAAAGCCTGCTGCAACTTTTTGTAATCACGCAGAGAAAGTTGACGAACCATATCCGGGGTGATTTCACACAAATTGGCGATCATGGCGATTTCCTGGCGAGCGGGGCTGCCCTTAACCTCGCTGGCCGCAATCTGGTCCTGTACCGTAGGTTCACGCATGCGTACGGTCGTAACCTCGGTCCCGTCCACCATCAGCGGACGATCCAGAACAATATCAGTTGTTTCACAAGACATAGTATTTTACCAAAATTGGGAGAAAAGACGACCGGGGGCCGGGAAAACATAGGCGTCCCGACCCATCGGCCGGAACACTGTCAGATCGACAAGGCTTGGCGTACGCCCTCTAGGCGATCCTCGCCGTTGACCTTGCGGATCATGTTGATGACATCAATCTCATGAACCGCCTGACCACCATGTTCTTCACGGTAGTAATCCAGCCGCATGGTGATTTTCAGCTCTGCTTTCTGTCCCGGCGTCCAGGCGCCACGGCTGATCTTGGTGATCTTGCCGCGCATGTGGTGCACAACCGGCGTAACCGTGCCGTCCCAGGATTCCAGAGCACCGCGTACGGTCAACGGCACACTTTTTCCCTCGGCAACGCCGAACAGGGCCAGCACATCGCGGTCGTAGCTGATCAGGCTGAAGCTGGTTTCCAGGGGTTCCATGCCCATGTCCAGCGTTACTGGCACATCCATGCCACCAGCCCGGAAATCCTCGGTGACCAAGGTCAGTTCCGGCGCGTTGTATTCGCTGATCTGTCCGGCATAGCCGCGCCCGTCAACGAACAGGTTGATATTTTTCAGAACGTCGCGCGCGGCCATCAGTGAAAGGCCTCCTTGATGTAATCATTGACCAGATGGGAGCGGAACGTAATGTGCTCCGCCGGATAGGGAGGGGTGAAATCGAAGTTGAAGTAGATTTTGCCCTGGGTGATGTTGGCCGGGGTATTCAGGTCCGGATCAGCCCAGCATCGTCCACCCAGAACGGCACCCAGATTGGTCAGGGTACGCAGGTAGGCATTGACGCCTTCGGTGACATCCTGGACATAGGTTTTGGTGATATTCCGGTCCACAGCCCACATGTGGGCACGCTGCAGACTTTCGTTGATCAGGTCGGCAGTGCGGCGCACCGACAGGAACGCCCACTTGGGGTCAGCCGACAGGGAGCGGTTGCCCCACAGGCGGTATCCATCCTGACAGATGATGGTGGCAATGCCCTTTTCATTCAGCAGGTTAGCGCGGCTGGCGGTATCCCCCAGCTTGAAATCAACCGGGCGGGCCGTGCCGACAATGCCATTGACCGGCTGGTTGGACGGCGACCACCAGAAACCACGGTCGTTGTCGCCGCGGGCGATGATACCAGCTACACGTGCAGATGCTGGACGCACGGCAACCGCGCCGGACTGGTCCAGAACCTTGACCCACGGGTCGATCATATAGACCCGGGTCCCGGCATTCTGTTGCGCATAGGCCTGGGCAGCCTCGTCAGTGGTATTGGGGCCATCGGCCACCACAATAGCCCGCAGACGGTCGGCAATGCCTTTCAATTCGGCCACAACCGGGTTGGCCTGTCCTTCTTCAGCCTGGTGGGTGAAACCGGGAGCACACAGGATGCGTGGCGCAAAACCCACCACCGATTCCGCTCCCAGCAGCGCATGCACGCCACGGAACTGACCACTGGCCGCATCAACACCGCCCACCACATTGGCAAGCGTTTCGGCGTCGGATTTGCCCTTGTCAACCCGGATCACCACCACCACAGCGCCGATCTGGTCAAAGATACCGTCCAGGGCATCGGGCAAAGACCCGTCGCGGCCGAGTTTTGCGGCCTCGGTGCGGCTGCCGGTAACCAGAACCGGGGTATTCAGCGGAAAACGATCCGCATCCGCCCCCGGTGCCGTCCCCACAACCCCGATCACCGAAGATCGGACGGTCCGCACCGGGCGTGGTCCGGCATCAATTTCCAGAACCTCGACACCATGAAGAAATGTTTCAGTCATATGTTTGTTGTCTCGTTTGTGCAGAATAAAAATAGCAAGTTCGGACCATGACAGGCACAAGACAAGAAATCCCCTGGCGGTTTTTCATACCGAATCAAGGCACCAGAAAGAATTTTATGAACAGATGCGGTCAGCTAAGCTCTCTTGACAAAGAGGATTCCCAAAATCGGGCTGTCGTGATTCAAGCTCGGAATGTGGACGCGAAAAACCCGCGCTCGCGTAGCGCAATCGAGCGGAAGCTGACACGCTATCCGACCGATCTAACCGACGACGAATGGAATTATATCAGAGATTTACTGCCGCTGGTGGCGCGACGGGGCCGTCAGCGGAAGGTGGATTTACGCGAAGCGCTTAATGCCATCCGGTACCTGGTTCGAACAGGCTGCGGCTGGCGAATGCTACCCCGAGATTTTTCACCTTGGCAGACCGTGTATTGGTGATTCTGAACCGCTGATGCGGCGCTTTCTGTTCGGCACCATCCACGATATCACGTTGATGATCGACCGCGAACGGCAGTGCCGCGAAACGAGCCCGAGTGGCGGTGTCATCGACAGCCAGTCGGTCAAGGCGCCCGCTACTAAGGCCCGTGGATATGACGCCGGGAAGAAGGTGGTAGGCTCCTGATGCTCAGTCTAACGCCGGCGGATATCTCGGATTCGGCCGGCGCAAAAGCCATTCTGGATGCGATCCGGAAACGATGGCCGTGGGTCAAGCATCTGTTCGCCGACGGGGCTTACGATCAGGGCAAGCTGATGGACAAGGCCGCCGCAAAGAGCTTCGTCATCGAGATCATCCGGCGCTGCGACGACCAGAAGGGCTTCAAAGCTCTACCCCGGCGCTGGGTCGTCGAGCAAACCTTCCGCTGGATGACGCGCTGGCGTCGGCTCGTGCGCGACTACGAGGCGCGCATTGACGTCTCCGAAGCCATGATCCACGTCCCGATGGGCAGCCTGATCCTACGCAGAATCTCACATTGAGCCATTCTCAAGCGGTCTATAACGAGGCTATGAGAACCATTTTCCTTGTCTAGAATCGGAATCTTAAACTTAACGCCGCATAATAATAATTATAGTGTAATTATTTAATAATAATTATAATTGCATTACATGCGCATAATATTTTATATATTATTTTATTCTTATATGTTAGTTAGTATTAACTTTTGCCAATAGCGCGAATGCAATGTAATGGATATTGATGATAGCATAATGGAAATTGCTTCTGTTATTGGGCGTGAGAAAGCTCTCTACTTAATTGGATCCCTGGGACGATCGGGGAAGCGACCGTGGCGGCTTAATCTCTATATCCCGAGACATCCCGGTGACAGTCATCCCTTGGTGAAAATACTGGGGAAAGAAGACGCCCTGAGAATGGCCCGCGAATTTGGTGGGATGAATTTGCAGCCTGCAAATGGAAATGCTCTGGTGCGGCGCTTCAGGTCACGCGAGATACAGCGCCTCGTAAAGGAGGGTAAACCTGTTCGTGATATTGCCAATCTATTCCAGGTTACCCAACGCACAGTTCTTAATGACATGAAAAATAATAAAATTTATTATGAAGGTATATAATTTGGAAAAAATTACATTTGACTGGGTCAAATACAAAGATTTTTCAAAAATCGATTTTGCATGCAAGTACAGTCGTCGCTGTCATATGAACGCTGACTTCATGGATCGACTCCAGTCTCTCAGAACCTTGTATGGAAAGCCCATGGTTATCACCAGCGGCTTTCGCGATCCCTCTCACCCTGCTGAAGTAGGCAAGGCAAAACCCGGTCCACACACAACAGGAAGAGCCTGTGATATTGCCGTGGGCGGTGCCGACGCCCTGCTGTTGATTCAGCTTGCCCTAGAAAAGGGTTTCACCGGCATTGGCGTTCAGCAGAAAGGGGTTCTGCGTTTCTTGCACTTGGATGACCTGCCCGCAGAGACAGACAGACCTCGTCCCTTTTTATGGAGTTATTAATCCATGCTGGATGATTCAACTTCTCCTAAAGGGATGAAGTCCGTTACTCCCCCTTCTGTTCCCGATCAGGCGGTACGTGACAGCTGGATGCCTTCGCTGATGACCTGTGCCCTGATCATCATGGTTGTTGCCCTTGTCGCAGCCTTACTGTGGGTACCAACCCCGTCCGGTAATGCTGATGTCATTCATCTGATTGCTGGACAGATTATCGGCGCCTTTGCAACCGCAGTTGCATACTGGCTGGGCAGCAGCCGCAGCAGCCACGACAAGCAACGACTGCTGACCCATGGTGGAGCGCCCCTGCAAACAAGGAAAGATAGACTGTGAACAGACAAGACACAAGCATTGATATAGAGCATTTACTCTCCTCAATCCGGGGAGACATGCAGAAAAATTTACCAAATGTGTCGGTATTTGACGGAGAGGCTTCCGGAGCCTTTTCCTCTGACCAAGGCTTGGCAATCCAGCTTGACGTTCTTCGGCTGGATCCGGATCGGACTTTTAATCCGGGCACCGAGCAAACAGCGGTTTCCGTGGTTCTACAGGCGACCATTCTGGTTACCAAGAATCAGCTGCATCCGACACATATTTCCCGCAGCACCGCGATCTCTCTGGCTTCACAAATTTCATGGCAACGCTGGGGATGTCCTGTTGGTCCTGCCGAATTGGATTTAGTCGCTCCAAAGCCCATTTCCTTGGAAGGGTTTCATCCAATTGCGTGGGCTGTTACTTGGAAACACGCCGCATTTCTTGGACGCTCTCTGTGGGATTCTGATCGTATTCCAGCGCGTTTTGTAACGCAGCTTGGTAATGCAGCGTGGCACCCGAAGCAGCCCACTGCAGAGCAGGTACGGAAAAAATTGTCTGTTGTTCTGGCAGTACCGTCAGAAGACAAACCGGATCAAGAGTGGATTGTTGCTTCAACACCACAAGCCAAGAATGTCCATTATGGCTCTGCTTCGGATCAAGGTGAAGGATACCTGTCTCACTATCATTCTCTTGAAGAAAAGAGCAAACAATGAGCCAGTGGGGAATTGCAGACCTAGAGCGACGCTTGGCCAATATGGTCCGCATTGCGATCATTGAGGCCGTAGACCAAACAAACAGGAAAATCCGCGTGACCGCCAAGGGCTTTCTCAGTGCGTGGCTGCCATGGCCTACGGAAACAGGGCGTAATTTTCGTCGTTGGCGTCCTTTACGTCCGGGGCAACAGGTGGTTCTGGTTGCTCCATCGGGTGATCTGACCCGCGCTGTTATAGCCGGTATGCTTTACAGCCACAGTCTGGACGCACCCGACAACAACGAAAATCGGGATACAATCCTGTTTGATGACGGAACGTGCCTTCAATACGACAGTGCCGATCATCATCTGTGTATGACCGTGGGGCAAAGTACTGTCAGCATCAGACAGGACAGTCTTCGCCTGTCATCGGGCGAAAGCTCCTTGCTCATCAATGATGCCGGCATTACCCTGAAGGGAGCACGTATTGATCTCAACTGATACAGAGAACTTGCAGATCCGCACGGTAACTTGGACGCCAAAGCCCGGTACTTTGTTTACACTGCCCGAAACGTCTGTGCATCTATCACGGAGCATTACCTGCACGGTACGCGATCCAGCTTTTCGTGGTCTAGCCGTAACAGGTTATCACGCATCCTTGGAACCGAAGCTTGCAACCCTGTCCATAAACTGTACAGCAGGGGCTGTTCATGTAACGGCTAAGCGGCTGCAAGGATCCTTTAATGACATGTGCCTGACCTATCGACAGGGCAATACGCTGCTTCAAGCTTATAGCTGGGATGATCTTCCGGCTTCAGGCGTTGATCTGGTGACGTTCCATCCTTCGCGTACCAGGCAGTATGACGGACGCCTTGTGGTAACGGCATCCTTGTCTGACGGCACAACAGAGCAAGCAACCTACACACTGTGTATTTTCCAAGACTGGACAGCCGGGAGCCTCCGGTTGAGGGAGGAAATCCATGCCCGCTGTTACCCGCAAGAGTGATCCCTGTACAGGCCACGACCTTTTTCCACCACGAGACAGTACAGAAGGGAGCCCATCGGTCTTTGTCAATAGCCGTCCGATACACCGCAAGGGAGACGCGTGGGCGGATCATTGTGATCCCTCTCCATCATGCCATACCAGCACGTTGGCAGAGGGTTCGACCTCGGTCTTTGCCAACGGTCAGGCCGTAGGGCGGATCGGAGACCCGATCAGCTGCGGCTCAACCGTCGCCGAAGGCTCTCCATCGGTCTTTGCTGGATAAGTAAAGAGAGGAAAGGCCGCCAGGGGACATGGTGCAGGCAAGCCGGCAGTATCGGCTCCATGAACGGAACAAATGCAAAAACGGGCAAACACCTGTCCGGCCTTGACCATCTCTCGCAAAGCGTCCGGGATATCCTGACGACCCCTGTGGGCAGCCGTGTCATGCGTCGTGACTATGGCAGCCGGCTTTATCAGCTGGTTGATGCCCCCATAAACCAAAACATCTTGCTGGAGCTGTACGCAGCAACCGCCGAGGCCCTGAACCGTTGGGAGCCACGCCTGAAATTACAGCGGGTCCATGCTCGCAGTGCACGGCCGGGCTGTGTGGTTCTGGAGCTGACCGGAGAGTACATGCCCGGCAAGTACATCATTACTCTCGACGGAATAGAAATAACCTGATGGCGCATGGATTTACAGCTGTAGACCTGTCCCGGCTCCCTTCCCCCAATGTAGTGGAAACGCTGGATTATGAAGCAATCTTTTCAGACATGCTGGAAGACCTGCAAAAGCGCGACCCCGTATTCAAGGCGTTGCTGGAAAGTGATCCTGCATACAAAATCCTAGAAATAGCGGCCTATCGCGAACTGCTGTTGCGGCAACGTGTTAACGAAGCAGCCCGTGGCGTGATGCTGGCGTATGCCACAGGGGCAGACCTAGATAATCTGGGAGCCTTGCTAGGCGTTGTACGCAAAACACTGCTGCCCGGCGACCCAAAGGCGGTGCCACCCGTTTTACCAGTTCTGGAAAACGATGATGATTTTCGCCGCCGGATTCAGCTGGCTCCCGAAGGTTTCAGCACAGCTGGTCCTGCGGGGGCCTATGTTTTCTATGCCCTGACGGTTGATGGCGTCGCAGACGCCAGTGTACGCAGCCCTGCCCCCGGTGAGGTAGAGGTTACAATCCTGTCGCGCAGCGGCAATGGTACTGCGGACACCGTGCTGCTGCAAGGCGTGCAGGATATCTTGTCTTCCGACGAGATCCGCCCCCTGACAGACAAGGTTGCTGTCCGCAGCGCCACGATCCATGAATACGATATCAATGCAACGCTGTACTTTCACCCCGGCCCGGGGCGTGAACAGGCACTTGAACAGGCCCGGAAGGCGATTGCCGCTGCGATTGCTCGCCCGCGTCGCCTAGGCTTGGACGTAACCTTGTCGGAGCTTTACGCCGCCCTGCACCAACCTGGTGTCCAAAGGGTCGAGCTAACCAGTCCGCAACAAACGATAACGGTCAGTGCGGGCGAAGCAGCCTGGTGCCAATCCATAACCCTGAAGGATGGGGGCGTTGATGCCTGAATACTGTCCTAGTCTTTTGCCCGGTAATGCCACACCGGCCGAGCGTGCTCTGGAACAAACACTCGCCCGATTGTCAGATGTTCCGGTTCCCCTACGATCCCTGTGGAATCCGGATACCTGCCAGCCTGAGCACTTGCCTTGGCTGGCTTGGGCGCTATCCGTTGACAACTGGGATCCATCTTGGCCAACCGATGTCAAGCGCCGGCATGTAAGCAAAGCCATTGATATCCAGCGACGCAAGGGAACAGCTAAATCTGTACGAACAGTTGTCAATACCTTTGGTGCCAACCTGTTGCTACAGGAATGGTGGCAGACACATCCGCCCAAGGCCCCTCATACATTCAACCTGCACCTGACCTTGGGTGACGATACACCGTCGGATGCCGCTTGGCAGCAAGACATCATCCGCGAGGTCGAGCGCACCAAGCCTGTACGGTCCCATTTCACGCTGACAGTCGGCAAGGCTGCAACAGGTGGAGCGACCCTGACAGGGGCATTATGCCCGGTTACAGCCAAGCGCCTGATGGCTGATGAAGAGCCGCTAGCCCGGAAGGTCCACATAGGTCTGAAGAGTGTTGCCTGTAAGGCTGACTTCTTGCGCCTGGATCTCAACGCGCGACGTTTTGTCTGCTGTGGTGGATTCGGGGCAAGTGGTGCCCTGCGCATAGCCAGTTATACGCGCATTCATTGAAGACCGTTATTATCACCATATCGGAACATATTATGTCATCCACTCGTATTATCATCACCGACGCGGGTCGTCGTTCGATCATCAATGCGACCGGGACGAACCCGGTCAAGATTACCCGCGCCGCTCTTGGCAGCGAACAGTACACCCCCGACCCGTCCCAGACCCGGGTTCCACGGGGCTTCAAGCCAAGTATACATCGAAGTGGGTAGTGATCCAGTCCACCGGGTGTCTGTATGTGTGGGGGCGTGATTTTGGCGGTTCGTATGGTTCGTCCTCGTGGACGGCGAACACAGGGGGACGTGGCGGCACATACAACTTATCGAATGTCTTGCTCTTAGGATCGTGCTGGAGCAGCACACCTTATACCGGTTCTCATTGCTCGAACTGGAACAACACCCTGTTTAGCTCGTACAACTACGTCAGCGCCCGTGGCGTCTGTGCCCACCTGGTTCTTCTCTGACTTTCCCAACGGAGCGTTTTTACATGACCATCATCAATACCCGTGCCGATCTGGACGCTCTTAAGGGCACCCCGGCTCATGACGAATTTCTGCGTCTGCTGCGCGGCACCATGACCACCATGACCGACACCCAAACCTATCCCGAAGACTACGGCAAACCCGAATACGACAGGCCGAAACTGGACCCGGTCTGGGTCGAGGTCGAAACGCTGGAAACCATCACCCGCTTCGGCTTCACAAAAGAAGAGCTGATGCAGGAAAGCCCAGACATGGGTGGTGAGATCAGTGTGCAGAAAAGTCAGCAGGAAGGCTGATAGGAGGCCCTGCACGCACACCGAGACGTGTCCCTATCCAGCCAACAAACCCAACATCGTTGGATAAGGACACTATGCCTGTTCAGGACAATCTGGACCGCTGTTCCCGACGCCATCAGGAACAGCGGTTAGCTTTATGTCAAAACATTACGAAAAAATAAAATCTGATGCAGATATAGAAGAGTCGTTCTCTAACGGGATTGAGAAATCGGGAGTATTGTCACCTGTAGCTTTAATACGCAAAAACAGGTCTTTGCCAAGTAGCTCTGCCCAGACAGCGTTTCTGGCCGGTTCTGTGCTGCTGAAATGATGAACCAACAGGCCTTGGCTCAGATGAGATAGATCAATTCGATCGCCCTCAGCGGCAGTACCTAGTGCTAATCTCCTATGATCGTACCAGAAGAAGAGCTTTTGTTATAAGTAGTGCATTCAGATTCTGCCTTAAAGATAGGGGCCTGATTTCAAACGGCCATGATTCCTCCGGATCTGCGTGAGGTCGTCAAAGCTCTGTTTTACATCGCCAAGACTTTGGGTGCGTATTATCCATCCATCTGGTGATGGAGCCTACTGGAGGGAAGAGAGGCAAATCCGGCAGTATATAATGCTATGATGCGGGCAAGAGAACCAAAGGGCGCAAGCGTCATATTATCGTCGATAGCGGTTATGCAGACGACAAGGTGAGGCGGTGACTGAAGAAAATCAAGCGCACTGACAAGGGCAAGGTCTGGATCCTAGTTTTCTCGCCTGCTGGAGACCGGCCTGTACGACTATACGTCCAGGGCCCGGTCCCCGCGCGTATACGCATAAAGGCTGGTCGCCAGCAGGCGGGACTGCTCCTCCACATACCCGCGGCCACGGTCAACACGCGCCTGAAGCGTTGCGTAGGCGGGGTCGTCGTCCTCACCCCCGTGGCCGCATGGCGCAGATACAGCGCCGCATCTTCCAGACGTTCCTTCTCGTCCTCGCTGGCCCCTTCACCAAGTTCCGCCAGAACACGCGCCTGATCCGGGTGCAGTTCGCGGTTGTTGGCGCGGGCGAGGCTGGCGATGCGGGCGGCGGCCTCGACCTCTTTGGCGGAGGCCCCGGTCAGCATGGTGGCGGCGGCACCGGCCAGCCCGGCCAGCTGGACCCTCACCCAGGCATTGTCGGACAGACGTCAAGGACCGGGCTGGCCAGTTCCTGCAGGCCCGCCCCGACCGCACCGGCTAGGCACGACCCGCTGGTTGCCGCCCCGATGCCGCAGCCGGCAGCCGCGTGCACCAGAACCTTGCGCACGTCGCCGTCGCTGATCCCGAATTCAACCCCCAGATCCCCGATGCCCTGGAACACCTGCGCCGACACAACGTTGACCGCACC
The DNA here is from genome assembly GCF_001611975.1 of Haematospirillum jordaniae. GTDB lineage: Bacteria > Pseudomonadota > Alphaproteobacteria > Rhodospirillales > Rhodospirillaceae > Haematospirillum > Haematospirillum jordaniae. Next base: position 141,810 of record NZ_CP014527.1, read on the forward strand.
GGTCACCAGCGCCGAACGGGCCGCAGTGTCCAGACCTTCTCCGTTGACAGCCATATCCACAACGGCCAGCACACCGGTGTTGATCGCGGCCTGCGCCACTGTCTGCCCCAGTCCGGCCAGATGCCCTGCCGCACTGGCAACGCCTGCCCCGGCTGCGGTAGCACCGGTGGTTGCCGCTGTGGCTCCGGCTGCGGCCGTGGTGGTGGTTGCAGCCGTCGCCCCGGCTGTTGTTGTCGCGGCGGTGGCCCCGGTACTGGCTGTTGACCCGGCTTCGGTGCCGGCTCTGGTTATGCCGCCGTCAAACCCCAGGCCATCACTGACCCCCTGGGTCAGGCCGGCCGTCAGGGCACTGACCACCAGGGACCGCAGGGTGTTGCTGGAAACAATGGAACGCAGCGCACCCTGCATGTCACCGGACACCGCGCCGTTGGCAACAGAGGTCGAGACAGTCCCCGCAACACCGGCCAGGACGGCGTTTGTCATGGTCATGGCTGTCAGCTGGGCCGCTGTTCCGGCATAGGTGGCACCGGCCATCGACATGGTGGCCATGCCAGCCGACACCGACGTGCCGGCTGGCACTTCGGCAACACCGACGATATTGGCAGCCAGGCTGGCCGTGGCCCCGGCAGTCAGAACAGCGGTGGCAAGGGCAATCAGGGCCATGGTCCCGCCACCTATGCCGCTTTTCTGGTCATGCCAGCTGCGGTAGGTCTCTTCCACGCCCTTCCAGTCAACCCCCGGCAGGGTCCGGAGCGTTGCCAGATAACCAAGGCCGGGGGCCTGTGAAAGCTGGTCAAGGTCGGTCGCCAGGTCGCCGGTCGCACGGTATTCGACCACGATACCGCCCGGGCTTTCGATCACAAAGTCACCGCCGGACTCCAGAAGGGCGTGCCGGACCACCTCCCGTTCGTGGCCACGTTCTGTCATCGTCCACTTCAGGCCACCGTCCCGGTGTTCCGAAACCGACAGGACATCGCGTTCCGTGTCCGAGAGAAGGTGCAGCCTGGCATCCGGGGCCGCAAAGCGACCCTTCCCGACCCGCAGGGTCAGGGTGCCACCGGCGGAAACACGACTGGCGCGGATGGTGGTGTCGGATCCGGACTCCGTCGTCAGATCCGCAACAGAGCTGACATCAGAGCCTTTTATGCCGGTAAAGGCATGCTGCTCCGTACGGAAGCCACGTCCCCCCAGGAAGCCCCCAAAGGCACCGGATTTCTTGACCCGGTACGCGTGCACATACTGCTCGTGCAGTGATGTGACACGCAGTTCGCCCAGGGCGGTAATGTCGATATTGCCGCCGCTCTGGATCCGGGACCCGGCAATCTCCATGTCACCGCCGGCATCCAGCGATACGGCGCGTCCCCCCGAAAGGACGCTGCTTTCATAGGTCAGCCGGCTCTCGTTGACATGCTCGGTCTTCTTCTTCCTGAAAAGACCCCGGCCTTTCGAGGTTGAACTGGACGCATAGCGCGAGGCCTGCGCACCCGCTGCCACAGACAGGGCATTGCCGGCGACCACATCCAGCCTGCCGTCGGCCGAAACCCGCGAGGCCTCGATGCCGATATCCGTACCCGACAGGCGGACATCGCCACCGGACAAAACCGATGATCCCTGAAGGCGCTCAGCATACGCACTCCGCGTGCTTCTGCCGCTGCTTCCCGCATCGCTGGACACATCCCGCGTTGCACCGACAACAAGACCACGACCGGCTTTCAGCGTCGCATTACCGGCAGCCTCAACCTTCGACCCCAGAACGGAAACCGCGCCATCCGCTTCAGCCGTCAGGGTACCGCCCGTGGAAATGGATGATCCCCGGGAGCGTTGGGAATGCGCGCTGTGTGTGCTTCGGCCGATGGTCCCAGCATAGGTGTGCTCATCGCGCGTAGCACCGACAACAAGATCACCGCCGGCCTTCAGCGCCGTATTGCCGGCAGCCTCAACTTTCGAGCCCAGAACGGAAACCGTACCACCGGCCTCAACCGTCAGGGTGCCGCCCACATCAACCGTACTGCCACGATGGGTAACCGCTGTTCCGGATCCCCCGCCAATCTTTGTCCGGACGGTCCTGTATGCGTCACAGTCGCTCCTGCCTGCGGCACAGTCCGGGTTGCCTACACGCCGCTCGGCATAGGAGGCCCGGGTAAAACGGGTTTCTTCCTTCAGGCCTTCGATCGCGACATGACCGGCCTGGCTTTTGACGGCAAGATTGCCATCGGCTTTGACCCTGGTGCCAGCAAGGCGGACGGTGTCATGGCCGGATACAGACATGTCCCCGCCGGCGGCAAGCTCGCCACGTTCCAGATCAATGGTTCTTGCCGCAAGGGTTGCATCGCCCGTGCTTTTGATCTGCCCGCCCCCGCGCTGCCTGATGTCACCGGCGGTGATGGTTGTGGTGTTCCCGGCCACCAGCGCACCATTCCGGCGGTTCAGGAAGGCCATGGCCGCAGAAAGCGGAACGGTTCCATTTTCCAGTACCGGCGGGGATGCCAGGGCCTGCACAAGGTTCTCGCTGAGGAAGCGGTCTGCACCGGCCGCAATGTCTTGCGCGGGGCCAACGTTGTCGGCTCCCGCCCCGCCCGGCCATGCCGTACGATCCAGCGACAGGATTTCAGACAGGCCCGGTTCGTGCTGTGCGGCCATGGGGCCGTAATTGAGGCGATCAAGAAGATACGCCGATGACAGGAAGGCTTTCTGGTCACCGGGTTTCTCGGCGGGAAGATCGCTTTTGGCAATTTGCAGGATTTCCTCCAGCTCCGTCCTCAGGGTGAGCAATGTGGAGGTCTCTGCCCCCGGAGTGCTGGGGACACGGTACTCCTGACCGGGGCTGGCCCGTCTCGGCCTGGGTGTTGTCGCGGCCTGTCGATCGTGAAGCTCGTCGACATGACCTTTATCGCCCGTCTGGCTGTTGATCTCTGCCAGCATCTCTGCGGCGCTGCGGCTGCCGATCGTCAGGTTGTTGACCTGTTCCGCCTCGATATCCAGTATGCCACCGGCCTCAATCACCCCCCCGAAGGTATTGACGAAATCAAGGGTGCCTTGGTGACAGCTGTAGCAGGCGCGTTTGTGAACCTCGTGACGGGTACGGCTGGCCCCGAACGCAATATTGGTTACGGTCCGGGCCGAGATCTTCAGGTCCTGCCCGGCCCGGATTTCTCCGTAAACATTGCGGATACTGTCGGCATCCAGCGACAGGCCGCCGCCGGAACGGATCGTGGCCAGCACACCATCATCGTTGAGGGCATCCTCGGTGATCGTCACCAGGATATCGTAGCCCGCTCCTGAACCGGCACGGATTGCTTGCCACAGCGCACTGACTTCGGGCAGGATGGTCCCGTCCTTGATGTATTTCGGGTCAATCGCGGACAGGGTTGTGTCGTCCAGCGCCTGTCCGCTGGCAAGTTTCTCCCAGAGGGCAATATACCGCGTCCTGTAGGCGTCCTTGACAGGGAACGGGTCGACTTGCTCCACAACCGGTTCATCAACAGCGCTGTCGTCTGCGGTACTGTCATCTGCAGCAACGACCGGTACAACGCGCGCCTCCTCAACCAGCAGGTCGCGCATGAAATCAACGAGAGAGGGGACTCCGGCCTCGAAAGCCTTTCCGCTCAGGTTCTGGAAGTAGGCCACCCAGGCCGCTTTCGACCTGTCGGGATTGTCCTTGTCAAGGGCAGACGTGCGAAGCAGGCTGATAATACGGGGGTCCAGAGGCGTATCCCCTGAGACCGTGCCGGAAAAGAAAGTCTCCAGAAGGAGCAGGTAGTCGTCACGCTTTCCAGGGTCAACGGAACCATCCGGCGCGAGGATATCCGCTGACACCAGGCGATTGCGAATATCCTCGCCCGGATTTACGGGGTCAGACTTTTCTATTGACTTTCTGACCGTGTCCTTGATCCTGACGGTCGGGGCCGTTCCCTCGTTGACAATGGACTTGGCCTTGACATGTAAACGGCCGCTACTGGCCTCTATCGTGCCGTTCCTGTTCACGACAGATTCGGACCGTCCCTCCTCTCCTTTCGCATAGCCGATATCGAGCGTGTTTTTGCCAATGATCTTTCCGCCATCGTTGAGAACAAACGGCGCGTCGATGACACTGTCCCCGTCAGAGAGCACCGTGCCCCTGTTCTCGACCCGCCGCCCGGCGGCCAGGGTTGTCTTCTGCCCGGACTTGATCGTCCCGCTGTTCTTGATGGTATCAATAGCCCCGATCGAAACCGATGTGCCCGCATCGATGGTGCCTGTGTTGTCAACCGTATGAGCCGCGACAGAAATGCTGCCTGAACTTTTTATGGTACCGGCGTTCTCGAACCGGGCTGTTGTTGTGATGGTGGTGTCCGTGCCGGCGGACAGGCTGGACCCGGATCCAAGGCGGATATACCCCTTTGCATCAAGCGTCAGGCTGGAAGCCGAGGCCATCGCGCCGTTCATGTTGACGCCGGCCCCGTCCTCGGTGGCAACAAGGGAAATCTGCCTGGCATACATTCCGCCCAGGGCGGCAACATCGAGGGCGATGTCCGGGGCCGGGGTATCAACGGTTATCGGGTCGGCCGCGAGGCTGTTGGCATCAACCCTGTTCGTCCCCATGACAACGTTCAGCGTGAGGCCCTTGACCTTGGCTTTTTCACGCAGGGCAATGGTGCGGGCAACAAGATCGATCTGACCGATGGATTGATCTTCCTTGGTGGCATCAAAACCCGTTCCGTCGAACAGGATATCGCCGCCGCGGACATCAAAACGCTCCAGCTCACCCTGCTCATTGAAAATGGCCGCCCCGGTCGAGAGAGTTGCCCGGCTGGTATTGATGAAGCCACAGCTGTTACAGGTGATGCCATCCTCGTTGATCACAACGACGCGGGCTGTCGGTCCGACCACTTCCAGCAGACCGTCCATCTGCGAGCGGGTACCGCCGATGACCTGATGGATGATCAGCTCGGCCTCATGCCCGGGGGTCAGGTTGGGATTGCCCTCGATAAATCCCGCTTCAAGCTTTGAGTAGGCGGCAATGGCCGAATTGTTGTCGATGGCTCCGCGCGACGGGACATCGAACGTATGGTGCAGATTGTTTGATACGCCACTGCTGTTGGGCGTGTTGATGTTGAAGAGCGGGATCCCGCTCCTTGACTGGTCGTCAAAGGCACGTTCCGTGTTCGTGACCGGCTGGGCGTGGACCAGAACAGGAGAGAGCGGGTAAAACAGGGCCGCAAGCAAGGCGGATGCTTTCTGGAGCCAACGAAAGGCGCGTGTCAGTGTGTGCATGGCTTCCCCCGGGCTCCTGTTCCTAGAACGACAGCGCCATCTGCACGTACTTCACCGTGCCAGGATCGGTAAAAGAGGCCGGGCGCTCAAGGGCCCGTGCAACGCTCAGGTCAAGATGAAGCCGACTGAAAAGAGACAGCCGGACGCCTGCCGAAGCCCCGACCAGAACCGATTGCCCATAGGTCCGGTGATCATCGGCGCTCAGGGTGACAGAGCCACCGTCCAGCCCGAGAACGAACGCAACCTGTGTATCAGGGTCCTAGTGCAGCCGGATCGCCAGATCATTGCGGGTCGAGAGACCTTTGCTTCCTGACAAGCTGTTTTCCTGGAACCCGCGTATGCCGAAAGAGCCCCCGCCCGGGGAAAACCGGTCGGAACTCGACAGGGCACTGCGTGAGTACTGGCCCCGGATCTGATGATCCAGACGCAAGAGACCATCCATGAACCGGGCATACACCGCCGAAGTGCCCGTAACCAGGAACGGCTCCGGATCAAGCGCGGGGTTCAGGGGTCTTCGTGCCCCCAGGGCCTCCATGCCCCGGATCGCATTGACGGACCAGCTGTGGTAGCCCCCTGCAAAATGGGTCCGTCCGTTCAGGCCAGCCTTCGCCTTGGTCGCAAAACGACGCTGGACAAGGACCTCATGGTCACCCAGATAATTCCTTGAACGGGACAGGCCGACCCCGGCAACCGCATAGACCTTGGCTGCCTGACCACGCTACAGAAGGCGCTGCAGGTCTGCCGACAGCCTGTGATTATACCCATGCAGGGGGAAGCGCTGGTTGATGCCCGGAAGCGTGAACCTGTACGTGTTGTACCCGGCTCCGATGTGCAGGCCCCAGTTCCCGAAAGGGATCAGATAACGGCCGTGTACATCCCGGGCGTAGGTCTTGCCCCCTGAAAGTCCCCTTGTCGTCGATGATACGCCAAGCCGGAGCGTGTCGTTGCGATTGAGGAGATTGTCGTAATGGACGTCTGCCCCGGTCTTGTAGCGACCGGTATTCCGGTAGCCAAGATTGTCCAGGGACAGGCGTCCCCCGAGCGGGAACCTGTTTTGCGGGGATATCCGGACAATGGAGGTCCCGTGGCGGGTTCCGGGGTACAGCTTGAAGGTGCCGGACTGTGTCGGCGGAGCGTTGAAGTTCTCAAGGGCCTGTTCGATATCACGCAGGTTGACAATATCCCCCTGTCCTGACGGAAAGGCAGAATGGATACGGGAATCAGCCGCCTGCCCCCCTTCATAGTCGAAGTCCTCGATCCGTCCGGAAATCACAAGAACACGAAGCGTACCACCGGAGAGATCCTGCTCGGGCAGATAGACCCGGGTCGTGATCCACCCCCTGCCGGCATAGAATGCGTTCATGCTGTCCAGATAGCGGCTCAGATCACCCTGTCGTACGCACGTGCCGTTCAACCTGTCGACATCAGGGGGAACCAGGTCCAGGTCTTCGGCCCCTTCAACCCTGGTTGTGGATACCGGAAAACAGGGACCCGGATCCTCTTCCCGGTCATCCGGTCCGTCCCCGGGACGTTCCAGATGAATATCAGGCCGTTTGTCCGGCTCGGCGTTGAAGTCCCAGTCCCTTTGCTGCCGGCGCAACTGCTCCTGCTCGATGGATTTCACAACATCCTCGGGCGTGACCTGCGCAACCCCCGGACAGGCTGCAAGGAAAAGGGATGCAAGCACACACAGGACAAACCGGTTCATGAACACACAAGGCCCCCCTCCGGGACCAGTCAGGGACTGGCCGAAAGCCGTAATGAATGACGGAAGGGATCCTGTGATTTTCGCACGACCAAGCACGTCGGCCCCTGCCTGAGGCCGGGGACAGCGATATTGTGTGTGCGATCACACACCACACGATGCAGACCGATAAAAACCGATCTGCCCAAAACAGTGTCTGCGAAGGAAATTCCTTGTGAAGACCGGCCCGTGGCCCCTTGCAGGGCTTGTAGCAGATCCCTCCCCCCCCACGATTTTGACGATGTCCCAAAGGACATCTTTTTTGATTGTGCAAACCCTATATCACTACCACAGGTAAATGAAAATGGTAAAATGAAAACAGGTCGGGATAAAAATAAGAGGTGGTGTGCCCTTGTCAGCACCCCTGACGGAATACCGTTGCGCATGCCTGTTCTCCCACGAGGAATGTGGGTGGCGCACTATGTGCCACAGGGATCGAGCATGGCAGGGCCGCCTCCCTGACCGGGGGAGCATCAAGGGCGGGCATGCATAAAGCAGCGTCCGGACTATTTTCCCGGGCAGGACGTGCCAAAAGAAAAGCACTCTTCCCCCGCCGCGCTTGCGGCTTAAAGATGGCTTTTTTTCTGCAGTACAGAGGATGCCCCTATGCCAACAGTTGCCTTGCTTTCCACGCATCGTGGGGGCCTGTCCAATCTCTGCATTTTTCTGCCGTTCCCTGCATGCCCGGACGACTGCCATTCAACGCCCACGAAAGGCCTTTGGATCTTGCTGAATGTGTGGGCACAACAGACAGGGGAGCGTTGTCCGCAAGGCACCCTGTAAAAACACCCGGGTTTCTCACGCTTGCGTTGAGCACGGCCCGGCCGTGCGAACAAGCATCCTCATCGAATGAGAACAGGAGGTGGGCCCACCTCCTCTATCCTGCCGGTGGGTACGACGGAGAAACTTTGAGATTCTTTGAGACAGGGGCATAGATACTTGCCAATTTCATTTGCACCTCTGTTCGTAGTTATACATAGTGGTCTGAGTAACAATAAAACAGAAAACCTACATAATAATTTTGGCGATCAACGCCAGAGACGCAATTCCTCGATCGTTTTTCTGTGGCAATTTAAGTGATGCTTCATCAGGCGGATGTCGTGGTCGTAATCCTGCTCCGTACGAAACGCGTAATCCGGATCAATATTGCGGCAACGCTACTGTGAAAGGCTGTACGATCAACTCAGAGCGCTTGGCCTAGTTGTCAATGTCGTCGTACTCTGAAACACGATCTACAATGGATGTGGGCCTGGAACAGCTCATAGTAGAGGTCTACGATGCTCGACCTGAATAAGTTGCATGCCTGTCGCCGCTTGGCTCAAAACACGTCAATATGTTCGGCTGATGCACCTTCTCTCTGCCGGAATTCGTGGCTTGACGCGAACTTAGGTCGTTACGCGATCCTCAGAAAACTGCCCCTGACGAGCCCTGAAATCCTTAAGTAGTTTTTCTGTTCCGTTGCTACTCAAATCCCTATTTCTGGCGAATTATTGTGGCCCTGCTGTTTCCGTCCGTTTTACGTTATCTGTATGTGTTATATAAGGTTAAACCGTTATAGATTCTATTTAGCTAATTCTATCAGTCAGTTAAATGGATAATTGTGCGTGATCTACCGAGTCTTATTGCACGCAATATACCGATATACAGGTCGTGTTATCCACAGGCTTGGCCTTGCTTTTTATCATTCGTCAATCTCACTCGGCGGGGGTAAAAGCTCCATGGTTTTATGAGTGAATACGGCCAAGATGCGATCATTCCGCCCCCAACGCCACGCGTTGGTCCCGAGATCTTCATTCATGCGTTGTTGCTCAGGGTCTGACTTGTCGAATGCCAGACCAACCCGATATTGTGGCAGACTATCAGCTTCCGAGATTTTCTTCAGATAAACTTTGAAATTACGGAGCTCCATTTCTGAGCCACACCTTTCCGCCAGGCGCGGCAGAGAAATCTTCCATATCGGCTGACGGCCACAATGCTTGCGTGCCAGCTCGTAAAGCCGCCTTTCCAAGCCCATCTTGAGCCTGAAATACCCGCGATCAATGGTGAGAACACGCCTGTTCTCGACAATTGCACGAAACATCCATTTGTTCAGGGTCAATTCAACGGCGGCCATTACCCTCTGTCCACGCGAATTGATGCGCTCGACAATCCTGTAGCTGTCGATCCACGAGAATCCCTGGCATTCACGCTCCTCATTCTGTCCAGAGGTAATGGTGGTGCGAATAGTGGTGCTCTGCAGCCGGTCCAGTGCAGACATGAAGAGTTCGTAAGCTTGTTTGCCTGTTCCGCGTCCGGTAAGCCTGAGAAAGTCATAGACCGGAAATTGAATGGTGCGGTTTACAGAGGCGCCACGTTCAAGGCGGCTGTTCCGTTGCTGCTTGACCGCAATTTCTGAGATGCTAGTCTTCTATGCCGGTGAGCATGTCCTGGACCGTGTTGCTGCTTGACCGCAATTTCTGAGATGCTAGTCTAGAACAAGGTTGAAGCCGCCTACCGGCGCGTTGCTGCTTGACCGCAATTTCTGAGATGCTAGTCTTCGGGCCACGACAGGAGGGTTGGGATGATGGTTGCTGCTTGACCGCAATTTCTGAGATGCTAGTCTGCCTGCCACACATAGGCGATACCTGCGAGCGTTGCTGCTTGACCGCAATTTCTGAGATGCTAGTCTAACGCTGAAAATAGACCCGGCTGTGGTTCTGTTGCTGCTTGACCGCAATTTCTGAGATGCTAGTCTGTATTCAGGAAATAGCCAGCGTTATTGGCGTTGCTGCTTGACCGCAATTTCTGAGATGCTAGTCTTGATCAGCGCTTTGCGCCTTGATTCCACTTGATAATATCGCGATGTAGCGGTGTATTTTTTGCACACATCGCTCCTATAGCAACACCAGTTGCGACGGATTTTCGCGGGCCCTCCGCCGGTCTTGGTTCGAAAAGTGAACGATGTTGCGGAACTGACGGTCCGTAAGAGCCAAAATCTGGACGTCACCCTTGTCGGGCAAGGCCTGTTTAATGCGACGAATGCGGGCCTCAAGAGCCTCCTTCCCATTCACAAAACGACCATAAGCCGAAAACTGGCTGCGTTCAAAGCCTTCATCAAGGAGAAAATTCCGGAAGTCCGTAGCAGCCTTGGCCTGGGCCCTGGTCCCGACCGGCAGGTCGAACATGACCAGCACCCACATCAGACGATATCCGCTGAGATGATACGTGGTTCCATTCATGATCCCAAGGCACGAAAGGTATCGATCGAAGGGAGACCGGGCAAGGCAAGCGCAAGACGACGCGTTTCGAAGCTGCGTGCAAGCGAGGAGGCCAGACGCCCAAGTACTGTGGCCAGGGGTGTCGTTTCATCCGCCAACGGCAGGTCAAGGGCAATAAGCCGGGCCAAGGCTGCCTTGGCGGACGGTGTGACGTCTGTGCCTTCCCGTCTGACGATCTCCCGGACAGTCATGTCAACAAACGGACGGAAGGGTTCCATCAGGTCATCGGCCAAGGCAAAAGCATTGCCGCGATTGGCATGAAAGATACCGATAGCAGGGTGCAGACCAGCACCGGCAACAGCCCGTGCGGTGGCGGCACGCAGAACAGTATAGCCGTAATTGAGAAGCGCGTTGATGCCACCGCCATCGGTATTCCGGCGGAAATCCGGCCCCATCATCAGTGGCCAGTAAAAGCGGGCGGCCTGTGCCTCAATGTTGCCTGTGTCACCGGACCGGACACGACGCGCCATCATGCGAAGGGGAGCTGAGGACTGTCCAATGGCTTCGAGCGATGCAGCCTGTATACCGATCTTGGCAATGACGATGGCCTTCCAGGCCCCCTTCACCAGAGGTACGGGCGCAGACCATTGGGCACGAATGCGCGCACCCTGTTGGTGGTGCCCCTCCATCGGCCACAGAAGGCCCGTTGGGCGATGATTTGACCCGCAGATGACAACAGGTGTGCCCTGTTCCGCGAGCGCAGCCAGCAGCGCGTTGGACCAGGTTATCCCGTGGGCATGGGCCAAAACTGCGGCGACTTGATCGAGAGGCACGCGGGCGATCCGCTTTCCTCCCTCGCTTACGGTCAGAAATCCACGGTCACGGGCCAGATGGCGACCATCCTGTGTGAGGTCAATGATCTGATCCATGGCTGGTTCCCCTCTCCCCCGCCGAATGGATTCAGCCTACAGAACCCGCCAGAACCCCGTTACCCTTTTCTGCCAGGATCACGGAAATGACCTGTTTCATCCACAATAATGCGACGGGCACCCGCCTCGATCAGGGTGCGGGCAGTGAAACGCAGATAAAGGTCTTCTTTATATTTCTCACAGCGCTTCCTTGCATTGGATGCCGTGTGCGGCACCAAGGAAATCTTACCGTTACGGTCGAACATCACAACGGTAGCAATAACCGGACCAAACTTGCTGTCATCCAGCTTTACCATGTCGGACTTGAACAAACGCAAAAGCCGCTTGGCCGCCGGATGTGGGCGTGGCTCAGGGCCAGGTTGGTGGGCATCGAAGGTGCTGACAATATGTTCGGTGATGGCTCCTCCGGGTAACCTCCAGACCTCAAAGCAATGGTTGGAATTGCCTTTATAGCCTTTGTAAGCCCGACCGGATGCATCCCGTATTTCGACTACGCTGATCGGCTCGATCAACCGGACGCGGCGGATCCCGTGGTAAGGGCCAGGCCTGTCGCGGAAGTGTGCCAGCGCTTCGGCAAACGCATCATCCTTCTTGCCGGCGGTCACGGCCGCAAGGGCTGCCTTCAACGGTTCGTCCCTGATCTTGCCGATCATGGTGGGGGTCAGGTTGTCGAAGGGCTCGCGGGTAACCACAAGCGGAACACCCTTCTCGGATTGCCCGGTCAGGCCATAGGCCGTGTCGCGGTGCAAGGGGCCGGTTGTCTGGTCGCGCCCTTTCATGCGGGTCGTGAGGTCGATCCGGCCATGATCGGGGCGGTGGCTGACAATGATACGGTCGACTTGTGCCGCAACCGCTTCACGGAACCCGGGCCACGGGGGCATGATGGATGAGGCCAGTGCCTCACGGCCCTGATCGACATCTGTACGCGCCTGCTCGGCCATCGCCTTGATCAGGCCACGGTCTGTTGCCGCCACCACAGCCGCATCAATGGCGTGGTGACGGTGGTCCATCCGGTTCTTCTCTTTTGTGACATCACGCAGCGGGTCCGTAAGAATCCCGTTCAGACCCCAGTGCCGGCGCAGCATCTCTGTCAGCCGCCCTGGAACGACCCAGACATGGCTCTTGCCATCTGCACCGTCATAGAGCGTTTCAAGATAGGCCTTGGATATTCGCGAAAGGTACTGGGTATCCACCAGCGCCCGCGCCTCGAAATCCCGCTCGCCCTCAAACCGTGCCATCGCATCTTCGGCAAAGCGCCAGCGCTTGAATTCAGGAATATGGCGCAGATTGTCGTCTTCAAGCGCCCAGATCCGCATCCCGTCCCGCCGGGCTTCTGATGGCGATTTGTTGCGCTTCTGGCGATTGGCTTCCTTCATGCACAGGGTGCGGTTGGCCGTGCTGTCGTCAAGTGTACGGGAATAGGGCAGGATGTGATCGATGTCGATCGCGCCCGAGAAGAGCAAAGAGGGTGAAATGATGGTCCCGGTATAAGGGCAACGCCGCATCATCGGATCTTCGTGGAGTTCCTGCCAAAGACGAACATACATGCGGTTCGCACCCGTATCCGGAACACCCCATTCGGTCAGGAGAGCAGACCGTGCTTCGGCGGCCTTTCTGTTCTTGAGATTCAGGGCTATGGCCGCCTTTTTCTGGCCGGTGCTTTGCTTCAGGTCGCGAGCCAGTTCGACCACGATCTCTGCTGGTTTACCATAGCGGGCGATGATCCTGTTCACCAGGCGGCGCAGCTGGTTCAGCCCGATGTGAACCGTCGGGTTGGTGATCCGTCCAAAACGTGTGATATCGTCATGATGCGGCTCACCGGTCCCCGGGATAACATGAGCCTGCAGCACTTCACCATAATAGGGAAGTGATTCCAGAATCTCGCCCGTCCGGCGGTCGGAGTGGTGTTGATCGAGCGCCTTCCCCACCGCCTCGCTATAGGTCAGGACCTCGGCTTTCAAGCAGTCCAACAGCTTCCGCGTTGCTGTCTCGCCAAGGCGACCATAGCCTTCGGGCAGGGGGGCATCAGCCGTTGCGCGTGCATGCGCATCGTCCAGGCCGTGGACCTGCTTCAGCCACTCAACCAGAGCCATGGTATCATCATCATCACGAATACGCCCGACGATTTCGGCCTGCACCTCAGCCTCAAGCACCGACCAGCGCGGGCCGAAGCGGTCGGGGTGCGACAGGCTCGCCCGGACCGGATCGCAGGCGATGTAATCGCGCCCCTTCTCCAAGGTAAAGGTCTGCCCGTCACGCAACTTGAGATGTTTTGCGATAGCCTTCAGCGACAGTTTCGCGGAGGCTATGGCCTTGACCGGTGCCTTGCCGTCCAGAAGCATGATGACTTTATCACGCTGCTCCTTGCCGAGGGGAACAGCGGCCCCGCTTTCGGTCCTGATCCGCAGCGCATTGACTGTTTCATAAAGAACACGCCGCTGTGTCAGCGGATGAGCCCTTGGCAGGCGCGGTTCCGGGAAGAACAGACACCGTCCCACCGCTGGTGCTTTCAGGGGACGCTGAAAGAAGATTGTCTCAAACACTTCATGGCGCAGGCTATCTGTCAGCACCGGGTGATGTGCGGCCTGCGCAGCCCAGACCTTGTTGAACTCTTCCTCCAGGTGTCGCCGGTCCGGGTAGAAGTCATACCCCGTTTCTGCTTTTCCACCGTCAACGGACCGCAAGGTAAGCCGCGTGCGAACAGACGGCACACGGCGCAGATCTTCGGCTTGGCTGCGACGCAGGTGCAGGAATTCGCCATAGGTCCGCGCTCCGACGGCCATCATCGCCTGATCCAGCCGTGCAGAACCATCGATGATCTTGCCGCCCTCGTTGTTGCCACGGTCCGTTTGGCGGTTCGACTTGAAGCCCCGCCGTTGGTTAAGATGGAACAACGCCCGCCCGAGTTCGGTAAGTTCCAATCGGCGATCCAGGGCATCGGCCCGCAGACGATAGGGATCCAGTAACTCCAACGGCTTCGCCTGACTTGGGTCTTCCGGCATCAAACCGGCCGCCGCAAGGCGCCTCATCAACGCTGCACGACGGCGCAAATATCGGTCACGCCGTCGCCGCAACGCGCGCGCATTGCGACGCTCCACGGCTGACGAAACGCCTGTCTTCGCGTCCCGGCCATCCGAGAAAAGTCTCACGCCACAATCTATAATCTCGGCAATCATGCCGTTGGTTATGCGATAGAGAAACCAGCCGATGGATGTGGAACCGATGTCGAGCCCAAGACGAAGCATGTTACGAACCCAAATAAAAAAGATGGGGGAATAATTGTTCGACCCTTGATTTATGTCAACACACAACGCCATCCAAGGTAGTGATTCAAAGTGGCAAACATCGAGCGTCCCAAATTCGATCGGACAGACGGGAGCATTTTCCTGGAAAAGGTGACTGATTGCACCTTGACAACTCACGGCAAATAAATGAGAGTTCGGCTCTCAGAAATTGCGGTCGAGCCGTTAACAAGCTCGACAGAGCACCACATAGAAACCCGGGGCTACGGCCCCGGGTTTCCTTTTTGTCGTACCCGATCATGAACCTAGATGCATTCCGTATCTTTATTGGCCATGGCGGCTCGCAAAAAAAGTCTTCAGCCGATCCTGCCACCCCCAAGCTGCATGGCCCTGATCTTGCCCTGCCCCCTAGGGCACTCCCCCGAATGCTGCGGGCATAAACAGAAACACTCAATTAATGAAAACATATTAAACGTATATACGACTATCCGTATTTCTGCAAAAGTAAGTCACGCAACTCATCTGAAATCTTGCTGCCACGCATGGCACATTGGGCCTTGATGGCACGGTGCAAACTTGCAGGGATATCAATTGTCAACCTCTTCATCGGTTCCTCTGCATCCCGACTGTCCACCCATGCATCCGCAGAAACAGGAGCTGACTTGGTTGTCGGCCTGGTCCCGATTGAAACTTTCTTGCTCATACTTTCCCTCTCCGTAATTACAAAAACCGCTCATAGGCAGAACACAATTCATTCATCAACTTCGTGAACAGAAAGTCCGCGAGCTGCGGCTTCAGCAAAAATAACACGCTGGGTAAGAGACGATTCAAAAACAGGAACATCTGGATAAGCTGCCAGCGCCTCACGCACATCGCACCCGATTGCCGTATTTGATATTTTGCGATTTATAACAAATGCGTATTTAAGGTTTTCTTTAAAAACAATCGCTTCGCCAATAAGCTTGACGACCTCATCTGATGCCCATATGTCGTAAGGCGATGGCTGTGTAGGGATCAGAACAACATCGGCGGCCATAACGGCAGATCGGGCTAAATCAGTGACACGGGGTGGCCCGTCAATCACAACGTGATCATAGCCATAGCCAATCTGGCCTATCTCTTTATGCAATGTTGGACGTGGAAGACCCGCAACTGAAAGCAACGGTGCCGCTTCACGAGCCGCCGCTCAATCAAGGCTGCTGCCTTGCGGATCTGCATCAATCAACAAGACACGCCCACCACGACGCGCCAGACTTGCCGCAACATTGACACTGAGTGTTGTTTTCCCAACACCACCCTTCTGATTCAGAAACCCGACAATCATGTGCGCAGTCCTTCATGATTTAAGGAAAATACTTTTTCTTTAAATCATGAAAACTGTCAAAGGTAAAACAACAGAATGAGGTACATCACCCCGTCGTAGAAATAGCTGTTTTTACGACGTGGCCACTCCAGCTACAGGTAAAAGCTGTTCCGGATGCGGATGGTAAAATAACAAATAGAATCAGTGCATTAAGCTGGACAAAAGATAACCCGGGGATATATGTCATACGTATACATCTACAAGACCCGCGCCCCGGCCTGCACACCACAGGGCCGGGGCTGCCCCATAAATCAGGGAGAACCCCCGTGACAGACTTCACCAACACCCCGGGCCAGAAAGACACCTTTGTCGGGACCGATAACTGGGACAGCGTGTCTTATTCAAACACCGACAAGCCGGTGCAGGTAACGCTGCGGGCTGCGGAGTATGTGGACCAAGCCCGCGAAACCGCCCTAATAAAACACCTTGTTTTTAATCATGATAGTTATGGACCTCCCCCTGACTTTTCGAACCTGAAGCCTTACATGGTGCGGGTTGCGAGGGATGTCACGGTCTATGTGGGTGGTGTGGCCGAGGACACCCTGCGCGACATCGAGAGTGTGACCGGCGGGTCCGGGCACGACACCCTGGACGGCGGTGACGGGAACGACACCCTGGACGGCGGTGCCGGGAACGACACACTGAAGGGCAGTGCCGGGAACGACCGACTGTACGGCGGTGCCGGGAACGACAGCCTGACCGGCGGTACCGGGAATGACACCCTGGACGGCGGTGCCGGTGATGATGTGGCCGATTACGGTGACAAGAGCGCCCCGGTGAAGGTGACGCTGCGCGGTGCGGAGGATGCCACGGTCTATGTAAACGGCGTGGCCGAGGACACCCTGCGCAACATCGAGAATGTGGACGGCGGTTACGGGAATGACGAACTGACCGGCGATGCTAACGACAACCGCCTTGACGGGGGTGCGGGTGACGACACCCTGTCTGGCGGTGCCGGGAACGATATCCTGTCCGGTGGTGACGGTGTGGACTGCCTGTCCGGTGATGACGGCGAGGACACGCTGAAGGGCGGTGCCGGGGATGACCTGCTGCACGGGTACGCCGGGGCTGACACCCTGCTGGGCGAGGACGGTGACGACCGGCTGTATGGCGGTGCTGGCACGGATACTCTGGACGGCGGAACCGGCGATGACACCATCAAGGGCGGGGACGGCAACGATACCCTGCGCGGGGGTGAAGGTAATGACACGCTGAAAGGTGATGCCGGCGATGACACCCTGACCGGCGGCGCGGGCGCGGACCGGTTTGTATTTGCCTCTGCGGCGGAGACGGTGGGCGATGTGATCACCGACTTCAAGGCCGGGGAAGACCGGATCGACCTGTCCGGCGCCGGGGATTTAGTGTTCAGCGAAGACGGTGCCCACGAACGGGCGCTGTGGACGGTTGTTGAGGGGGAAAACCTGCGTCTTCTGGGCGACACCGACGGCCATGTGGACAGCGCGGACATCAACATGCTGCTGCAGGGCGTAACGTCTGTGGGGGCCGATGCGTTCGGCTTCCAGGCGGCGCTGCGGTCCGGGGTTCTGGACAGCGGGAACCAGACCGGTCCGGTGACGCTGGACCTGTCCAGCCATCCGGCAATCCAGAAAGCCCGTGGTGGTGCGGGCGATGACCGGATCACCGGCAATGCCCGCGACAACCATCTGCAGGGCGGAACCGGCGCCGATGTTCTGGTCGGCGGAGCTGGATCCGATGTTCTGGACGGCGGGGCTGGCGCGGACACCCTGACCGGCGGATCGGGCGCGGACCGGTTTGTGTTTGCCTCTGCGGCGGAAACGGTGGGCGACGTGATCACCGATTTCGAGGCTGGGGAAGACCGGATCGACCTGTCCGGTGCCGGGGATTTGGTGTTCAGCGAGGACGGCCCGCGGGCCGGTGCGCTGTGGACGGTTGCAGAAGGTGAAAACCTGCGCCTGCGCGGGGATACCGACGGTGATGCCACAACAGCCGAGGTGGACATCCTGTTGTCACAGGCCAGTCACCTGGGTGCCGCTGATGTCGGAGCCACGGTTGTGGCCCGGGGAACCACCTTGGATGCGACCTCGGCGACCGCAGCCGTGACCCTGGATCTGGCCGCTTTTGCCGGGACCGATACCGCCATCGGCGGTGCCGGAGACGACACCATCCTTGGAACAGAAGGCGACGATACCCTGAGTGGCGGTGCGGGCGATGATACCCTGACAGGTGATGAGGGTCATGATGTCCTGACCGGTGGTGCAGGCCATGACGAACTGACCGGCGGGGACGGCGATGACACCCTGACCGGCGGTGCAGACGGCGACCGACTGACCGGTGGAGCCGGGGCGGACCGGTTTGTGTACACCACGGCGGCAGAAACCCGGGGCGATGTGATTACCGACTTTACGGTGGGTGAGGACCGGATCGACCTGTCGGCTGTCGGGGATTTTGTGTTCAGCGTTGAAGGGCCCCGGGCCCGTTCACTGTGGACGGCACGGGATGAAAACGGCCTGCACCTGCGCGGGGATACCGACGGTGATGCCAAAACAGCCGAGGTGGACCTGACCCTGAGCGGGGTGGAAAGCCTGAAATCCTTTGATCTTGGCCTGATGCCGGTCTGGGGCAATGCCCTGGATGTCAGCACATCGGAGGTCGGGGTGACCGCCGACATGCGCCGGCATGCCGATATTGCCAGCATGACCGGTGGGCGGGGCGATGATGTGTTCACCGGAACCTCCGGCAAGAACGCCCTGTTCGGCCAGGACGGCAACGATACTCTTGATGGCCACGAAGGCGATGACAGCCTGTATGGCGGCGCGGGTGCCGACAGACTGACCGGTGGTGCCGGCCATGACCGGTTTGTGTACACCACGGCGGCAGAAACCCGGGGCGATGTGATCACCGATTTCAAGGCCGGGGAGGACCGGATCGACCTGTCGGCGGTGGGTGAGTTTGCCTTCAGCGAGGGGGGCCCGCGGGCTCGTTCCTTGTGGTTGCGTCGCGGCGAAGATGGATCTATGCGCCTGCTGGGTGATACCGATGGCAATGCTGACACGGCAGAGGTTGACCTGCACCTGGGCGTGGTCGAGAGTCTCACCACCCATGACCTTGGGGTTACTACCCGTATTGCCGGGGACATGATTGACGCCGGTCTGGCCACAGATTCGGTCGAGCTGCATGTGACCGACTGGACCGGGGTCCGGAAAGCCCGGGGCGGTGCCGGGGCTGATGTCCTGACCGGGAATGACCGCAACAACCACCTGTATGGCCAGGGCGGCGACGACCGCCTGTATGGTCGTGACATGGACGATCACCTTGACGGCGGTGACGGAGACGATCGTCTGTATGGTGAAGGCGGCGACGATACCCTGGAAGGCGAGGCCGGGAACGACACGCTGGAAGGCGGTGACGGCAACGACAACCTAAAGGGTGGATCCGGCGACGACCTGCTGCAGGGCGAAAAAGGCAACGATGTCCTGGAGGGTGGAACCGGCCATGACACGCTGGAAGGCGGTGCCGGGTCCGATGCCCTGGACGGAGGCGACGGGGATGATGTCCTGCGTGGTGGCGAGGGTGCGGATACCCTGACGGGCGGTGCCGGTTCTGACCGCTTTGTTTATAACACGGTGTCGGAAACTACGGGTGACCGGATCACCGATTTCACCTCTGGCGAGGACCGCCTGGATATGTCTGCCCTGGGAGCCTTTACGTTCAGCAAGGAAGGCCCGCGCGGGAGAAGGCCTAGACAGCCCTGAAAGAGCAGAACAAGACCATTGTCGAAGACGGGACCGTCTATTCCGGCGAGACACGGCGGGGAGATGCCGGGGCCAATACCCTCTCCGGCACACCGGGACCCGATACCCTGCACGGTGAAGGTGGTGATGACATCATCTCCGGTGGATCCGGCGATGACATCCTGAACGGCGGGGCCGGTCATGACTGGATCTGGGGGGACGCCGGGAACGACACCCTGGACGGTGGTGCCGGGTGGGATCTTCTGGAAGGCGGAGCCGGAGCCGATACCCTGACCGGTGGCGAAGGGCGGGATATCTTTGCCTATGATACGGCAAAAGATACCGTGGGCGATGTGATCACCGATTTTATCCGGGGTGTTGATACCCTTGACCTGTCACAGATTGGCGGCCTGGCTTTCAGCGAGGACGGGCGCCGGGCCTATGCCGTATGGACGCAGCGTGACGAACACGGAAACCTGCAGGTTCTGGGCGATATCGACGGCCAGGCAGAAACCGAGGAAATCAGCCTGACCCTGAACGGGCTGTCCGATCTGGAAGCCAGGGATGTCAATCTTGGCCTGCAGATCAAGAACGGAAGCCTGGGCAGCAAAAAAGACAGCCTAGAGCCGGTCGTGATTGCTCTGGATCCGACAACCACGGTTGTCAACGCCGATGGCAGCAATTTTGATGACCGTCTGAGCGGGGATGACCGCGACAATATCCTGCGTGGTATGGGTGGTGATGATGTCTTGGAGGGCCGTGGCGGCTGGGATACGCTGTACGGCCACACCGGAAATGACACCCTGCGTGGCGAAGGCGGCCAGGATACCTTGCACGGCGGGGACGGCAATGACCGTCTGTACGGTGGCGACGACAACGATACCCTGAACGGCCACACCGGGAATGATGTCCTTCATGGCGATGGCGGGGCGGATACCCTGAACGGCGACGGCGGGAATGATGTTCTGAACGGTGGCGAGGGAGAGGATATCCTGGACGGCGGGGACGGCGAGGATACCGCCGACTATGCGGACCGCAGCGGCCCGGTGTCGATTATTCTGCGCGATGGCCGGGACAGCAAGGCCCTGGTCAGCGGGCGGGCCGAGGATACGCTGCGCAACATCGAGAACATCACCGGCGGGTCTGCCGGCGACCATCTGACCGGAAACAAGGGTGCCAACATCCTCAAGGGCGGGGACGGCGATGACCGTCTGCTTGGCAAGGGCGGCGACGATATCCTAGAGGGCGGTTACGGCAAGGACGTGATCGACGGTGGGGACGGCATTGATACCGTCGATTATTCGTGGTGCCCCGGCTCGCTGGAGATCACCCTGGCCGGCGCAAAGACAGCGACGGTTCTGGTCGACGGCGAGGAAGAAGATACCCTGCGCAACATCGAAAATATTATCGGCGGGTTTGGTGACGATATCCTGACCGGTGACGACAAAGCCAACGTCCTGACCGGTGGTGAGGGCAACGACACCCTGACCGGCGGCGGCGGTGCCGACCGGTTTGTCTATACGCTGGACTCTTTCGGTGATGACGTGATCCTGGACTTTGACGCCGCCGGGGGTGACCGCATCGACCTTGGCATGAAAACAACCAAGGGCACCGGCCTGACCTGGAACGAAGGCGGCCCGCAGGCGTGGGCGGTATGGATGGAGAAAGGCGACGACGGCGTGGTCCTGTATGCCGACCTTGACGGCAATCCGGCCACCGAAGACATCAGCATCACCCTGCGCGGGGTCACCGATCTTGACCAGAGCGCCCTGATCCTCTGACACCATACAGGCGCACCAATCGCCGGAACACTTCCGGCAAACACACAGAAAACGCCACGGGCCAAAACCCGTGGCGTTTTCACGTCTAGCACACACCAGAAAAAACCATGATCCGTTATTTATGAGAGGTGCATATTTTTAGCTGATACTGTCTCTAAATGAGGGAACGTAATACAATATAATATAGTTATATTTTGCAGTTCTCGGGGCATCTACAATTGCGATAGCATCATAATGCGAGTATCGGGCTGCGGGAGTGTACTCGATACCATATGGACCAAGGGGGATCGTATGACAACAACAAAGAAAACCATGACTTATTATAGGTCATATCACGATTGGCTGCATGGGACTGAGGCGGATGACATTCTAACCGCTGGGGATGGTGATGACCACTTGGATGGCTGGGGGGGCAATGACACCCTCAATGGTGGGGGTGGTAATGACTGGCTGTATGGTGGGGCCGGTAATGACATTCTGGATGGTGGGGACGGGCGCGACAGAGCTGTTTACTATGATAAGGAAGTCCCGGTGAAGGTGACGCTGCGCGGTGCGGAGGATGCCACGGTCTATGTGGATGGTGTGGCCGAGGACACGTTGCGCAATATCGAGGAAATTCGGGGTGGATCCGGTAATGATGTGCTGATTGGCGATGCAGAAAATAATACCCTGTCTGGCTGGTCTGGCGATGATATCCTGGACGGTGGGGATGGGGGTGACTACTTGCTGGGTTGGGCTGGCAACGATACCATTTACGGGGGTGGAGGCGATGATGGTCTGCATGGCCATGATGGCGATGACCGTCTGTATGGCGGGGCTGGTAATGACCGCCTCGATGGCTTTGACGGCAATGACCTCTTGGTCGGAGGAGATGGCGATGACCACCTGGATGGATGGAGTGGGAACGACACCTTGGATGGTGGATCCGGGGCGGATTGGGCCTATCTTAGTAACAAAAACGCCCCGGTAACGATAACGTTGCGCGGAGAAGAGGACGTCACAGTCTATGTAGGTGGTATTGCCGAGGATACCCTGCGCAACATCGAAAATCTGTGGACCGGCAACGGTGACGATGTACTGATTGGCGATGCAGAGAATAACAAATTGTGGGGCAATGACGGCAACGACATCTTGGATGGTGGTTCTGGCAACGACACCTTGGATGGTGGACGTGGCGCAGACCTTCTAAGAGGTGGTGATGGTGCCGATCTATTTCATTTCCTGGTAGATTTGCCTGGTCATGACGTGATTCTGGATTTTGACGCCGCTGCAGGTGATCGTCTCTCTATTGGCAGTATAGATGGTAGAATCAGGAAGTTGACTTGGAGCCCCGATGGGCCGCGAGAAGGGTCGGTGTGGATGGAAAAAAGCGATAATGATGTCGTTCTGTATGCCGATGTAGACGGGAGCTTGGCCACCAACAATTTCAGTGTCACCCTGCGCGGGGTCACCGATTTTGGGCCTGACGGCCTGATCCTCTGATATCACACCGCCTGCCGGAACACATCTGACCAACATACTGAAATGCCACGGCTCAAACCCGTGGCGTTTCAACATCTAGGCACCGGAACAAAACCATAAAAAGCTATTTTTACGACGGAGGGGATTTTCTGGCCACCAAATAAAATTACAGCCGCAGTCATTGATACAATAATTCAAAAAATAAGTATTTCATTACCTAATTTAATACCCTATATAGATCATAAACTTATACTATTAACATTTGATATCAAAAATATTGCCTATTTATATAATTTGGAAATTACTATTAAACCTTCTTATCACATTTATATTAGAATGATTTCAGAATGATTGTTGTGGTTGGAGGGATAAAAGGCGGGTCAGGTAAAACGACTGTTGCCACAAATCTTGCAATTATTCGTGCCGCAGCTGGTAAGGACGTGCTTCTGGTTGACGCAGATGATCAAGAGACATCGACGGACTTCACCGCTTTGCGAAATGAATCCCTGGAAAAGGGTGCAGGCTATACCAGCATCAAATTAACGGGTGCAACCGTCAGAACGGAAATCCAGAGGCTGGCCAACAAGTACGATGATATCATCATTGACACAGGCGGGAGAGACACGACAAGCCAACGCGCAGCCCTCACTGTAGCGGATACGGTGCTTGTGCCATTTGTTCCCCGTTCCTTTGATGTATGGACACTTGAGCGCATTGGGCAGCTTGTCGAAGAAATGCGGGCGGCTAATCCGACCCTTGTCGCCTATACCTTCCTGAACAGAGCCGATCCTCGTGGGCAAGATAATGATGCAGCTGCCGAGGTATTGCAGGAAACGGGGGCACTCATCTTTATTGATACGCCTCTTGGCGGGCGAAAAGCATATAGCAATGCTGCTGCTCATGGGCTTTCTGTTGTGGAGTTGAAGCCAGCAGACCAGAAGGCAGTAGAAGAAATTATGAAACTACACCGATTTGTTTTTGATATCAAAATAGCATCAAAAACAAATCAAGAAGCTATGGAGGTGTAGTCATGGCTATCGCCAGAAAGCCGCAGAAAACAGAGGTCGGATCAGACGTTGATGTGGATGCTCTTATTAACAGAGGGGGCAGTGTTGCCCAAGTCAATCAACCCGCATCGGATGTGACGTTACCCGCTGAAAAGCAGGTGGCTTTGCGTATCCCTGTGAACATGCTTGGTGGCATAGACAGCAGACTCAAGAAGCGTGCTGTCCGCATTCCCCGCCATACATGGATTCTTGAGGCGATAGCCGAAAAACTGGAGCGGGAGGAGCAGGATCAAATAACATGATCCTTTGTGCGGCTGGAAAGCTGCCATCAGCAATATATTTATCGTGTTGGTTGTTCTGGATTTGTTAAGCTTTGTTACAACGGCATAACCTGAACGAGATGGAGACAGTGGTAGTATGGCAAAAGCAGCTGGAACGCCTTGCAAGAAAGCGGCAGATAATGACGAAGATGTCATTTTTGCGCGGATTGTCGCACCGAGACATCTTTGGAACAAGGTACGTGTACACGGTATAATGCAGAAGAAGACCCTGCCTGAAATCTGTACAAGAAGCCTTGAGTCATACTTGCTTGTTCATGAACACAATGACCTGAATAAATTCCTTTTGTCTGCCAAGAAGATGAACATCGGCTTGTGGGACTATGTTGTTCACCTCCTTGAAGAAGCAGAAAAAAATAACGTTTCTGCGCTGAATGCATTTCTGACGCCATGCCAATACCACCCGGCATGGCGTTCTGATTCAGATTCAGACCGTTTTCTTTTTCTGTTTTGCCTTTGCCTTTGCCTTTGCCGGTTTTGGTATGTCTTTCAGCTCGACCGTGGCGGCCCTCGACCATGGCTCGGGGATCAGGTCCCATGGCATGATGGCGGTGTTGAGCTTCAGCAGTTCAGGCACGTTGATATCAGCCGTGCACCAGAGGCGGACCGGCTCGTCATCGGCATTGCGTTCCACATGAACAAGCAGCCGGTTGATACAGGTGCGCACAAGAACGGTGGACAGGCCGTCGGACGGATCGTGCTTCAGGCGGGCCAGAAGGCGTTTCCAGCGGTTCAGGCTTTCGTTGGCAAGGTCGGTGCGGAAAATCAGCTTGTCCAGTTCCCGCTGGTGCGTATAGAGCTGAAGGCGTGCGTTGGTGATCTGCTTTTCCTTGTCGTCCAGAAAGGACCGGATGACGGGGCGGTTGGTCCGGTTTCCGAGATCGGACAGCAGTGCCTTGACCTCATCTGTTGCCTGGTCGATCTGTTGTTGCAGCCGTTCAATGGCGCTTTCGTGGCGTTGCCGGTCCGGTGAAAGCGTCTCCTGAAAGGTGCGGATGGTGTCCAGATCAACCGTATTCAGCGCCTCCAGACCTTGGACAATGATGGTTTCGCGCGGGATCATCCACAAGGCGGTCCGGCGTGATCCATAATAACCCGGCGGGGCGGCGGTCAACGGGTGGCCGGTTTCGGCGCACCGCAAGCGGCGCGTGAAGAACCAGCTTCCGGTCTGGCCGGTCTTCATCTGGAGCGAGCGGGCCTTGCGCTGGCGTTCCATCGCCCGTTCCCGGCTGCGGGCCTTGGCATCGGCGGCGCGGATATGACGCATGGAAGACCGGTCTTCAATCATGCGCTGGACCGCATCGAACAGGTCCTCGTCCACAATCGCGAGCTCCGGAACCGGTATCCGCAGCCATTCACTTTGAGGCCGCACAACACAGTTCCGTTTTCCGGTTTCGGGATTGACCCGGTATTCCTGCCGGTTCCAGGTGATCCAGCCTTTGTACAACGTATGGCGCAGGACGCCGGTTTGCCGGGACGCCGTTCCGACCAGAGCGGATATGGACCACGTTCCGCCACGCGGCGATGCAATGCCGTCGTCGTTCAGGCCTTCACAGATTTCACTCAAGATCGCGCCGTCATGGTACTCGCTGTAGATACGCCGGATGACCTCCGCCTCCCCCGGATGAATCTCGCGCTCGCCACGGACCAGTTCGCCTTTTTCATCCAGGCGGTGTTTGGTGCGATAGCCATAGCACAAGCCGCCGGGGATCTTCCCGCGCAGCGTGATGGCCCGCAACCCGCGCCGGGTCTTGTCGGCAAGGTCCCGCAGGTACAGCGCGTTCATCGTGCCTTTCAGACCGATATGCAGCTCGTTGATGGTGCCGTCCGCGATGGTTTCAATATCGATCCCCATGAAGCGCAGTTTCTCGTACAGCGCGGCGATATCGGACTGGCTGCGGGACAGGCGTGACAAGTCCTCGCTCAACACTTTCTCGAATTCACCGGCCAGGGCGGCGGCAACCAGCGCCTTGGCATTCTCGCGGTGGGACATGGTGGCTCCTGACAACGCCTCGTCGGCGAAAATGTGGGATACCGTCCACCCCCGGTCTGCGCAAAACTGGATACACCGGGCCACCTGATCGGCGCTGGATGTGTCCTGTTTGTCGGTGCTGTGGCGCGCGTAAATGGCGACCAGCATGACGTTTCCTCCGGTCTGTGTCGTATGTATACACGACATTTAACCGGTTGACGGGCAACGGGGAAAGGGCGGATGACGATCAGGGGGTGTTGGCAGCCTGTGCAGCGGCTTCGGCTTCACGGCGGCGCTTGACCCGGATAATCTTGCGGGCGATGCGGTAAACATCTTCCCAGATCTCGTCGACAGAAACCGCAGGATCGGTGTCACGACCGTCCCAGCCCATGGCAACCGCCGTCCCGACATCAACGCGGGGCGGCAGAAGTTCAGGCGGAATATGGGCGATGATCTCATCCATGCTTGGCACAATGTCGTCATAGTCATCGGCGTCTTCCGGTGAAACGGTCAGCCAGTCCACGCAACCAAGTGGGTATATTTTTCGCAAAACCTGTTGAAGCCTGCCTTTCAGCCCACGCCAGAACCCGAACCCTGTCGTCTCCGGGTACCGTCGCCGTGGTCACCGACGTCGGCTTGGCATGCTTTATTTTCCGTTTTCTGAGACGGAAACGGTTAAAAAGCTCTCCATTTCTCACGCTTGCGTTGAGCACGGCCGGGCCGTGCGAATAAGCATCCTCATGGAATGAGGACAGGAGGTGGGCCCACCTCCTCTATCCTGCCGGTGGGTACGACGGAGAAACTTTGAGATTCTTTGAGACAGGCGCATAAATACTTACCAATTTCATTTGCACCACTGTTCGCAGTTATACATACCGTCTATTTCCCCTTTACATGGCTTTTACTCTCCATACCTGCATTGACATTTCATGATGTTGTCGCTAGCTGTGAAGGCTGGGGTATCTGGTTGCGCACCCCCGCACTGTATCCAGGAAAGGACAACAGCAATGGTACAGGACAACGAAGCCCTGCCTTTCATAGGCAACGGTATCTTTCATGGCGTGGATGTGATTTCTACCTAAAAGATCCGTATCTGCTTATATGGATTTTGTGTGGAAATACAGGCGCTGGACATGGTTCTCCTGTCATGGGACCGGGGCCCTTCCCTACTTGACGCGTACGGCAAATAGCCGTATAGTCTGACTCCTGTAGCAGGAGGATACGCCATGCCCGCAGCCAATTCCACAGCCCGCCTCGAAGCCCGGATCAGCGCCGACCTGCATTCAATGCTCAAGCGTGCGGCAGAGCTTCAGGGGCGGACCATGACAGACTTTGTTGTCACCGCCGTCCAGGCTGCGGCCCAGCAGGCTATAGAGCAGGCGGAGGTCATCCGGCTCTCCAGGGCCGACCAGGAATGCTTTGCGCAGGCGCTGCTGTCGCCGCCGCCGCCTTCACCAGCTCTTGAACGCGCCTTTGATCGCCGTCGCAGGCTCTTGAGCAGCCCGGCCCCAAAGAAAAAGGCCCGCTGAATGGGGAAAACACCGTTCCGGCTTGTGGTCCTGGCCCGAGAGCACGACCGCACCGCGTTCAACAGTGTTTCTGATCCGCTCAACCGCTACCTGAAAGAACAGGTCACCCAGGATATCAAACGCCGCGTGACAGCCTGTTTTGTGGCCTTGGACGACGATCAGCGCATAGCAGGGTACTACACGCTTGCTGCGGCCAGCTTGGCCTTGGACTCCCTGCCCGCCGGTGTCCGGAAAAAGCTGCCACGCTATCCCACCGTACCGGCCATTCGCATGGGGCGGCTCGCCGTGGACCAGGCTTTCAGGGGACAGGGGCTTGGTGGTGCGTTGCTGGCGGACGCGCTCGCACGCGCGGCAGGTGCCGAGATAGCCGCATATGCCTTGGTAGTGGATGCCAAAGATGAAGCCGCCGTTTCATTCTACCAGCACCATGGCTTCATAGTGCTGCCTGACGCGCCGCGCATGCTGTTCCTGCCTCTGGCGACCGTCCGGGGACTGCCGTTATAAAGAGTTCCGGACGGTATTTCGCCTGAATCTGGAACGGGAAATTCAATGGACACAATAATCAGCACGCCAGGCAGAATGATTCGGGCCGACGGACGAGAAAATCGCAATCCTGGAACGCAATGACCCGGATTCCACCAGACGCACTGTTTGTTGCTGTGTCCACCGTGATTTCAAGCCCGCCCCACAGGCCGATAATCAGGTCAGAGAAATTGCCAAAAAAGATATCATTGGGCTCAATCTGATTTGTCGTCTCGGCGCGATAGCCATTGACGGTGTCACCCGGCTCCCAGATGGGCACCCCATTTGTTCCCTTGAATTTCTGGGCCGTCTTCAACCAGCCCCAGGCGCGGCTGGACAGGACATAGGCCATTTCCGGGGTGTCCGCATTGGCGGCAGCGATCACGGATTCCATCTCTACCAGCTCGTCATATGTGGGTTTGCCGGGAGTGGCCGGACGGACGACATTGATCCCGTCCAAGCGGGACAGTCCGCGGGGGGCTTCGTCGCCTGTCCCGTAAAAAACAGCCTTGTCGATTGTTTCACCGATAGCAGCGGCCAGGTCGGTGCGAATCAGGGCCTCGGCCTCGAGGCTGGATGGTATAAGCTGGCGGCGTGTGATCGGCATCAGAGCCCCAATTCTCCGTGGCCTGAGTGTCTTTGAACTGTATGAAGGGACCGTCTTTGGTGCATTCTGGCTTTCCTTTAGCCAGTAGCCCGTTATCCCCGAAACCGGGATTTCCATATTACCCACCAAGCCTTGCATCAGTGTACCAAAGCGCAGGGCGATGCTGTGGTCGCGCAGTGTCTGCGTGTGTAATCCGCGTCGACCCGATAACCGCCTATATTGCCCGGGGCAACGCCGCCCTTTGATGTGTTGAGTGCAAGACCAAGAATGTCATGGGGAACTATGATTCCGCTGGTCCATTTCCCCATGGCCTTCGCGGCAGCCCGGCTTACCTCAAGCTCGAAAGAGGCTGCCTCGCGGATATCGGGGTTTTCCGGATAGGTCAGTGCACGCATGGCCCGGATTATGCTGAACGACCGACATTCTTTCTCGGTCAACCCGACTGTCGGGATGGACCACACATCAAGGGCCGGACTGGAGCCAGACGCAATATGCTTCAAAAGGTCGTCTCTGAACTCATCGACGCTGCGGTTCCCCGTCACAGCCTGACCAGCCAGGGCTTCGGTCTTGTACTGCCGCCCGAGATTAAGGATGGCGCGTCGTGCGCGCCTTTTCGGCCTTAACAGGATCCTCGGAAGTCGTTACCTTGGCCTCAACCGTTTCTGTTGTCTTTTCCATTGCCGTTCCAATCTTGAGAAAGAATGATTAATCGGATCACTCTCTCTCAGGATTTTCCTGCAGTCCTGTGGCGGTTTTTCCGCGTTGCGCCCATCCCCGATGGACGAGGTGGCAGGAATGGAAACCAATAATATATCAAAGGATTACTACCACCGGAGCAGAACAAGATCCGGCTGCCCGTCCCGCTTCCGAGCCCTGATATTATCAACTGAGCAGCCGACAGGGCCTGTTTCAGGCAGGCCCTGTCGGGAGGCGTTTACCCTAGATCAGATCGAACTGGCTCCAGCGAAAGTCTCCGGTCTGCAGAGCCGTCAGCTCAATATTCTGGAGAACCAAAGTCTGGTCATGTCCCAGATCAAGGTGCGTGTCATCCCCATGCTGGGAGAGGCGCCCTTGCAGATCCTGAAAATCGGAGAACTGACCACGGAACGCAGAGAGATCGATGTATTCCTGACTGCGCCAGTACTCGAAATTAATGACGGTATTGGTGCTACCAGGGTCTGCATCAATGGTATAAATATCATTTCCATCCGTACCCGTTAAAATATCATCTCCTTGAGATTGAAAGATGAATGAGTAAGGGTTTATCTTGCTAATGGGATCAGAGCCTTCGACAAGCAAGGTGACGATATTTTTTCCCGTACTCGCATGCAAGATATCAACCATGTTGACATACGTCACATTATCATATGTCAACGACATTCCTGACGAGAACTTAAGCTCAGAGAACTGCTTTATCCCCAGAGCAGAAACATCAATTTTCTCGTTACGGTTTCCAACTTCAAAATCAGTAATAAGATTTTCCCCTGTTTCCCTCACTATAAATGTATCGTCTCCACTCCCTCCACTTGCGATGCCTGTATTTACAACTATTCCATTCCTACCAATCGTCATGCTTTGATAGGAGTCTCCATCAAGATATATAATATCGTTTCCTCCTCTTCCGTGGAGGTCATCCGATCCAAGGCCACCAATAAGAATGTCTTTACCACTGCCACCATTCAGTATGTCATTTCCATCGCCACCTTTCTGTATGGTACCTTCTTCTTTTTGCTGTGAACCATTTCTAGCGTTCGCAGCATGAGCGCGCGCCTTTATTTCAGACTCGTTCTGACTCCAGTAAAAATGCGATGCTTGCAAGTCTTGTATTTTGACGCCCTTCAAACCCAGCTTTTGCCCATTTCCCAAGTCAAGGTAGGCCCCATAACCGGGCTTCCCTGAAACTGAAAGACGCGCCTGCACATCCTCGAATGTCGAGAGACTCTCATGGAACGCTGACAGGTCAATTTTCTCTTCCGGATCATTAGGATCAAAATCTTTGATTTGGTCATCAGAATCAGAATTCTTGGCAATGATAAATGTATCACTGCCTTCACCTCCCTTAAAATAATCTGTGCTTGAGGCTCCGATCAAAGTATCATTACCGGCGTTGCCATAAAGATGATTTACCTGACTGTCTTTCCCTCTGAGAGTATCTCCAAAATTAGATCCATGTAGACCTTGGATATTAATTAAAATATCTCCCTCTGCATCCCCCCCCGTGCCCCTTACCTTTAGACAGGTCAACAGTGACTGCTTCAGGAGATATTCCATAAAACGCATAGTTTACACCCTCACCTCCATCTAGGGTGTCTGCACCAAGTCCCCCTATCAGCACATCGTCTCCACCACCACCACTTAAACGATCAGCACCAAAGCCACCATACAGCCTATCCCAGCCATGACTATTATCCCCACCGGACAGGATGTCATCACCAAATGTTCCTTCCATCATGTCAGCAGTATCCCCTCCCGTCAGCATCACTCCTGCTCTCGTGATTGGCTCACCCCGCGTAATATCCGTGACTCCGGGCGGTAGAACCATGTGGTCGGCGGTCAGCTCCGTTGCTGAAATTCCAAGCAGAACCAGACGTCGTCCACCATCCAATTCAATCACCGTGTCGGTGCCACTCTGACGCACAACAACCTCATTCAGGTCTTGTCTTGAGAGATCAATTTTCTCATCGGGATCACTGAGGTCAAAGTCATGAACAAAAACGTGCTTGTCATTCATCTCGAATGTAAAAGAATTTGCATTACTCTTGTTTTTCACGGGATCCGGGCTGGCCAAGTCCTTTCTGGGGAATGTAATGGAATTCACAGAGGTAAAAACAAAGCGGTCCGAACCAGGTCCCCCATAAAGATGATCTGATCCCCAGAGACTTACCAGCGTATCATTCCCGCCTTCTCCCCGCAGGGTATCGGCTCCCCCCAGACCAGTGAGCACATTATTCTGATCATCTCCGATCAACACATCATGTCCGCCTACGGTTCCGGTTAGGTTCTCGATCCCGTCGTAGGTGTCACCGGCAGCACTGCCGGCCGAACCACGATCGATCGATAAATCAGCCACCACGCCTTTTGTATTGTACGGATGAGCATAGGAAACCGTATCGATACCGCTCCCCCCGATCATCACCTCCGCCCCGTTATCGCCCATGAGGGTGTCATCACCGGCTTCGCCGTGCAGGATGTCACGGCCATCGGAACCGAACAGGGTATCGTCGCCGTCCCCACCGTACAGCTCGTCATCCCCACGTTCACCGTTCAGGAAATTGGAATTGGCATCCCCGACCAGGGTATCGGAGAAGTCTGATCCGCCGATATGTTCAAAGTTACGGAATGTATCCCCACGCATATCACCGCCAGCAGCCTCCCCGGTTGCCAGATTGATGTAAACTCCCCCGGTCTTGGACCAACCGCTCAGTGTATCCTCACCGTCTCCGCCATCCAGGTCATCAGCACCGGCTCCACCTTTGAGTGTGTCATCCCCGCCCCCGCCGATCAGGATGTCGCGCCCGGCACCGCCATCCAGATGATCACCGCCTTCGTCCCCGTTGAGGACGTCGTCGCCATCGCCCCCGACAAGACGGTCAAAGCCCGCACCACCGGATATCCGGTCATGACCGGCCCCACCATTCAGGTAGTCATCCCCGCCACGGCCTTCGATGGTATCCCCGCCCCCTTCGGCAAAGACAAGGTCACCACGATCGCCACCCTTGATGGTGTTGTCTGCCGCATCCCCCACACGCACCGACAGCTTCAGATGATCGGGCGTAGTGTCTTTGCCGGTATAGATCACCCCATCAGCAGCCAGAACCGACTTTTCCGCCAGAAACAGATCGTAACCGAAGGCGGATGTGATGCTGTTGTTGATGGTGTCAACGTCAACCCCCAGCTCGCCCTTTGAGACAATCAGGATGTTCCCCATCTCTATCCAGAAACGCTCTGCCCCGTCCTCATCCAGGGAGGAGGCATGGCTGCGCGCCCGGCCCAGAAGGGAAGACAGCGATGCATTCAGTTCGACCGTATCAGTCGCAAAGTTATACTTTGCCTCCGGGAACAGGTGCGCCAGTGGTCCCTGGACCAGAAAGCGCGCCGTCATCACCGCCTCGATGTTGCCCCATGCCTTCTTGATCCCGACCGAGGCATTTTCACCCACCGCCGCAGTCAGCCCGCGCTGCAGCCACATGACACCGGTGAACTGCTCCATAAAGTCCACATGACGGGCATCAATATTGCTGCCCGTACTTTCGGCACGGGCCGTCGGGTCATTGCCCCGTACCCCGGCCCATTCCAGCAGAATATCCTCGACCAGTTGCGGCGCATCCCCCAGCTGGTCCAGCTTCAGGCTGGCCAGGGTGCGCATCATCGCCATCAATTCGGGATTGTCGTTCAGCGCCAGATGCATCGATTTCATCAGGCCATAGCCGCGCGATTGCGGCAGCAGAAGGGCTTCCAGGTTGATCTTGACCTCGGCCCCGAACTTTTCTCCATGCGCGCCCTTGTACCAGCTGTCGGCGTTATCGTTCAGGAAATGAGCGTCCACCATCGTTCCGGTCTGCCCCCCGACCTTGGTATAGGTGGAGGAGGCCGAGATGTAGTTCTCGTGCTGCCAGCGATCTTCGGGCTTTTCATTCAGGTCCAGGCTCTGGACATTCGTTTCCGGCAGGGTCTTCAGCTCGCCGGCCTCGGTCAGGCCATTCTGGTTCAGGTCACGCCACACCCGCAGTTTGGCATAGTCCGGATCCTGAGCATCGATCTTTCCGTCCTTGTTGGCATCGTGCTGACGCAGCTTGTCATAGGCCGGCATGACATCATCACCATACAACTCGGTGATGTCATCAATGTTGCCGTTTTCATTACGGTCCATGGCCAGCATGCCGTCATCGGCCTTGACCCAGCCGACCCGTTCCGCCTGGCCATCGTTGTCGATATCAAAGTAAACGCTGCGGTCATAGGCGTGGGTCAGTTCAACCCCATCCCCGTCCAGGTCAAGCACCAAGGGCGAAATATGGTTTTTGGCCCCGCCGATGATATTGTTGGCATTGCTGAGATAGGCATTGAGCTGGAACGTGGAGAGCTCACCCAGCAGACGGCTCTCGCTGAACGAGACCGCCGGCGTGGCCTTGCGGTCCAGGAACAGGTAATCGTTGCTGCCCACCCGCATGGTCTGGGTGTCAAGCGACGCAAAGTCATCACCAAGCCCACGCGCCCAGCCATCGGAAAGATCATACCTGAAGCTTTCCAGGGCTTTCTCGGCCCGCCCCTTGTTGACAAACAGCACCGACTGCGGCCCACCGGCCGCCGCAATGTCACGTACCGCCTGATCAGACAGGCGTGTGCTTGTCCCATCAATCTCCAGATCATGGCGGGCACTCACACCGGTGCGGTCAAACACCATACTGCTCTTCACCTGCCCGTATCCGGCATCCCGGGTACCCGTCAGCGTCATCGCCCCGGTAGCGGGGTCGGTGTTCAGGCTGATGCGCGGATCCGGGGAGGACCCATCCGGCCCCCAGGTCAAACGGTGATGCTTCTCGATCAGCTGGGCAACTTTCCCGAACGTCTCGAAACTCGGGCGGGATTCCTCCCACGTCCATTCTGCCGTTGACGTTGCCCCCACCTTGGTCACAGTTCCCAGCGCACCCAGCCAGCCCTTTTCGCTTTCCAGGGCGATGTCCGAACTAATGCGGGACGGATCAATGTCACGTGTATCGCTCCACTCGCCATCAAACATATCCAGCACACGCATCCAGGGAACGAAACCCCCGGTCAGGGTGTTGACATAGCCATCAATGGCCGCCTCGGGGGAGACGCTATGCTTCTCAAGGGCGCTTTTGTATGACTCTTCAATAAACCTTGACTCGGGCAGGATGTATTTATTACCGGCCTCAATCAATTCGATATAATTGCTGCAATGCTGTTTGGCCACGGCCTCAAACTTCTGGTCGTAGGTGTTCTTGCCGACCGTTTCGTCCCAGTGGTTGCGCACCAGCGTCTGGGTAAAGCTGTTGGATCCAGTTGCATCGGTGATACGAACCGCATTCCAGGCATAGTTGTCCCCGCCATCAGCCAGCGCCTGCCAGGCATCGCGGGTTTTGCCCTAGGCCAGCAGCTGTTTGGCGCTATCAACAACGTCCTTGGCAATGGTTTTTGTTGTGGTGTTGGTCATGAAACGATCCCCTGTTGAGTAAAAAAGAAAAGGCTGTAACGGGTCAGTCAAGAATGGCGGCGCGTTCAATGGCCCGGAATTCTTCCAGCAGCGCCATCATGGTTGCCGCCAGATCCACCTCGGTTCCGGTGTTGTCACCGTAGGGCAGTGTGTAAAAGGCATTGCTCCCCGGTTCCTGGTATTCCAGGTCGCCAGATAACCTGTAGGCTGAAGGCAGAGGGACCTTGAGGTTTGTGCTGTCTTCAATATCGGCCACGGCATGCGCCCGCTGGTTTTTGATCAAGGCAAAGCAGTTTTCGTAATGCCGTCGGCAAAACACTGTATCCAGCTGTGTCCACTTGTCCTGCCGGGCCGGGTCTGTGACCAGCTGGCGGATCGGGGCCGGGTTGTCCCAGTCCTCTGTTCCGTTGTTTCTGTTGAAGCGTATCACCAGCGACTTTTCCGGGCGGGTCAGGGTGCTCTCCTGCTGTGGGGGGACATCTTTGGTGATACGAATGACTCCCTTTCCGTATACTTGCGGATCGGCTATCCGGGATTTGACACTCACAAACAGCACGGTTTTTCCATGACGATTATCCACCAGATCGATCTCCTTCAACCGCTGCTGTGGCAAACAGTAGCGGACCCCCCCATGGGTCAGGTCGTAACAGGCCGCGGGCGTGCCCTTGTGACGCAAGGTCACCGGCAGCGGATCAACGCCCCGTTCCTTCTGGAACTGTTCCGCCCAGGCGTTGTATTCCCGTATCTCTTGATAGATCCAGACCGCTCTCTTTGCAACCGGGAAGAGCGTAACCCCGAGCCACACCAGCGCCGCGACCATGATCCAGCGAACAAGGCGTCTCCGGAAAAAAGACATACCCGCCGCCCTCAATCAGCCTGTATCAGACTGGCGGCACGGGCTACATCCTGGACGGTGGCCAATGTTGGCCCAGCGGATGTTTCCGCAGCTCTTTCAAAAAGGGAACCGGTGGTGGTGGGAAGTGATGAACCTGACATAGTGTATCTCCCTCTTGGACATTAAAAATAAATACAAACAACACACAAACGCTGAACTAACGGCGCTTACTCCACTCCCAATGCTCAGCAGAATTGGTAGCGTGCAGTCGCCACAGCCGCTCCCACAGGCGGGGCGGAATCTCAAAACGGTGCACCACACGCTCGCCTTCTACACCGCTTTTTGCATCGTACAGATGTCCCACTTCATATGTGGGGGGAAGACGAGGACTTCCTGATGGATGTCTAGCAAGCATGCTGAATAACCCCACCCATGGGCGATAATCCCGGTCAAAAAATATCGGGGTTACGTAACCGTGCATAACCCCCGTCCCTCGCCGTCCGTCCCCCTTGTATCTTTCCCTGAAATTGGGATCGCTAAGCCCCCGTCCATCGTAAAAACGACGATTGAGGTTGACACTGGCCCAAAGAAAACCATGTATCTCCGGCCCGCTGAGGATGGAGGCCGAAGTCATCAAATCAATCCGGTTGTCACGGCGAACATCGGAATAAATCCACGTCATCGGCGTGGTTGCGGTGTCGTAATAGATATCCCGCTGCACATAGAGGGTTGGGTGGCACAAGTCCTTGACACGGAAGGTTCCACACGTCCGTTGCCCTAGGGCGGTGATGCGATAGGCGATCGCCAACGCCCCCTTCAAATCCGGATCAATCCACTCTTCGGGCATGTGGAAGCGTTCGGCAAACTCCCGCGTGTAGGCCCATATCCAGGTATCGCGAAGGAACGGCTTCCCGTCACGGAAGGTAAAGTTCTTCTGATAAGGCTCGTCATCAATGGGTGGCCCGTCGAATACGTGCCGGGAATCAAACGCCCGCTTCCACCAGGTGGTCAGCAGATGACCCAGGCGATCCTGCTCCCCAAGCGGTTTGTTGGGCATAAGGGCCGAAACAGTGTGCTCCCTCCTCCACAGAGTGTAGGCCTCTTTCAGCCAGCGCTGCGGCACCTGAACCTGGTGCATCCGTTTCCCTGTGGCATCAAAAAACGGCAGAGTCACCGGACCTGATTCAGCCGCCACCTGTGGACACACACCATCCCAGCTGATCAGCCCCAGCGCCGGGGCAAAAGCCTAGTCGAAATGTATCACGTCTCCCTGAGAGCTGATCGGTTGACCGTTCACATACAACTGACCGCCGGAAGCCAGCGGACCGGGCTGCGCTACTCCATCCGGACCGGGGTGTTTGTAAAAATGATGATTGAGGCTGCGGTATTTATACTCCGGATCATACAAAAACATGCCCGAATGCACGCCCTGCATCAGGTTGTCGCGTCGAATGTGCGGGGTGTTCCACGGCAAGACGATGCGGTTGTCATAATACAGGTCAAGTTCACAGATCTTGCGGGTATCACACCTGTCTTCATCGCCATTCAGTCCACAGCGGAAGACGGTCGGTTCCCGCATGCGAAAGGCTAGGCCAAGGGCCCCGTCAAGATCCGGGTCAATCCATTGTTCCGGCATGCGGAAACGTTTCGCAAACGCCGCCGTGTAACTCCAAACAAAGGGGTCAGGGGTGTAGAGGGTATTGATGGTAAAAAACGTGTGCGCCCGCTCGTACGGATGGGTCCGTTCGGCGTGATCTGCAAACAGGCCGGCAATCCTTTCCGGGACCAGTGGGTCAGGGTCATGTGGATTATGATCCCACCAGTTCCGCACCCGCTCCGAGGATATTTCCGCCCAGGGGATGGATTGAGCAGGGCCTGTGACCGGTGCCCCGCCTGCCCGGGCAAAACCAATGCCGGTACACAGCAGCCACGACATACCAAGGAGAACACCAACCCAGAAACGCATGCAACAGTCCATATATGGAAACGCGTGAATCTCGGAACCTTACTCGCGCCTTGCGACAATCGCAAGGCATGCATACATGGTAATACATTGTAATTATTTGTGTACTGGCGTTTCTATATTGACGGGAACAGATACGATCAAAGCTCTTTGAGCCCGTTGGGCGTGGCCATTTGAAGGCATTTTTTTAAGTTTGTTTTGTAGGGTGAGCGAGCAGGATCCGCCAACGTCTGACACGCTTCATCGTTCATGGGGATACAAGATCATCGGGATCGACGCCCGGTATAATGGGACAGGAAAAGGGCCTTGGAGGAAGAAATCTTCCTCCTTTTTTTGCCCTAAAAAAATCAATCTTATTTCAATGACTTAACATTGCCGTCCCCTATAGGAGAAAGAGTGATTTCCAAGGACCACCTCCCTGCCGGATTCCGTATGCATACCTGAGTGCATAACCGAAAATTTCAGATTTCTGCGCAATAAGCTGCTAACGCCCTGTTCCTGAACGGATTTAAAGCGCGACGATTTGGAACGATTTCAAATTTGCTCAATAGGGATCCTACCAGAAGAAAAGCGCGGTCAATGGTCCTGCTCTTTTCGTGCCATGAACGGCACCCCCCGACACGTCTGTTCTGAAAAACCTGGCTCCTAGATGCCAGTCCGAAGGCTTGTCTGCTCATCACAACAAAATAACGGAGGATTTCCGATGAACGCACGTCGTAAAGAGACAAAAGGCGGTGGACATACCAATCATCACGTGGAAGGGCTCACAAGCCTTGAGGCCCGCGTTACTCGCCTTGAAAGACTATATGCATACATTTACTGTGTGCGGCTTGCCTGCGAAATTATTGTCCACTTTCTCTCCTAGTGTGTCCCGTGCAGACGGCATTATCCACACCAGCCACGCCGCTTGTCGCCCGTACACGGGCGACCGTGTACGGTACGAACCAACAGCTCGTGGACCGGGTGTCCGTCAACCAGCACAAAAGCCGCTACACGCCTGTATTTGTCGCGTGACGGTTTCTCCAGCGTAATCCTTCCATTTTCCAGAAGCTGCTCCGTTGCCGCCTTTGCACGCAAGGCGGCCTGTTTTTCTGCGGCGCATTTTCCTTTTATTTCGGACGCATCCAGCCCCCTGAAGCGCACAATCTTCTCACCGTCCGGTGTCACCATCAATAACACGCTTCAGGGTGGATGGTATGTCTGCCGCACCGATTTCCTGTTTAATCCGCTCGCGGACGGTCTGGATGTGGCTTGCCGAGATTTCGCTGATGATAGCCCGCCGCTAGGTACTGATCACGGCCTCGGCGAGGCTGCCACTTCCGGCAAAGACATCCACTACACCCCCCGCCACGCTTGCGGCTTAAAGATGGCTTGCTTTCTGCAGTGCAGAGGATGCCCCTATGCCAACCGTTGCCTTGCTTTCCATGCATCGTGAGGACCTGTCAAATCTCTGCATTTTTCTGCCGTTCCCTGCATGCTTGGACGATTGCCATTCAACACCACCGGAACGCCTCTGGATCCGGCAGACGTCCGGCCTGAAAAACGCAAGGCCGTTGCCTGAACGTGTGGGCACAACAGGCTGGGAAGCGTTGTCCGCAAGGCACCCTGTCGGGTTTCTCACGCTTGCGTTGAGCACGGCCCGACCATGCGAATAAGCATCCTCATGGAATGAGGACAGGAGGTGGGCCCACCTCCTCTATCCTGCCTGTGGGTACGACGTAGAAACTTTTGGAAAATCATGGAATATGCCTTCAAACACTCGCAAAACTCATTTGCATCTCTGTGCGTAATGATACAGGTCATCCCGTTCCGTCTTGCGAGGTGTGTCCCTGTTTCATGCGCTTTGACATTCCATCGTGCTGTCATTGGCTGTAGAGCCCAAAGGGCGCCGTGTCGTGTCCGGGAAGTATCTGCGCAAGCGGATCACGTGTGTATCTCGATGGGGTAGATTCCGGCTGAGTGCAGGATGACACCACTACCGCTGCAGGGCGGTTGCTATTCGGTATCTTCGCAACCCTGGCTAAATTTGAGCGTGAGTTGATACGGGAGCGTACCCGCGCTGGCCTTGCCCATGCCCGTGAACAGGGCCGCCAACTTGGCCGTCGCCGTGCCCTCACCAAAACAGAGTAGGGACGGAAGTCGTGTAGGCTTACCGTCCACGTCATGAGCCAATCCAGTGGAATCCGCTTACTCCAGAAGTATGCGATGAGAACTGCATCACTTTGTTGATGTTCGGTGCAAAGCGCTGTACCCCTTGGGCAGATTCCATGGAGCCGAAATGTCCGAGCACCGAAACAAGACCACCAGACTGACGGTGAACCTCGATGACGGGGACTACGCCGCCCTGACAGCCATCGCCGAGAAAAGCGATGTTTCCCTGTCTTGGGTCATTCGTCAGGCCATCCACCGGTTCGTCCAAGAACATGGAGCACATCCTGAGCTGCCCCTCAGGCTCGCTGGAAGTTTTGGGAAAGAAGGCCAAGACACATGATCCCCGCCGCCACACCCCGTACCGATTTTCTTGCCGGAAG
The DNA here is from genome assembly GCF_001611975.1 of Haematospirillum jordaniae. Taxonomy (GTDB): domain Bacteria; phylum Pseudomonadota; class Alphaproteobacteria; order Rhodospirillales; family Rhodospirillaceae; genus Haematospirillum; species Haematospirillum jordaniae. The sequence continues at coordinate 181,969 of NZ_CP014527.1, forward strand.
AGGAATTATTCGTGTCACGCCTCACTGATCTGATTGCGCAGGCAAAAGCCAAGGACCCAAGCTTTGGGCAGGAGTTGGAGCGGGAATTCAAGGTCCTGTCCGCCCGCCGCTCATTCGGCCTTAATTTCGAGCGGCACCGTCCGGAGAGCGTCGAGTTGCCGGGCCGTCCCGTGCGCAAGGGTGACAAGGTGCGCGTTCTGCCGCCGCGCGGTGAAACGAAGAAAGGCGACCAGCGTCTTTGGCGGGTACGGAGCCTGTCCGGGAAGGGCGCGGAGCGCCAGGCCGTTGTCGAACTGATCGGCGCGGAAGAGCCGGACACGCAAGAGGTGCCCGCTGCCGACCTCGTGGTGGTCGCGGAGTTTCGAGACTACATCTACCCCGGCCTTGTCAGCACGGGAAAGGTCGAACGCGGCGGGGACAAGCCCTTTCATACCGTGATCAATGGCGAGAACTTCCATGCACTTGAAGCCCTGACCTTCACGCATCGCGGAAAGATCGACGCGATCTACATTGACCCACCCTACAATACCGGCGCAAAAGACTGGAAATACAACAACGATTACGTTGAGGCAGAAGACCTGTACAGGCATTCCAAGTGGCTAGCATTTATGGAGCGGAGGTTAAATGTTGCGAAGGAGCTTTTGAACCCATCCAACTCTGTATTAATCGTTACAATCGATGAAAAAGAATACCTCAGGCTTGGTTTGCTTCTTGAGCAGACGTTTCCCGAGGCAGATATTCAAATGGTAAGCTCGGTTATTAATCAAGCCGGGTCATCGCGACCGGGCTCATTTTCAAGAACTGACGAATATCTATATTTCGTAAAATTAGGCTCATCTATTGTCGAGGCATTGCAGCTAGAAAAAGAATGGATGTCTGGTAGAGGAAACACAAGAAGAATGGGACTTTACTGGAATGAACTTATGCGAACAGGTCCTGGTGCACGTCGCGAAGACAGTCCTAATTTGTTTTTCCCGATCTATTTGACTTCTGACGCTCGGAAATTCGTTTCAGTTGGTAAGCCAATAGGTTTGGGAGTAGATAGGCACACTATCGAGCACCCAAGCAACGTCATCGTTCGCTGGCCAATCCGTGCAGATGGCACAGAAGGTCGGTGGCGTGTCTCGGCAGATGGGATCAGGGAACTTATTGAGAAAGGCTATATCAGGTTAGGTCGCGCAAGAGGTGATCAAACTACGATTCAATACATTTCACGCGGTGAAGTAAAAAAGGTCGAGAGCGGTGTATTTAAGATTAAGGGGCATCGTGATGATGGTTCATTAGAAGTTCAAGATACAGAATATATCCCTACTGTTGTTCCCGGCACCCAATGGAACATCAAGTCTCATGACGCATCGGTCAATGGGGCACTGATGATCCGTTCACTCATACCGAGGAGAACATTTCCGTTTCCAAAATCATTATACGCGGTTGAAGACTGCCTACGTTTTCTAATTAAAAGCAAACCAAACGCGACAATTCTCGACTTTTTCTCTGGTTCCGGGACGACGGCCCATGCGGTCATGCGGCTAAACCGGCAGGATGGAGGCCGTCGCCAGTGTATTTCTATAACCAACAACGAAGTGGCTGCTGGCGAACAGACATCGCTGCGCAAGTCTGGCCTGCGTCCGGGCGATCCCGACTGGGAGAAATGGGGCATTTGCGACTACATCACCAAGCCCCGCATTCGAGCAGCGATAACCGGGCACACGCCTGAAGGAAGAAAAATAGAGGGAGACTATGCGTTCACGGACGAATTCCCCATGGCCGAGGGCTTCCAGGAAAACGCCGAGTTCTTCACCCTGACCTATGAAACGCCGGTGGCGGTCAGCCACAATCGCGCGTTCGCGCGTATTGCGCCGCTCCTGTGGATGCGGGCGGGCAGTGAGGGCAGGCGGATCGACGCAATTCCAGCCGACGGGTGGGAGGTAGCAGATACCTACGGCCTGCTGACAGACTTGGACAAGGCAAGCGCCTTTTGCAAAGCGGTGGAGGCCAAGGGCACCATTCGGATTGCCTATATCGTGACAGATGACGACCGGCGCTTCCAGGCGGTCACGCGCCATTTGCCCGATGCCGTCGAGCCGGTACGACTCTACGAGTCGTATCTGAGCAATTTCCGATTCTCGATGGGGCGCTGAGTCATGAAGTTTACGCTGAAGGATTATCAGGACGATGCCGTCAAAGAGGTTCTGGACCGGCTGAAGAAAGCCCGCAAACGCTGGCATGAAGACCGTGACAAGCACGCTTTCTCGCTGACTGCGACGACCGGCGCGGGCAAGACCGTCATGGCGGCAGCAGTCTTTGAATCCCTTTTCTATGGTAACGACGATTTCGACTTCGAGGCTGATCCAGGTGCTGTGGTGATCTGGTTCAGCGATGACCCGTCTCTGAACGAGCAATCCCGCTGGCGGCTTCAGGAAGCGTCCGACAAGCTCACCATCTCCGATCTGGTCAGCGTCGGGAACAGTTTCGCTGGAGAGAAATTCCGGCCCGGCAAAATCTACTTCCTGAACACGCAGAAACTGTCCAAGAACAGCCTTCTGGTGCGCGGGCACGATCCCAACGACCCCACGCTGGAAACGGCAGACGGCCAACGCATTATGCCGGACATGCGGTCGCATACGATCTGGGATACGATCCAGAACACCATCGAAGATCCCAACCTAACCCTGTACCTGATCCTCGATGAAGCCCATCGAGGTATGAAAGGGGGTGGTCGGTCCAACGGCGACGGCAAACCGACAATCGTCAAGCAGCTCATCAACGGTTCGGGTGCAGTGCCCGGTATCCCGATCGTCTGGGGTATATCCGCAACCGTTCAACGATTCAACGATGCCGTTTCCGGTATGCAGGACCGTAGCACCCTGCCCAACGTGATTGTCGATGCAAAGAAGGTGCAGGATTCGGGCCTTCTGAAAGACACGATCAACCTCGATGTGCCCGACGAGACCGGCGATTTTTCAACCGTGCTTCTGCGTCGCGGCACGGCCAAGCTGAGTGATATCTCGAACGCCTGGGCGGAGTACGCCAAGCAGCAGGATGACGCCGATACCGTTCTGCCCCTCATGGTGTTGCAGGTTCCAAACTCCCCGGACCACAACGAAATCGGCCTATGGCTCGACACGATCTTCGAGCAATGGCCAGAGCTTCAGCACGACTCTATCGCCAACGTTTTCGGTGAACACAAAACCGAGACCTTTGGCCGACATATGGCCCCCTACATCGCACCGGAACGAGTTCAGGAATCCGATTGGGTACGCATTCTGATTGCCAAGGACGCTATCAGCACAGGCTGGGACTGCCCGCGTGCGGAAGTCATGGTTTCCTTCCGGGCGGCAACGGACAAGACCCACATCACCCAGCTTCTCGGTCGAATGGTGCGCACGCCACTGGCACGGCGTATCCCCGGTAACGACCGGCTGAACGCGGTCGATTGCCTTCTCCCTCATTTTGACAAGAAATCGGTTGAGGCCGTTGTCGCCGCGCTCATGTCAGGCGGCGAAGCTGGCGAGGAACTGCCCGGTCGGCGGGTGCTGATCAATCCGCGCGAGATGAAGCCCAATCCGGCAATCTCTGAGAACGTTTGGCAAAAGCTGCTTTCCTTGCCGTCGCAAACCTTGCCGAAGCGGCAGGCTCGCCCGGTCAAACGGCTAACGGCGCTTGCTCACGAACTGGCTGTTGACGGCCTCCTCGCGGACGCCGGCAAGAAAGCTCATGCCGAATTGCACAAGGTTCTGGACGGCGCACAAGTCCGGTATGCCGAAGAAATCAAGAAAGCCCGCGACTCAGTGATGACCGTTGAAGGGAAGACGGTGAAGGCGGATGTAGAAACCAAGGAAATGACCTTCGACGATTTTGTCGAAGCTGCCGACTACGCCGTCATCGAAGACGCATACAAACGCGCGGCGCGGGTTATCAGCCCTGACCTTGCCACGACCTACAGTGAACACCTTGCCAGCAAAGCCGAAGAGGATGACGATCCCGAGGAAGCGCTGATCGAGGCTCATACCGCGATTGCGGCGCTTGGGCTTGTCCCTGATCTGAAGGACGATCTTGAGACGGCTGCGGAGAAGCTGTCAAACCAGTGGTTGACCAATTACCGGGTTCAAATCAAGAACCTTTCCGATGAACGTCAAGACGTCTATCGCCAAATTCGGGAAATGAGCGCTGATCCGTTGGATGTCGATCTTGCACGGCCCAACACTTGGCTTCAGATGACCACGGCGCGCAAGGCCGACGGCACCGAAGAGCCGCTACCACGCTTCGAAAGGCACATGCTTTGCGATGAGGATGGCCTTTTCCACGGCGACTTCAATTCATGGGAAGGCAAGGTCGTCAAGGCCGAGTTGGAGCGAGCCGGTACGGTCGCCTGGTATCGAAACCCAGCCCGTGCAAGTCAGGATTCGTTGGGCGTAACCTATGAAGAAGGCGGCGACATAAAAATAGTTCGGCCAGATTTCATCTTCTTTGCGCAGCTGGACGACGGCACGGTGGTCGCTGATATCGTCGATCCCCACGGCATTCAGTTTGGTGACGCTCTTCCGAAGCTGAAGGGCTTGGCGGAGTACGCTGAAACTAACGCGGGCACATACCGGCGCATCGAGGTTATCGCCGAAGTTGGAGGGACCTTTCGCACTATCGACCTGACGGAGACTTCAGCCCGAGCGGCGATTAAATCCGCAGCGACGGTGAAGGAGGTTTACGATAGCGAGGTGGCGCATGATTACGTCATGTAGCTATTACCAGTTTGCAGGGGGACGCGGTGCCTTTTCCGCTTTCGCCGCAGAGCATTGACGCCATAGCTGAAGTCATCAGCGGCGGCGGTGGGAACGACCCGACGCCGCCAATTGGAATCTATCGCAGCGGCCCCAAAATTGAAAAATTCATGCGCGCCTGCAACGTTGATTTTCGCGTGAGCGGTTCCCGCGTGCCGTCATTGGTCGATTGCTTTCTGGATATCAATCGGGGCTTCGAGCCTTCAGCGGTTTTCCCGAGGGTCATTGAGGCCGCTGCCGACCCCCGAGATTTTGCCCACAACCCTCCACGGCATACCGCTGTCCTCGAATATCTGAACAACGCGCTGCGCTATGACGGTTTTGAGCTTCAGCAGCAGGGCACCAAGGTCCGAACTGGTGGTCGCGGGTCACTCCACACCAGTCATCGCAACGCTCTCAGGCGTTGCGGAGACCATCAGCTTTGACACAGTGAAGCTCGATCTTGAACGCGCCTTGGGCAGCATCGACTCCGATCCAGAGGACGCAATTACGGCGGCTTGTTCGACAATAGAAAGCGTGTGCCGCTCGATCTTGATCGAGTTGAGACAGCCGCTTCCGGCGAAGAAGGACGTTTCCGGGCTTTTCAATGCGGTTAAACAACCCTTGGCATTGAGCCCCGACCTGTCCGATTTGGACCCACAAATCGCCGCAGATGTCAGAATGACCTTGGGCGGGCTTGCAACTGTCATCCAAGGTGTTGGAGCCCTGCGAACACACGCGGGCGATGCTCATGGTAGGGAGAGGGGCTACGCGCGCGTTGATGCGCGTATTGCGAGATTAGGCTCCAAACCCAATCAGGATATTGATCGTGGGCTGCAAATCAGATTCATACCCTTCAATCGGGAGGTTGGAGGGTATGAATGGCCCACCTGTTTTGGCTTTCGGACGCCCAATGGGCGGCGATAAAGCCGCATTTGCCCGGGAACCAACCGGGTGCGCTGCGTGTTGATGACCGGCGCGTGATCTCCGGGATCATCCATGTCCTGAAGACGGGATGCCGATGGTGCGATTGCCCGCCGGATTATGGCCCTTCGACGACGCTCTACAATCGCTTCAACCGTTGGTCTCGCAGGTGCTTCCGGGTGGGCCTGCTCGACGCCTTGGCGACATCGGGCGCTGTGACCAGGAGCACCGCGATCGAGAGCACCTATGTGAAAGCGCAGTGCTCCGCCCACGGCGAAAAAGGGGGGCGAAAGCGCAGGGCATCGGTCCATCGCGCGGCGATACCGAGACCGCCACCTGATCGAAAACGCCTTCTGTCGCATCAAGGACTTCCGCCGTGTCGCGACCCGCTACGACAAACGCGCCAGAAACTTCCTCTCTGCCGTCGCTCTCGCAACCCTCGTCGCATTCTGGATATGATTGAGCCTAGAGCCTAGCATTCGAATGCCCTAATGCGAGTCGATAAAGCCACTCAGCACCACGGCGCATCCAGAATCGATCCCGTTTGCGATCAATAAAAACCGTACCCAACCCGGTTATAGCGGCCACCATTGCAGGAACACCTGCCAGTCTTGCCATCAAACCACCATACAGGACGGGCTTGATGGTTACCAAGTGAACAAGGTTAGGCCTTATCGTTCGCATCAGCCGATAAAGTCCCCACAAGGTTCTTAGTTCGGCAAACGGGTTGCGTCCACTACGGGAAATTGGCAAAAGGTGGTGCTGAAATCCCAAGTCGGCGACCTCCTTGCATGCCGGGCCTAAACCTGTAGCTATGTGAACCGTGATACCCGTAGCCCGTGCCGCAACCGCCAAGTGCAGCCGATGAGATAGAAAAAAATCAGGGGGAGTTAACGACAAAAAGAACAATCACAGACTTTGGTGAGTCCCTATGACTTTCGAAATCGGTATTCAATGGGCTATTGTTTTCTCAACCACGCCTGAAACATCAGTACATCCCAAAGCAGATACTGCCAGTTCTGACCACCTGAAAGGTGCTGTTGCCATTTTTCCTGAATTGGAAGCGGATCAAAAAATCCTTCCGACTTCATCTGCACCGGATCGAGCAGGTCCTCGGCCCAATGACGCAGGGGGCCACGTAGCCAATTGTCGATCGGCACCCCGAACCCCATTTTCGGCCGCTCCAGCATCTGCCGGGGTACATGACGGTATAGGACCTGTTTGAGCAACCACTTAGCATCACCGTTTCGCACCTTCATATTGAACGGCAGCGACCAAGCAAATTCAACTACCCGATGGTCCAGCATGGGCACGCGTGTTTCCAAACTCACACCCATCGCCGCACGATCCACCTTGACCAGAATATCATCCGGCAAATAGCTGATGGAATCCAGTAGCATCATGCGCTCAACGAAGTTCTTCTGCGCCAGCCCCCCCGGCGGATCGGTCAGCACGGTAGGTGGCTCATACCCAAGGAGAACCACGGCAGCTGGATCCGGCCAATGAGAGACCAATTGCTTGTAGGCAGCGTCCTGTCCTTGCAAGCTCAGGATTTTTGCGATCTTGTGCAACTTGTCGCCCGCATTCATATGCTGATAACGTCCCGGCAGGAACGGGGTCGCGATACTGGCCAGCGCAGACCAGACCTTCGGACTTAAGATTTTGATTCCATTCCCTAGTGCGCTTCTCAGTGGCAGGGGGATGCGGCTAGTTTTTTGCCATGCATCACCCGCGACGAAATAGCGGTTATAGCCACCGAAGAGCTCATCTCCTCCATCACCCGACAGGCTAACGGTTACATGTTTTTTCGCCAGTTGCGAGACTAGGAATGTCGGAATCTGCGAGGAGTCCGAGAACGGCTCGTCGTAGAGCTCCGGCAGCAGGGGAATCACATCGAGCGCCTGTTTGGGCGTAACGTAAAGCTCGGTGTGGTCCGTGCCAAGATGCTCCGCCACCCGTCTGGCATGCTTCGCCTCGTCATACCCTTCTTCGTGGAACCCGATGGAGAACGTGCTGACGGGCCGGCTGCTTTGCGCCTGCATCAGAGCAACCACCGTCGACGAGTCTATTCCTCCCGACAGAAAGGCTCCCAACGGAACATCAGCCACCATCTGCCCGCTGATCGCTTCGCGCAAGCGCGCCTCCAGCGCATCGACCGCATCTTCATCGCTGCCCTCGAACATATGCGTCTTCGCACGGCCGACTACATCCGGCAGCGTCCAATAGGTTCCGACGCGAGCATCCCTGCTCCTTTTGACCCGCAGATACTTGCCGGGCGGCAATTTGTGTACCCCCTGGTAAATGGAATAAGGTGCGGGAATATAGTTGTGCCGTAGCAAGAGGCATAGCGCGCCTCTGTCAATATCCGCCCGCCATGCCGGATGTGCACGCAGTGCCTTCAGTTCCGATCCGAAAAGAAAAGTGCCCCCCATGCGACCATAGTAAAGCGGCTTCTCGCCAATACGGTCTCGCGCTAGGTACAATGCCTGCTCCTGCTGATCCCATAGGGCAATCGCAAACATACCAACCAAGCGATCCAGCGTTGCGGTAAAACCCCAGCAACCTATCGCAGCAAGGATCACCTCTGTGTCCGAATGGCCGCGCCACCCGTGCACCATATCGACAAAGTAAGGTGTTGACTCAAGCTCCTTCCGGATCGTGCGGTAATTGTAGACCTCGCCGTTGAAAGCAATGACGTAGCGGCCGCATGCCGAAAGCATTGGCTGGTGTCCCGCAGGCGAGAGATCAAGGATCGATAATCGCCTGTGACCCAGGGCAATCCCCTTGTCGGGCGCGCTCCAATAGCCATGATCGTCTGGACCGCGATGAAGAATCGCGTTTCCCATATTCTGCATATGAGAAAGCTCACTGGCGGAGTCATCCGACGCGAGAATACCGAATATTCCGCACATAAGGAATCACACTTCCATCAAAAAATGTCTCTATCAACCACTGGCTCGAAACAGCGCTTGCCGTCCCGAGTTCGGCTGCTGTCGAGCAACGAAGCATTCAGAATCTCCGCGACTGGGTTTGATCCCTCAGATACGGACTGCGTTACTGCGCAAGCAGCATTCTCGCTTTACATTTTTATGCCTCCTGTTTATTTCATTCACGCCCTTGATACCGGGCTCCAAGGATAGTGGTCACGCACGCATGCTTCTGAATTCTTCATAGAGCGCCTCGTACCCATCCAAGCAGGCTTTCATCGAAAACTGCTCGATCACGCGTTGCCGACCCATCTTCCCCATTTCGCCCCTACCAGCATCCCCGGCTAGCTTCAGCAGGGCCGCGCCCAAATCTTGCGGAGCATGAGGAGGCACAACGTAACCCGTGACGCCGTCAACCACCGCCTCGGAGTTGCCCCCCACGTTGGTGACGACCATGGGAAGCCCTGCAAGCATGGCCTCCAGCACAGCATTGGAAAAACCTTCCTCATGTGAAGCGGATACCGCAACATTGGCCGCAGCGAGACAGTCGTTGATATCCATGCGCGCCCCCAGCCACCGCACGTTGGCGGCGATACCCAAGGTTTGCGCCTGATCCTGCAAAATTGGCAATATGCCATCGTCGCGGCCGACACACAGCAAACACCAACTGTCGGGCAACTGCTGGTGGATAGCGGCAAGCGCGTGCAGTAAGTCCGAATGCCCCTTGTAGGGAATCAGGTTGGCGACGATCACGAAGACCAGCGCCGACGCATCTAGGCCCAACTCGAGCCTTATCCGTCCGCCATCCGCTCCCTGAGCCCACTGCGCATCGATGCCGTTGTAGATTAGCCGGACCGGCGCCTTGCCCTGCGACTCGGCTTCCAACTCACGGATCACGGCCAGCGAATTGCCCACCAGAAAATCCATCCGTGAATGCAGGAGGCGCTCCACCCTGCGGTAATGGGGACGCTTGAGCTGGTAGCGGTTAAGGCTGCGCCGGCTCATAATGCGTGGGCGAGCTCCGACCAGGCACGCTGCGATTCCTCCCACGATATATGCCGCGGGGAGAAAGAAATGCACCACCGTCTTTCTATGCCACAGCAGAGTCCACATCAGCAACACCGCGCCCTGCACGTGTCGCAGCCACGCCGAAATGCGCTTGCCAAGCAACCTTTCCGGAAGCCCTCCCATCGGAGGACCAACTACCGCAACCCCTTCGGCATCTAGTGTTGCCAACAGGGGGCCGCTGCGCGACAAGGCAAATACGCTGGTATGCCACCCACGCCGGCGTAAACCGGCGGCAATGGCGACGACATGACGCTCCGCCCCTCCCACAGACAGTGAGCCTATGACGTACATGATGCGGACAGATTCCCGACATCCAGATTCCGATCTCGACAACATCACTATGCAATCACTCCGAACTCTTCCTGCTAACTTCGCTTGACTTACTGACCTTCTCGCTAGTTGTGTCCGTGCAGTATCTCAAAGAACCCAGTGAATACTGGCTTTTCAGGGTTCCGTCACGTGACATTGCTTATGAAAATTTTAGTAATATAAAAACTAGCAGACGGTATGCCCAAACACATGCTGCCGTGCCAACTCATATCGGCCTATGTAGCTAGTTTTCGTAGCCATACATAAGCAAAGTTTTATCGATCATTTCGTGCACGCTGAATTTCGCGCGCACAAACGTATGGCCGTACTGTGCAGCCTCCGCGACTGCCGACTTGTCAGCCAGCAGACCGGCCACCTTTTTTACTACGACGGAGACTTTCGATGTGGGGATTACCCAACCAGATTTGCCACACTTTACGGTCTCTCTTGTCCCGCCCGCATCAATTGCGACGGGTGGCACGCCAATCGCTTGGGCTTCTATTAGAACATTCGGCAACCCCTCCATGCGTGATGTCAGCATGAATAGATCCATGGCCGCGAGGGCCAAGAAGACGTTTTTTTCGTGACCAGGAAAGTGTATCCGATCTGCCAAAACTTCACGGCCCATAGTCTCCGCTTGTTTCCGCAGCGGTCCGTCGCCGACGATCAAGAAGTGAGCATCCGTGACCTGAAGTCCCACTTGCCGCGCGATTTCGATCCAGAGCAGAGGGCGCTTCTCTTCAGAGATTCTCATGATCACACCGACGACGGGCGCATCGGCAGGAATGCCGAGACGGCGACGGTACTCGCTACGAAGATGTGGCAGTTCTTGCGGCGGTGGCAGGGTGGAGAAATCAAAACCGTTCCGGACCACCTGTATCTTTAATGGTGTAATACCAAGCCATCGCCTGTAATCTGATGCCCCTGCCTCACTGTTATTCAGGAAAGTAACGCATGGTGATTTTGCCAGTAGCCGGTATATTGGACGCATGTAGGGCTGGATGAAGCCAAAATGCACCGGTGCAAGGCTTCGGCAGGAGAGCACTATTCGCGGCACGCCAACGAGGAGAGCAGCTAGTCCTGCCACGACATTCACATAGTCAAGCCAGACATGTACGATCTCGGGCCGACGGACAAGAAACTCTCTTGCGTAGGCAGCGACCTCGGTACCCAAATCGCCAAGCGGCGCTAAACGCTGCTCAAGCGCTTCCTCAATTCCGGGTGATGCTAGGTTGCTGTCGCCGAACAGATCTACTTGAGAAAATGGAATTCCGGCTTCAATCAGTTGCGGCAGGAAAAAGTCATTCGGCTTGTGCATCGGCGAGTGATGCAAGAAATGCAAATCCCGGTGTCCGCGCGCAAAAAGCCCCAGCAACGTTGCAGTGAGCTGGCGCTCAGCCCCCCCAGGGCCGAGCATTCCGCCGACCACGACAATTTTTCCTTTCTGCCACACAGTAGGCGCGCCGGGTACCGGCAGGGGTAAATCCTCGAAGAGCCGCAACCTCTTGGAAAACAGGTATTGTTCAAGTCGAAATGCGAGTCCTGTACTGTCTGCCAACTTGCGTCGCAACGGCGACTGCCAAAGCCGATACAGCAAGGATCTCAGGGATTTCTCGACAGCCACCCAGATAGTGCCACGCGTGTGATGTGACTGAAACGCGACAGCATGGTGAATGCGGCGAATGCCAGCACGCCATGCGAGCCAAGCCACTCGCGCACCAAAATCTGTCCAGCGCCCGACATAAACCATGTCAGCAACAACCTGAGCTGGCAGTTGCCAATCGCCACCACCCTTCGTGTAAAAACCCAGGCGGCGGGGGAATGCCGCCAGAAGTTCGCGATCCTCCGATTCAAGAATAACGCCCTCTACCAGAGGTTGGGAAAGTAGAGCGGCAACGTCTGGGTGGTTAAGCGGAACTCGGGCGCAGACTATGCAAGGTTGCCCGACACGCTGAATCACGTCAAAAAGATGGGTGAGCGACCCAGTTGGCGCTTGTTCGGGATTTGCCTCACCGAAACCAATCAAGGCCTGAGTGCCGTTCATGAACTTCGCCTCTGCTGTCGAAAAAAGGCTCTCAACCACGCGTTCCGCCGCATGACCATCCCATAACGGGATGGTCGTGTTCATGCGCGATGCAACCGTCTCTATGACCGATTTCGCCGCTTGCTCAATACGCGAAATGGCAATCAATTGATTGCTGCCCAAGCTCAAAGTGATCGGACGCTCGGTCGACTCACGCGCGGTCAGGCATGGCACACCCAGGTAGGATGTCTCCTCCTGGATTCCCCCCGAGTCCGTCACCACGATTCGGCAGTTCGCGACGAGGTTCATAAACTCGATGTAGCCCAGTGGTTCAAGCAGCCGTATCCCTGCATTGCTTAGCTTGTGCATCAGGTCAAACGACTCCAGACGCGAGCGCGTCCGGGGATGTACCGGGAAAACGACAGGAATGCTCTCTGCAAGTTTGATCAACTGATCGACGATTACCGACAGATTCTCCCGATGATCGACGTTGACCGGTCTATGCATGGTGACGACTGCATAGGAGAGCCGCTGTAGGCCAAGACGGGCGGCCGTGCCCGCTTCCGAGATACGCTCCTGAAGCATGCAATAGGCATCGATCATGATGTTCCCGACACGGACGATCCGTTCAGGCGCGACACCCTCGCGCAACAGGTTGGTGTCAGCGTCCTCGGAGGGCGTCCACAGGAGATCGGCAACTGCATCGACGAGCAAGCGATTGATTTCCTCCGGCATGTTCCGATCGCCGCTGCGCAGCCCGGCCTCAAGGTGGGCCACGGGGAGATTGAGTTTCTTGGCGGCCAACGTGGCAGCGATGGTCGAGTTGATGTCGCCGACAACCACGACCCAATCAGGCCGATTGCGCAGGCACAGCGCCTCATATGCTGTCAGCACCGCGGCCGTCTTCTCGGCATGAGTGGTGCCCGAGGCCTGCAGATGGAAGTGCGGCGTTGGGAGTCCAAGGTCGCGAAGGAACACATCGGACATGTCGGCGCTGAAATGCTGCCCGGTGTGCACCAATACCGGGTCGGCCCAGTCGGTCTCGGCGAGAGCGTGATACAGTGGGCCGACCTTCATGAAATTCGGCCGCGCTCCCGCCACGAGATGAATCCGCATCTTGTCAGGCATGTTTACGCTCCTCATCGGATATGGCGCTCACCACGACCTCTTCGAATCCGGCCGTCACCTCCCGAATGTCGAACGCTCGCAGCATCTCTGACGATGGCACGGGAGTCACACTTTCTCCCTTCTGCCACCGCGCAAGAGATTCGCGCAGCTTGGCAAGGATGCCTGCCTCGTCTGTCGGGTCGACCGTCGGAAAACCGAGGCCACCGAGCACGCGTGCCGAAGCACCTGCCTGAGGCGTCAAGGCGAGGATGGGACGACGCAGCGAGAGGTAATCCACGATCTTGCTCGGCAGGAACACGCTGTGTTCCGCCGGTGCATCGATGACCAGAAGAAGATCGGCCGACTGCGCAATGGCCAGGCTGTCAAGGAACGGTACGTTGGGGGCGAGCGATACGATGTCGTCCAAATCCAGTTGCTTCACCCTCTCCTGCATCGCCTGCGTAGCATGGCCAACGAATTCGACCCTCAATTCTGCTGCGCTCAGTTCGGCACGCAAGGTCGCCAAGGCGCGCAGTAAAGCGTAGGGCTCCCGCTTTTCGTAGAGGTTGCCGGTGTGGATGATGGTGAATCTTTCAGACTGGGGTCTTGGTTCGATCAATTCAAGAATATCCGCATCGTAACCATGCGAGAGGACATGAACTTTTCCGCCCCAAGAAGCCGGATATTTGGCCATGACCAGATCGGCCGTTTCCCGTGTCGTGAAGATTACGGCGTCCGCTGTAGAAATGATCTCTCGCTCCTGCTTGATTGCCGTTGCACGTGCGTTTTCATTAGGGGGGATGAAATAAGGACTGTCCACCCAAGGGTCGCTGAAATGTACGACCCAAGCAAGCTGCGGGTGCCGGCGCTTGACACGCAGAGCAACCCGATGATTGATCCAGGGCTGGGCAAAACTGATGAGCGCATCCGGACTTTCTGCAGCTATTTGCTGACAGAGGGCCGTTGAAGCACGGCGAATCCAATTTGGATCCCGCGTGTTTTTTGTGCGCAGAATGTGTCGAACGATGCGAAGCCAGAGCGGGCTCGATTCGACCTCCTCGCGAGGCTCCACATAACGGATTTCGAAGCTACCCCGATAGAATGCCTCCAAACGCGGATCTTGTGCTGCAAAGGGCTCAACATCCGGCGGCACTGCGACAACCGTGATCTTCCAGCCCCGCTCTGACATTGCGCGCAATGTTCGCGAGACCTGTAGCGACCGAGGAAAAATCAATGGCGGCATCATCCACGCCAGCGCCAGCAGTCTGCGGCTCATGGCACCCACCTGCGCATCCAGATTTCCAGAATCAACAAGCTCCATAAGCGATGTTGTGTCCTTGAGTCAGCATTGGGCTGGGTGCCCGCTAGGACGATGTGCTGCAACGCAGAAGGTTTGAAGCAGTCGGCAAGCTGTGCGTTGGAATCCAGAAGCATTTCACAGGCCCAAGGAGCCAGCCTTCCGGAAAGCCAACCATATACCGGCACCGGAAAGCCTTGCTTGGGGCGCTCCACAATTTCACGAGGCAAACGAGGCTCCGCGTAGCGACGCAGGATTTCTTTCGTCCGGTAGTTTCCTGCAGCATCGGGTCCGGCCTTCAAGCGTACGGGCAAATGACCAGCCCATTCGACCAGACGGTAGTCAAGAAACGGGGTGCGCAACTCAAGGGAATTGGCCATGGACATCCGATCCGCCTTCATCAACAAATCCTCAACCAGCCAATCCTGGCAGTAGGAATAAAGCACCTGGTTCAAAGGCTCACCATTACCCAGACGTGCCAGATGATTGGAGACAACATCCAGGCTGTCAGGCCAGCTTTCGGCGGACGAGAGCATTTCTCGCTTTTCCGCAGAGGACCAGAGGTTGGTCATGGAGATCGGCTCAGCAACCTGGCGTTGATCCGTGGCGGTGGCCGCCAACTCCCCCAACTTTCGCGCTCGTGCAGAAAACGGAGCCGCCAAGCGGGGGAGCAGCCCTGCCCCGTGACGCCGTCCGCCACGCGCCGCCGCCACCTGGTCCCATAGCCGGGCCCAGCGGTCGAAATCATAGCCTGCAAATATCTCATCCGCCCCTTCGCCGGAAAGCACCACTTTTACGTCCTGACGTGCCAACCGGGAGAGATAGTGGAGTGGAATGGAAGCCAGATCCGCAAGTGGCTCGTCGGTATGCCAGACGAAATCCGGTAGAAAGTCGAGAAAGTCTTTTTCGTCGATAACGACTTCGTGATGCTGCGTCGAGAACGCCTTCGACACCGCTAGGGCATAGGCCAGTTCGTTGGTATCCGGCGCATCGGCAAATGCCACCGAAAAGGTATGCAACGAAGGCGAAGCAGCCGCTGCAACCAGAGCACTTGAATCAAGGCCCCCGCTCAGGGTAATGCCAACCGGAACATCGGCCTGCAAACGAAGACGCACCGCGTCCTCGAACAGGTAACGGAACTCTTCATCATAGTCACGAAGGCTCTTCTCGACCGCAGGCACAGCCATGGGCATGTCCCACCAGCGGCTGATCGTTGGCGCGGAATCATTCAGGCGGAACTCCAGCCGATGAGCTGGCGGGAGCTTGAAGATCCCCTCCCAGATAGTCTGAGGTCCGGGAACGTAGCGAAAGGTAAGATAATCCCAGACAGCCCGCTTATTGACAGACTTCTCAATCTGCCGCGACGCTAGGATCGACTTGATCTCGGAGCTAAACAGCAGCGCATCGCCCACACGGGCGTAGTACAGCGGCTTGACCCCGAGGCGGTCGCGGACGAGATGCAGCACGCCCTGCCGCTTGTCCCAGATGGCAATGGCGAACATGCCATTCAGGCAGGCGATACTTTCTATACCACGTGTTTGATAAAGCTTCAGGATAACTTCCGTATCGGAATGCGTACGGAAGCTCTCACCATCGCGGGCAAGTTCGCTGCGCAGTGCCGCGTGATTAAAGACCTCGCCGTTGAAGCTGATGACAACTGCACCGTCATCCGAGACCATGGGCTGATGGCCACCGCCAAGGTCAACGATACTCAGGCGCTGAAAGCCCAGTCCAACGTGGTCATCAACATAAGTGCCCTGATCGTCAGGCCCCCGATGAACGATTGCCGAGCACATCGTCTCGAGCAACAGGCCGCGCTGGGCGCAGTCAATGCCAAGCCGGAACCATCCAGAAAAACCGCACATTTGCGTCAGTTACACCTAATCTACGCGCCGACGGGCAATGACATAATGGCTGCTGGCGCTCATCGTGCGCTGAATATCCTCAAAACCATTCTGCAACAACCAAAGGGCGATTTCATAATAGGAGTATGTATCATTGATGGTGGGGCTTACAGCGTCGAACCAACCACCAACATCAGCGCCCTTCAGTTTGCTCAGAAACTCGTAGCGCTCCGAGAACGACATCGTGCAGGTCTCACGGCGCAACGTCTCCACCTCAGCATAGTACGCAAACTCGCCAGGATCGCGCCCGGTCGGCTCTCCATAGAGCATCACAAAAATATAGCCCCCCGGTTTCACTAGGCGGGAAATATTTGAGAAGGCACCAAAAGTGTTGCCGGTATGATGAAGAACACCGTGAGACCAAACCAAGTCAAACTCCGCACCAAAGGGCAAAGGCTGCGTCAGATCATGCTGGAGCACTGCTACTTTATCGCCGAACTCAGCACAGGAATTCTTTGTGTGTAATACCCCGGCTTCGGACTGATCAACAGCATGGACCATTGCCCCCATGGAGGCCATTGCCCAGGAAAACCGACCTGAACCACAACCTGCATCCAATATCATTTTGTTCTTGAACCATTCTCTTGGCAACTTGGTGTATTGAGTAACCAAACTAGGCTCGCGCAATTTCAATTCAGGACGCGTTTCCGTCCAATTTCCGTCCGGGCTATCCCTCCATTGATAATCAAAGCTCTCACGCGTTCGGTAAGTTATCGGCAAGTTGTTAATTACATCGGCGCTTAAATATCTAACCAAGGATCGCAGGCGACTCACCTCCAACGTCAGATATTCTATGGAATACTGCATGTCGCGAAGGTTCTGGTCAGCTAATGCAGATGAACTCTGCGCCCCCATGACTCGCCTTAGAAAAGCTCGAACACCCATGAGTTAATTCCTTAAGGTACTTGTTTGCTTTGAGAGGATTTCCGCCAGTTCCGAACCGCCGACAGAAACCACACCGGCTTTGACCAAATGCTCCATCGCCCGCATGAAAGGTGGCTGATTTAATACATGGCAGGGGTCTGCATACCAAGTGAATACGGCGGGCAATTCCCGGCTCACAAATGCATCAACGGTTTCAACCATCAAGTCGAAATACTGGTCACCAAGCGCGTAGTTCTTGCGGTCGGTCAGGTAAGTCCAGGAATCGAGAGTGGTTTCCGGGTTGCGAATAGAGCCAAAACATGGAATCTCCAGAAGACCATGCGTTTCATAGGCGGGGCCGTACTTCAGGCCGAACGACGGGATGGTCGTTGAGCAATAGCGATAACCCAGACTGGCGGCCGTGCGGTGCAGCATGTCGACCTCTTCCGGCTTCATGTAGCACCCGAAATGCGGCGCCCGGAAGCCGATCGGTGCACGGCCGATCACCTCGGTAACGATTTCGTGGCCGCGCCGAATATCGGCTTCTACCTCCTTCGGCGACATTGAGTCGTAGAAGGTGATGCCGACCCACAGATCACCATTCCACTCAGTGTGGGGGAGTCCGCCGTGATTCATGAACTCGGCATCCCGCTCCGCCAAACGCCGATAGGGATCAGGGAACCTCTGCAGTTGGGCGCCAGGCACGGCATAGGTTGCCTTGATGCCAAGGGACTCCAGGAAGGCATGCACCTCACCGGCAGCAGCAGCATCCAAGTCGGTGTCGCAATCAAATGACAGGAAGAGGTACGGCCGATCAAGACCAAGGTTGCGTGCAGCGGCAACATAATGCTCCAGCGGCAGCCACGAAGGTTCGGAAGCCGCCACATCACGACCATTGCGCCACTGGCCGAGCAATTGCCGCAGCATTGAGAACGCCCCCATCATGCCGCCTTGTCCCCGGTGATCCACAGGCTCCAGCCCCAGCGCCGCGCCAGGGCCTTGCGCCAAGACAGCGGAAGCCGTTGCCCCAATCGCGGGAACCAGGTATTCAGGGCCTCCGGCACATCCGTCCCCAACACTTTGATGGAGACGTTTTCGCACATCGGCAGCAGCTCGCGCCGCACCTCCTCGTCCGTCACAGGCCAGGTATGCGGGTTCCCCTCCTGGCGGCCGCCGTCCCCGTAGCGGCTAGCTAGGCCCAGTTCGTCGAGGAATTGGCGCTCAAGGTTCAGGACCCCTTCCTGATAGGACACGAAATACTTATAGAGCACGGAGTCGCGGTTGTAGAGCATCAGGGCGAGGCGACCGCCCGGCTTCAACACACGGAAAATCTCACGGGCCGCCTGTTCAATTCCCGGCGTATGGTGGATCACGCCCCACGAATAGACCAAATCGAAAGTTGCGTCCGCGAACGGCAGTGTCTCGGCATCAACTTCGCGGATATCGCCCTTGAGGCCGAAGAGTTCGAAACGCCGTGTGGTTTTTTCGATGGCCACAGGGTTGAGGTCAATGGCGGTTATATTGGCGCCATGGGAAGCCCACTGGCTGGCCATGCACCCCATACCACAGCCGATCTCAAGGACCTTCTTGCCGCGGAATCGCTCGTAGTCGAAGATGCGGCCGAACTTGCCGGTAACGTCGTGCAAGGGTTCATTCCAGCGGAAAAATACGTAATCGGCCAGCTCATAGAAACGCCGCGTACCAATCTCTACACGCTCCATGCTCCCATCAGGCAGGCGGTATTCCACGTGACCATGATCCTCAGCATAGGTCATCGGGGCATCGGCCCACCAATCGCGAATGGCTTTTTTCTTATCGTGTTGTTTGTTATCAGTCATGTTTCATCGATATCAAGACTTGCCGCGCAACGCATCCCAAGCTGCGAGACCTGCTGCCAGGGGTACGATGGCGATGGTGGCCAGCAACTCAGTCGCCCGGGTACTTGCCAGCAGACGGCGCCAGCGCAGTTTCCTGCGTGTGCAGGCATTGAGTGGGAAAATGCGGCGCCGACCATTCACTGCATAAACTGGCCCTCTTGGCAGGCGTGACTCGAGGGGCGCCCAACCAAGACCCAGCGCGTCTGGATAAATCAGGAGCACGCTGTCCGCGGCCTCGTTCGCACTGAGCAAGTCGCCAGCCGCTCGCACCTCAACCTGCCCGAAAGACGCCAGCTTCTCACAGGCGGCATCCTGCGCCAGAGCCTCGTCTACCCGGATGGTTACACCAGATGGCGAGGCCAAGCGAAGGGCGTCCTCGAGCAAGCCCACCTGATATCCAACGGTCCGCACGTTAGCAAAGAAGTCACGATTAGACGCTATGAACTGGCGCAGCGAAAGCAGGCTCAGCCGATCCAGTAGCCTGGCGATAGGGCCAAGCCGGGGCACAAGGCGGGCAAAGGAAAACGACGGTGGATTGCCGATGCCGCCGCGGTAGCTGCAGAGCACAACCAGCAAGCGGCCTTGAAGCTGGGGCTGAGATGATTCAAGTAAAGGAGTCAACATAATCGTATGAAAAGACCTATTTAGTGGCCAGCAGGTAGAGCGAAGACGCCTGACGCGGCAGCAAGACACGACCAACCCCTTCGAAGAGGTCGTCCACCCACTTGTGCTGCCGCCACTGCCCATCAAGATGCCAATCGGGCGGCCCCCAACCCATGTGTTTCACTTCAAATACTCTGAAGCCCGCGCCCTCCAGCTTCCGGCCTATGGTTTCAGCGGTGTAGAAGTTAACGTGATCGGTCGTCTTGCGGATTTCGGGCGCACGCTTGTAGGCTAACTGCCACCACCACGCTCCTTCGTTGGGTGTGCCCAGCACAAGAAGGCCCCCTGGCGCCAGGATTCGGTAAGCCGTGGCCAGCGCCGCCTCGTCGTCCGGAATGTGTTCAATAACATGGTTGAAATACACCACGTCAAAGAAGCCATCGACGACCGGATAATCGAGAATATCACCGAGAAACAGTTTCGCATCTGGCATGCGCGCGCAAGCACGCGCCAACCGAATGACGTTGTAATCGCTGCCGTAAAGCGACTCAGTGAAATCACGCAGCCAGACCAAATTGGTTCCGTCGCCGCAGCCGAGGTCCAGTAGCCGTGTCGCGCGCTCAAGGCCACGGCGTTGTAGCTCCCTACGGATGCAGGCACTGACGTAAAGTCGCCGCTTCTTGAGGTGATGGCGCCAAGGGCTGACCGCTTCAGGGGGCTGCTCTTCTCGATACCACTCGGGATTGACCTGCCGGGCCTGTGCCATGGCATCCTCATGGCCGCTGAGGTCTGGAACCAAGAAAGGCACATCGCCTTCAATCTGATAACAACGGCCGCACGACGAGCACGTTAAGCTGTCTTGAGCCCGCAATGGCGATGCATGGCAAGCGGGACAGCGGAACGGTGAGACATCCATCATCATCCCGGCCTTTTTTCCAGAAACGAACGGTAAATACCCGCGTAACGCGCCTCGGTGATAGCCGGGTCCCAATTAGCCCGCGCATGTGCCAGCGCACGCCTGCCGAGTGCTGCACGCCCCTCTTGATCCGTCAGCAGTTGATTCAGTGCCTGGAAGTAGGCTTCTTCTGAATTCTCTACCATATGAACGAAATCACCTTCAAGTTCCGGCACAGGCTCACCGAGGCGCCTGTTGATGACGATTGGCAGCCCCGTCAACAACGCCTCCAATACAGATTTGCTGATTTCCCAGTACTCCGTGTGAACGGCGAAGACGTCCTGCTCTACCAGCAACTCGCAAAGCTCGTCGTTGGCAACCGCTGGCCGAAACACCACTCGGTCGGCAATGCCTAGATCAACCGCCAGTTGTTCCAGTCGGGGCCGGATCGGACCATCGCCTACAATAGTGAAAACCACACCGGACAACCTAACCAGCGCACGCATGATGTTGTCCGGGTTTTTCTCCTCGAACAGCCGGCCGACGTAGATAACGCGAGCGGGACTGTGCAAGGCATAGTCGCTCTTGACACGTAAATAATTGTTGTTAAGCACGTTGTAGCAAACTTCAACGCGCTCAACACCTAGCCGCTTGAGGTACGGCACGATCGGTTTGTAGACGGGCATCACCAGATCTGCGTCATGCAAGCCGGAATACTCAACGTACTCATAAAACGCGTTATGGCGTTTCTCATCGACTGTGAGGTGTGGCTTCACTATCCGCCGCACCGGATTGATATCCGGGTTGATGTGCAGGCTGACGACGTAGGGGATTCCCAACACAGCCTTGATGCGACTTGCGAGATAGGTATTCCAATCTGACCCATGGCAACGAATAAGTTGGGGCTTGACTGACCGGGCGATATCAACGCCGCCCTTTGCCCATTTCCGAAGGCGGATATTTCGCAGCCATGGCGGGCGACAATTAACCAGATTTAGATTATCGGGATAGCTGTGTACAAAAAGAGTCGCTCTCCCAACGGTGCGCTTGAGGTCTGCCAAAGAAGGGCGGTCGTCATTGGTCACAAGGATATGCACCTCTTCGAACACATCACCAGGATTGTAGTACCCTGGCTGATACTCTCCTTTAACGAGAATATCACTTATGCGATCAGGGACTATAACTAAAAGGCGATTCATACGAGACGTCCGAATGGTTTGCGAGCGGCAACCTCAACAGAATGCCGGAATGGATTAAAAAAACGAAAGTGCTTCAGCGGTGAAAACAGAATTGGAAGCAACCGGCTCGGAGCAAGGGTCCTTTTCTCAAGGGTCCCAAGCTCCATCAGATCAAAACCTAGATTGCGCAACTTCCCCAGCACTTCCCAATTCGTACGATAAAAAATTGATTCAGCAAAAAACCTTGGGTCACGCCCCAGTGACTGAAGGTACTGAACAGCCTTTTCTCTTGGCAGCAATGGGGCTGGTTTCCAGGGCACGTGGTAATGAGCCTCATCGCGCCAGGCCATGTAGTTTGGGCAGATGATAAAGACGATCCCGCCTGGCTTCAGGTATCTCGCGGCGGCATCCATCACCGAATCCCAATGCTCGATATGTTCAATGACATTCCAGAATGTCACAGCATCAAAGGACTCAGGGGCAAAATTGAGCTTGCGCGCATCCCCACAAAGATAGACTCCATTGGGGTCGTCTTGTGGCCGCACCTTGCGCAGACGACTGCGTGCGAACTCGACCTCGAACGGAGCGATTTCGACCCCGATCGCATCAAGGCCTTCATTCCGGGCAGCGAGTACACAACTGCCAAAGCCGCATCCGATATCGAGAACCTTCGCACCTTCTTGCAACCGTGGTCGTATTACCTGAGTTGCGTATTCAGCAAAGGCGAAACCAATGTGGTTCTCCAGATGAGCTGAAATAGCCTCTTTCGAAAAAACGCCTGCGTACAAATTAGTTAGATAGGCCTCTAGAGCCTGTCTAGTCGAATTGTCAAGATGGTTACTCATCACACTCTACGCCGTACGCCCTCGCACCTGATTTCTGATCCCCTCTATCAACGGCTCGATCCATTTAAGGTGCGCGACTGACATCGACAAACAGACCAGAGTGGCCAAAATAAAATTAGCATGACCAGTTACTGCAAAACGGTTGTCAGTTATCAGATTGACAAAGCCTGCAGCAAGAAAATGTGCCAGAAAAACGGGATAAGCCAAGTCCCCCATAAACTTATCCATCCTGCCACCATTCAGCCGCGCCGTCACAACCAGCGCAGTAAATAGAATCGCGAATAAGGCGCTCGCGCCGTAATAACCCAACCAATATCGCCCCCCGCCCCAGTCACCAATAACAAGTGGAAAAATGACAAAAAGTGCAAGCAGGCCACAAATGATCGGCATAGAAAACAAATCAAAGAAATAGTAGCAGCCTTCTTTGGCCAGAAAATAGATAATGGCTCCAGTCGAAAAGAATAACAATGCCGCTCCTAGTGGATAGTAACGATCAGCAAATGAATAGCCGTTGGCAATCATCCAGACTGTGTACAAAAGGCTGGCCAGAAACCACAGCACGACCATGCCTCGAGCCCTCGCAATGAAGGCGATCACTATATAAAAAAACACCTCAACATAAAGCGACCATGCTGGCGGGATCACTATGGTTGGCGAGTCAGTGAGCCGCCAAAGCGACACGTTAGAAAACCACTCCCAACCATCCATGGGGATGCGAATAAGACTGTAAACCTGAAAATAATTCGGCCAAATTGCAACAAAAGCCAATGAAGTCAGCAACACCAACAGGTACAAGGGATATATTCTTAGTGCCCGGTTTGCCAAATATCGTAGTTTTCCACCATCATCTACATAAACTTCATTGATGACTTTGGTCATCAAAAAACCACTAACAATGTAAAAGCCGGTGACAGCGTGTGCCCCTATGACATTTGCAGTCGGCGACCATAGGTGATTCATCAGAACCATCATGGCGAGTACAAAACGAATAACACCCAACCCGATCACTAGGTCATTCCTCTGCTAGTTTTTCACATACAAGTAGGTGCCGAAAAGCGTACTGGCGGAGCAAGCTACTACTAGAAACCCACTCATCGAGCATCTTTCCTTTGAACCGAACAGCCATGATCTTTTTCCAGACGGGATGCAAGAGTGGCCAAAGCCAGCGTGGCTTATCGGCCCATAGCGGGAGCAGCTGGAAGGAGCGGTGCTCAATGATTCTCAGGCCGCTGCGTTCACAGATCCGTTGCATTTCCGGCACTGTGATATGAAATGTGGGGGGCAACTCCGTATAGGCTTTAACGCAAATGGAGTTCAGCGACTTCGAGTTTCCGAGATCTAGAACGCAACGACCTCCCTCACGCAAAACACGCGATATTTCCCGGATCACAACTTCAACATCGGGAATGGCGTACAGCGCTGAAAACGAGTACAAAGTTGCAACGCTGCCTGTTTCAAGCGGAAGACTCTTAGCATCCCCCACCTCAAATTTCACGTGAGATAGGCCAAGTTCTTTAGATCGCTGATTCGCCCGGTCAATATAAGGCCGGCTGAAGTCAATACCCAGGCAATGGTCGGAAACACCAGCCAAGGTAAGCAAATGCTCACCGGTTGCACAGCACAGATCCACCAAGAGTCCGTCGGCAACGTGACGCCGTACCGTACGCAGCTTTTCTAGGAGCAATCTGTCTGCATACTCTTTTGATTGCTCATTTAGTCGATGGCAAATCGTATCCGCTTTATAGACACCCTCAGTTTCATAGACTGTACGAATTGATTGCTCAAGGTTAGCAACCTGCCTTTGTTTATTCTGACTATCTGCCACGAATTTTGCCTAATACTTGTCTGATAAAAGTCGGCGCGGGCGAGACGCCAGACGACGCAATGGGGCGGCATGGGAAATTCAACCCACCGGAAAACTGCCGATGCGGTTGCCCTCCAAATTTTGTCTTGAAGGTGCTGAGGCCTTTTTGCTTTTCACTCGACGTTTTGCCCGGGAAAACTGCGCCGCAGTCGTACCAACGGATCCCCGCACGCCGTGCCCCGAGCATTGCCTCCCAGAACAGCAGATAGCTTGCGCCGGAAAAACCGGAGTAATCGGCAGAACAACCGGTGTGATAGTAGGCCCCGGCACCAAACCATGCGGCATTGTGGTAGGCCACAAGCTCCCCTGCCGGTGTGCTCACACCCCACAACACAGAGTGGCCGCTTGGTGCGGTATGTCCGGTAATGCCGGCGAAATAGGCGCGCGGGTGTGGTGAGACCCCGGTGTGCGTGTACGTGGCGACGTGCAGTTCGTAATAGCGGTCGAGGTGCTGTGCCCAATCGACGCGCTCGACGAGAAGCCCCGCTTCGCGCGCCTGCTTGATCTGGCGCCGCGCATCCGACGTTAGATCGGCCCAGAGTTCATCCTCGGACTTCGATAAATCGATCACTTGGGCAAGTCCCGAGCGATCCTCAAGTCCGTGGAATACCTGGGGATTAACGCCCCAGGCACTGGCAATCGAGGTGGCGGTGACAGGCGAGAGCGAGACGTCGAAACCGGTTGCCCCCCTCTCTCTGGCCAAGTTAATACAGTGCTGAATAGCCTGCCCCATCAGCTTATTGCGTGCCTTCCCGCCCAATCGGCCATCGATGACTGGGCCGCTGCCACCCCACCCAGTGGAGGCTATACGGCCTGAGCCAGGGTGGTAATGTAACGGCACCAAGGCCAGCAGACGTCGCCCCTCACGGATCGCAAAACTATGGTCTTCGAGCGCCCAGGGTTCAACGGCCTCAATCAATTCCTGCCAACCCCATAGGGAGAAGACCCAGCCATCTGGAGAGCCGCAAACATGCGCATCCCACTCCTCAGGAGTCGTCTCAGCTCTGGGGATAATTTCTAATGACATGTTGATCTTTCAGCCTGCGGCACTAGCATCAGCAATAACAGTCACACACGTTTATCAATCTGACACCATCGGCTACGTTGCGCCAATGTTCCCTGATTTGGCCGCAAGCCTAGGGGGCCAAGATAGCCCCCAAGATCAATGCGCACCTGAGTCGCATCGGGAATGCAGTCAAGAGACTTGAGATGGCCGTCGACGATGCACCCGAAGTCCAGTGTCAAGCTGTATTCACCACTGACCAGGCGCAGGTCGTCGATTCTGCATTCGATGACGCCACTATTACCAATGTCAATCTTCGCATCATCGTGCAAGCTATATATGACCTGAACACGATCGCCCAAATCATCGATAAAGAAAATCGTGAAATAACCGACTTCTATTTTTTGATTGAGTTGGTATCCGATGCGTATGCACATCGAATCACCGGTCTTGAACATTCTGGTTGGATTGCCGTCTCCATCGCAGGTCTCTACCCATTGCAGGATAGTGTGTAGCCTTTCGCCATCCCAGCCATCTGCTTTCTCGAGATTCACCAGCGGCGCACGGTCCGAAATATCTGATTGCGATTTCTCGCCCAAGCCATGCAGCTGGCGCATGTAGAAGGAGACCACATCCTCAATTTCCCCTTGCATCACTTTTTGTCCTTTTGACAAAAGCATAGCTGTGTGGCACAGGCTGCGCACGGCATGGATGTTGTGGCTGACGAAAAGGATCGTCCGGCCGTCATTGGCGATCTTTTCGATGTTCTTCTGGCTTTTCTCTAGGAACGCAGCATCACCAACAGCCATGACTTCATCGAGTATCAGGATATCCGAGCGCAGCAAGGATGCGACGGTGTAGGCTAGGCGGACATACATGCCGCTGGAGTAGCGCTTGACGGGCACATCGATGAACTGCTCTATGCCCGAAAAGTCGACGATCTCGTCAAACTTGGCGGCAATCTCTTTTCGACTCAGGCCCAACAAAACGCCAGACATGAAAACGTTTTCTCTACCGGTCAAGTCCGGATGAAAACCGGTGCCCACCTCAAGCAGTGACCCCACTCGTCCTCGCAGCTCTGCCCGGCCAGTGGTCGGTTGCGTCACACCCGAAAGGATCTTCAGCAAAGTGCTCTTTCCTGAACCATTGCGGCCGAGAATACCCAGTATCTCCCCGGGCTTTACCTCGAAGGAGACATCACGCAAGGACCAAAAATAGTCAGTCTCGTCACGCCCCATGAATGGAAAAAACTCTCGCATGTGCGCTGCGATTTTCCCCATCCTTCCTCTTGACTCATCGCGATGGGGTACCACGTAGCGCTTGCTTAACCCTTCGACACGAACGGAAAAATTATCTTTATTGGACATCGACAGCCATTTTTTCTGTGGCGGAGAACACCAGCAAACCGCTGGCTATGACCCCGATGGAAATCAACAAAGACCAGTAGAACGATGGTGTGATCGTCACGGCCTTGTCCAGCAGCCCCCAACGCGAGAGCTCAATCACCCAGTACATCGGGTTAAGTTGGTAATAGAACTGAAGCCGCTCAGGGACCAACGCAGGCGAGTAAAGGATGGGGCTTGCGTACATACCAGCCTGCAAGATGAGTCCAAGCATGGGGCGAACATCACGGAAGCGAACCATCAGGCTGGCCAACCACAACCCAAGGCCTAAACTGAGTAAGCCTGCAAACAGCAACAGCGGAATCAGTACGAGCACCTTGGCACCGGGAGCGTAGCCATAGATGACAGCCACCACCAACAGAAGCACGAGCATGATAGCGATGTCGAATATCTCTTTTACGCTCGCCGCCAAGGCTAGTATCAGACGCGGGAAATAGACTTTTGAAATGAGCCCCATATTGTCCTGGAGGCACCCAGCCACTGCCAGCAAATTGCGGCTAAACAGCCACCAGGCGGTCAACCCGGCAAAGGCGAATAATGGGTATGGGTAACCTCCGGTGTCGACCTTGAGCAGAAAGCCAAAAACCAAGGTGAGCATGAGCAATTGGCCTAGCGGCTCCAGTGCAGCCCAGAACACTCCCAGCAGCATTTGGCGATAGCGAGATGCAATCTGACGCTGTGAGAGCATCACGAGTAGTTCCAAGCGACGAGCGGCCTCCATGATCCCGAAGCCGAAATGCTTTTGCCGCTCGATGACGCGTATTTCGTCCATCACAACACGACCTCGCTGGCCGACACTGCGGCGATATTACTGACGTACCAATCCATGGCCTCAACCAGTCCTTCCCGGATACGATGGCTCGGCTCATAGCCCAGCAGGGTTCGCGCATTGGTGATATCTGCGAGAAAGTGATGCACGTCGCAGGAACGGAAGTCCCTATATTGTGGCTTGCAGTCCTTCAAATGCGGAAATCGGGGTGCCAGCGTGACACGGATGGCTTCGAACAAGTCGTTCAGGGTAGTGCGGTCACCGACCGCCACGTTGTAAACCTGATTGGTCGCCTCGTCGTTTTTCACCGTAGCCGCCAGCAGCTTGGCCTGGACGGTGTTTGCGATGTAGCAAAAATCGCGGCTGGTCTCGCCATCGCCGTTAATCCATACCGGCTCATTGGCTATCATCGCCGCCGTCCATTTGGGCACCACGGCAGCATAGGCGCCGTCGGGATCCTGATGCGCACCGAAAATATTGAAGTAGCGAAGACCAATCGCTTTGAAGCCATAGGCCCGGGCGAACACGTCAGCATACTGCTCGTTGACCAGTTTGGTCACTGCGTAGGGTGACAGGGGCTTGCCGATGCGGTCTTCGACCTTGGGCAGGCCGGGATGGTCGCCATAGGTTGAGCTGGAAGCGGCATAGACAAAACGGGCCACTTTCGCATCGCGGGCTGCCACCAGCATGTTTAGGAAGCCATCGATGTTGGCCTGGTTGGTAGTAATCGGGTCTTCCAGGGAGCGTGGCACCGAGCCCAGGGCGGCTTGGTGCAGGACGTAATCCACACCCGCACAGGCCTTGCGGCAGTCTGCCAGGTTGCGGATATCCCCTTCCATGAAGGAGAAACGCGTCCACTGCTCAGGCGTCACAGCCGAACGGATTTGCTCCAGGTTGTGGCGGTGTCCGGTGGCAAAATTATCTAGGCCAACCACTTGTTGATCGAGAGTGAGCAGGCGTTCCAGCAGGTTGCAGCCAATGAAGCCGGCCACGCCGGTGACGAGCCAGGTCTTTGGGCTGCAGGGCAGTTTGTCGAGGAGGTCGTTATATGCAGTCATGGAACAGGCGGCCTCGTATTACACCCGCCACAAGGTAGCGCCGGAAGCGCGGATGGCAACCGGATCGTAGGCCGACTTCACGTCGGCAAAGACACCACCCTTCTTGAGCTTGGCAAGCATGTCAGCCAAGGGCATCTCCTTGTATTGGCGGTGCGATACGGCCGCAACGATGGCGTCGGCCTGCGCCGGCAGCTTGTCCCAAGAGATAAGGCTGATGCCATACTCGTGTTCGGCCTCATGATTCTCTGCAACGGGATCATGTACCGATACATCGCAGCCGAAGGATTGCAACTCCTGAACCAGATCCGCCACCTTTGAGTTGCGCAGGTCAGGGCAATCCTCCTTGAAGGTGAGTCCAAGAACGATAACCTTGGCACCCTTGACCGCACTGCCATTGCTGATCATACCTTTCACTGTTTGCTGTGCTACCCAAGCCGCCATGCCATCGTTAATGCGCCGGCCGGCGAGAATTACTTGCGGATGGTAGCCAAGCATTTCGGCCTTATGCGTAAGGTAGTAAGGATCCACGCCGATGCAGTGGCCGCCCACCAAGCCCGGGCGGAATGGCAGGAAATTCCACTTGGTGCCGGCGGCCTGCAGGACTTCTAGGGTGTCAATGCCGATGCGGTCGAAGATCAGTGCCAGCTCGTTCATGAGTGCAATGTTCAGGTCACGCTGGGTGTTCTCGATGACTTTGGCGGCTTCAGCGACCTTGATGCTGCTGGCGCGATGCACACCGGCGGTGATCACGGATTCATACAGGTCGCCCACGGCTTTGAGAGTGGTCGCATCATCGCCAGACACTACCTTCACGATTTTGGTGATAGTCCGTTCCTTGTCGCCCGGATTCGCCCGTTCCGGGGAGTAGCCAACATGGAAGTCCTGCATCCACTTCATACCTGAATGCTTTTCCAGTAAAGGTATGCAGACCTCCTCGGTAGCGCCGGGATAGACAGTGGACTCGTACACCACGATGGCGCCTTTTTTAATGTGCTCGCCTACAGTTGTGGAGGAGCCCACTAGCGGAGAGAAGTCAGGTATGTGGGCATTATCTACTGGCGTGGGAACAGCGACGATTACAAAGTCAGCGCTGGCGATACGGCTTGGGTCGGTTGTAAATTCGAGCAGATTCGCCGCCCTGAGGTTTTCGCTGCTCACCTCCCCTGTGGGGTCGCAACAACTTAAGTAACTGGCAATCTTGGCTTTGGATAGGTCATATCCAATCGTGCGGAATTTTTTCCCAAATTCAACCGCGAGAGGAAGGCCGACATAGCCAAGACCAACTACCGCCACTACAGTAGTTTCAGAAACTAAATTCACTTTAATTCTTACTTTCAATCGTTTCTAAATAGACCATGTGTATAAACTTTATCTTTTAACGTCAGCCAATTCAACCGTATACCTGTTAGCAACTATCACGTCGGCCTCGCGCTTAAAAACATCTAGGTCATTCACAACACGGGAGTTAAAGAACTCAGACTCGACCAGCTCAGGCTCATGAACAATCACCTCGATGCCCTTGGCCTTGATCCGCTTCATCACGCCTTGAATACTGGAGGCTCGGAAGTTGTCAGATCCGACCTTCATAGTCAAACGATAGACACCGACCACCCTAGGCTTGCCACGAAAGACCTCTTCAGCGATGAAGTCCTTACGCGTGGAGTTAGCGCTAACGATGGCGTGGATAAGGTTTTGCGGCACATCGCGGTAATTGGCGAGAAGCTGCTTGGTGTCCTTGGGCAGGCAGTAGCCGCCGTAGCCGAAGCTGGGGTTGTTGTAGTGGGCGCCGATTCGCAGGTCGAGGCAAACACCGTCGATGATCTGGCGCGTGTCTAGGCCGTGGGTGGCAGCGTAGGTGTCCAACTCGTTGAAGTAGGCCACGCGCATGGCCAGATAGGTGTTGGCGACGAACTTGATCGCCTCGGCCTCGGTGCTGTCGGTGAACAACACCGGTATGTCTATCTTGATCGCCCCTTCCTGGAGCAGTCGGGCGAAGGTCTCAGCGCGCGTCGAACGCTCTCCGACGATGATGCGCGAGGGGTGGAGGTTGTCATACAGGGCACGGCACTCGCGCAGAAACTCGGGCGAAAAGATGAGGTTGTCGCAACCGAGCTCGGCCTTGAGCTTGGCAGTGTAACCGACCGGCACGGTGGACTTGATGACCATCACTGCCTTCGGATTGATGGCTATAACGTCACGCACCACGGCCTCGACAGACTTAGTATTGAAATAGTTGGCCTCGGGATCGTAGTCGGTGGGGGTGGCGATGATGACGAAATCGGCACCCTCATAGGCCTCGCGTTTGTCCGGCATAGAGCGTAGGTTGAGCGGCTTGTGCTGGAGATAGTCCTCGATCTCGACGTCAACAATGGGGGATTGCTTTCGATTGAGCATCGCCACCTTACTCGGGGACGA
This sequence comes from Haematospirillum jordaniae, assembly GCF_001611975.1. Taxonomy (GTDB): domain Bacteria; phylum Pseudomonadota; class Alphaproteobacteria; order Rhodospirillales; family Rhodospirillaceae; genus Haematospirillum; species Haematospirillum jordaniae. The sequence goes on from NZ_CP014527.1 coordinate 213,059, forward strand.
TGTCGATTGCAACCGCCTCGTTTTTCTGCGCGAGCAGGACGGCGTTGGACAAGCCGACGTAGCCGGTGCCGGCGATGGCGATTTTCATGAGAGGAAGTGCTCCCGGCGAATGCGCGCGCAAAAGATCGTTCGGATTTCCGCTCGGAAACCGACTTTTCGACTCAATTGGGAAATGGGGATCAATGCGCTTTTGGCACGCTACCGCCATGCCGTTTCACCGCGGTCAGCGGGGCCTAACAGGGGGAATTCCGAGCCTTGAGAGAGCAGCTTAGTGCTGCAAAAGGCTTAACGGACAGGTGCATTTTGCCACACCGTCATGACTTTGACAAATGTTTTGGCCGAACTTCAGCCGACCTTGCGCAAATTGGCCGGTGCAACCCGCACCTGCACTTGCTTGGAGAGCAGTTCGATCAACACCATGACGCGGCGCTCGCCATCGGCCATTTGATAAATGCCTTCAATGCCGGCAAAGGGCGCTTCGGTCAGACGGACGCGTTCACCCGGTTTGAACAGGCGCTCTGGCTCAGCATGCACCAAGGCCTCCTGCGCCCGCAGGGTTTCGACCAGGCTTTCGGTCACCTTGGCCGGCTCCACCCCAAAGCTGACCAGCCGACTGACGCCCTTGGTCGAACGGATGGGTGCCCAGCTGGGGGCTGAATACCCCTAGCCCAGGCGAATGAAGAGGTAACGTGGGAACAGGGGTTCGTCCGTCACCGTCAGCACGCCCTGGCGGAGTTTTGCGGATGGGAGGGTGGGCAGGTAGCACTGAAACCCTTGGCGCAGGAGGTTGTCCAGGGCACACTTCTCCTGCCTAGGCTTGGTATGAACGAGATACCAGTGCATGACCACCTCCGAAGGTTATTTTTATTGTCAACATTTTACTCTTCGGTGCTGCGATGCGGCAATGCAAAGTGGCAATGGATCTGTCCTATTACGCCATCGTTATTCAGCCCCCTTCTGATCCGATACATCGTTCTCAGGCGGCTCTTCAAATTCGCCATCGGCCTCTAGTTGCTGCTGCACGGCTTCTTCCATACTGACGGCGTTCACCACCAGTTCGAAATGCTCGAGAATTTCGAGCTCGTGCCGGGTGATGTAACTTTTGACGGCATCGTTGCCGAGCAGCTTGGTCAAGTAGCCTTTGGCGACGACCAAATTCAGCAGGTCGGACCCGTAGTTTTCTTCGGCATCCTTGTACTGGGTCTGGACCTGGCTCATTTCCTTCTCCAGTTTGACGATCTGCTCAATGGGTGCCAGTTGCAGGTCGCGCTCGGTGGGTTTGAAGTCGGTACGCTGCTCCGGAGGCGTGGCTTTGAGCAAGGCATCGGCATGCGCCACGGTGATGGTGTTGCTCGCCACCATCAATTCCACCGCCTCCACCTGCCGGGCGGCCTTCATGTTGCGCAGCACCCAGGTCACGTCCGGGGTGAACTGTTTGTCCTGCAACCGGGCAAATGCCTTCGAGCAGGTTGATGCGCCGGTTGATGGAACTCAGGTTCACGCCAAAGGCCCGGGCCAGACGCTCCTTACTGACGCCGCGATCGATTGCGCGGCGGATCATGTAGTGTTCCTGGATGGTGGAGAGGCGGTTGATGCGGTGGTTGTAGGTGTAGGTCTCGTCGTCCTTGGCCAGCAGGCAAGGAGCCTCATGCACGCCGAGATCTTTCAGTGCCAGGACGCGCAGATGACCATCGAGCAGGATGAATTCCGACTTGGCCGGGTCATGCTGGATCACGGATAGGGGTTCGATCAGCCCGATTTCGTGAATGGAGGAGACGACCTGCTTGTATTTGCGGGTGCTCATCACCCCATCGGGGATGCACCCGAAGGGCTGGAGGGAACCGGAAGACAGCGTTTGGCCTGTTTCCTGGAGCGCAGCGATCGCGAGGAATGACCATGGGGCAGGGGAGGAAACTGGCCAGACGCTGTTGCGTCACCCGGTGCCCCTGCCAGGTCAGCCAATCCTGCGGACGGCCGCGACAGGCGTGGCCCCGAGACAGAAGCGGGGCTGACCGTGAAAACCGAACGTCCCGTCGTCAACCGGAGCACGGACCAGCCGCCCTGCCCCTGGCAGAAACGCGCTCGCCCGTGCCGTGTTCTTCAACCGGCTGGGCGAAATCCGCGACCACAGCTTTGAGCAACAGGGCTACCGGACCAGCGGCCTCAATCTGGTCACCGCAGCTGTCGTGCTGTGGAACACAGTCTACCTGGAACGCGCAACGCATGCCCTGCGTGGTCGCGGTCAAGCCGTCGACAACGCCCTGTTGCAGTACCTGTCGCCGCTGGTCTGGGAGCACATCAGCCTGACCGGCGATTACCTCTGGCGCAGCCGCGTCAAGATCGGCACTGGCAAGTTCAGGCCGCTACGACCACTGAAACCGGCTTAGCGTGCTTTATTTTCCCTTTTCTGAGACGACCCCTTCAATACCAAGGATGAGCTGCAGGCACGCTGGGCCCGACGCCTGTGCCACCGGAACATTGACCTGCCCCGGCACACGCTGCCATCGCCGCAGGCCTTTGCAACCGCCGCTATGGCCGGCATGGGCTGGAGGTTGCATCCACAGGCGCTGATTGCCGAACATCTTGAGGAAGGTTCCCTTGAGGAGCTGGTGCCCGACACCCCGCTGGATGTACCGCTGTACTGGCAACAGGCCCGGGCGGCGTCAACCGTTCTGGATGACCTGACCCGCCACATTATAGCCGCAGCACGGACAACCCTGCTTCCACCCTGAAAGCGTTTTTAAGGGTCTGAATGCACAAGGGCCCGACCTGTTATGGCCGGGCCTTTGGATATTATGGTGGAGCTGAGCGGGATCGAACTCAAAACCGCTCTTATGGCAAACGAGCAGCAGTGCGGACAATCCAGTTCGTAATGCGGATTGATTGTGTTACCTACCATCGTGCGTGAGGGCTAACTCGTCCCGACCACGCTGTAATCGTCTCTTAAAAAGCCGAGTAGCTACGCTGAGAACGATCAATGGAACTGCTGAAGAAATGATCGTCTGCCCCCTGAACCAGAAAGATACAGCTACCGCAGCACAGGTCAAAATGATCAGCCAAATAGAATAATTACTTATATTACGCTGCATAGATATTTTAACTGCACCGACAAAACCAGCCTTTGATGCGAAAGTGGTATAGATACCAACAATCAATAAACACAAAAAAATACCGGTTTCTTTCAAATTATTAAGAAACTCCAGAAATGGAAACTGATTCGCAATAACCGCAAAACCCCCAATAATTAGATACCAGTTAAATCCAAGAATTATTCTATTCAGAGGATGACCCCGTGAGAAAAATATGGACAACGCAAGCTGCAAAATGGCTGCAGAACCACCCCATATAAATGCATTCAACCAATCAGCAGCTTGATGTTTTCCATTTAGAAATGCAACCTTGAGAAAAACAGTCAGCGGAAAGAATTGGAGTAAGAAACTTCCAACGCTGAAAATTACCTTCATTGGACACCTGCATGTTGTTTATCAATTGCAAAAGACAACAATGCTAAACGTCGCTTATCAAGAGACATGACAACATCTACCCAAGATTCAAGCCCTGAATGAAAATCCGCGCGGGATAGCTGGGCGGCAGATTTTCGAATACAGGACATAGTTTGATGCGAGCGTAATGCGCCATACCGTTTTTTAATCCATTTCATGATGACCTGTTCGCCCTGTCCCTTGTCCGCAACAACATCAATCAACCCCATGTTTGCGAGTTCTTCAGTGGAGAAGTTGCGGCCCGAGTGGCACAGATCCTCATAATCGTGCTTATTTAAGCGCCGTGCCAGCACTGGCAGTACGCCCATTCCAAGAAAAATACCCAACTGAATTTCAGGAAAACAAAATTCGGAATGGCGCTCTGCAACGATGTAATCGCAAGCGACAGCCGCTTCGAGACCTCCCCCAATGCACTTTCCTTGCACTAAGGCGACAGTGGTGACACCCTTTTCAAAACCGCTGTACAAGGTATACATCATATCAGCTGATTGCTTTGCGTAAGACAATAAGGCATCTCTATCTCCCGATACAATCATTTGCTTAAAAAACTCAAGATCTCCGCCCAAATTGAATATATTGCCTCGGCGTGACCGAAGCACAAAATAACGGAGCAGATCGGCGGCCGCAAATGTGCGATTACTTATAGTTGATACGCCATATTCCATATCACGCAATAAAGCAAGGCTAAAGTAAGGAGGACATTTCTCTTGCCACAATAACCACAGAATGCCATATTTTTCTTCAAAATCGACCGCGTTAATGATCCGAGATAGGAAAATGGTGCATCGCGCCCCCAAACTAAATCTTATTAAAAAAAATCTTTTATAGATAAAAAAATTCGTCCATCAATCTTACTGGAGCCATATTCACTTAGTTTCGAACCATAAAATCTATCAATACCAATTCGGAAGTCATCAGCCTTGCTAATGTCCCAATTGAGAGCGCCACGCACAAAGCTACTGGAATCGTCTAGGTTGCGAACCCATGTTATTTCACATTTTAGGGCGTCGTATAACGGAATATCACCGATTCTGACAAATGCAGAATTTCTCCGCAGCCCAAGTGTACTCAACAAAGTTCCTGCCAAGCGAGGATTACCTTGACCAGAAATCAATGAGTTTGCAATCCCTGCATATTCCTTGTCTGAAAACCCATTATCGTTACGCCAATATTCGGCGGTAAAGGTAATGCCGCCGCCCGTGGTGTATTGACCACCTATGACAACATCAGTAATCCATCGGTTGTCATCCTCTGCCACGCCAACCACAACGTCATTTCTCGATAACAGTGGGCTTTGCCGATCACGGCCCTTACGTAAGCGTAAGCAGTCACATTTTCTCCTAGGACAGTGGAAATATTCATACCTAGAGACGGGCGGTCAGCATAATATGCGATAAAAGAAATATCCGTAGAAAGAAAATTCAAATTGCTATTCATCTGTAACATCGCTCGAATACGCTTACTATCCCTGTCAGGAGCCACCAGCAAGGACTGTAGGCTGTAGGATTGCCCAAAATATGACCACCCCATCATATCATCGCCTTCTATTTCAGCTCGCCGATCATCATCGGTTAATGTACGGTCTTGGTGCTTACTCCGATTAAAAAAATCTGATGGATTTCTGCCTATTGCTACTCCGTTAACAATTTTGCGCCAACCCAAGAAAGTAAAAGAACTGGGTGACAGCCGACGCTCCCAATATAATTCATCTACATAAGCGGATGCTTCACTGACGCTATTATTCGTTGCGTGCGTCAATAATGGTCGCAATTGAATATTCAGCAGATCATTGTCAAGCTTCAATTTCGACTTGAGCAGTGCGTTGCCAGACAAGAGGTTAGTGCTACTTCCGTCGCCACTTTGATTCCGCAGCGAACGCAAGCTTATATAGCCGGAAGTTTCAATCTGAGACGCTTCGGAGCTCTGATTTGGATCAGCGGCCAAGCCAATATTTGGCTTAAAAATAAGCAATAGTAATATCCATCTGCGCACATATATCCTGCTAATTTGCAAGCCTCCCTAAATACGATGGCTGGTAATACTCTTCCGGCGTGTTCTGAATTTTAAATCCTGAATAACTCAGAGTTGCTTTGATTGTCGGATTGATGGAATCGGAAATTTGAAGAATCGTAGGCCGCTCCTTCCCAAGCACGTTCTGGTACCCAGAATACTTAATGGTGCGAATCAATTTTCCGGAAAGCGAAAAGAAATCAGCTCTCAAAGGGTGTAGATTCTTTTCGGCAATCCATAAATGAATGCGCTGATAAGGGGCGCTACTTTTCTGAGCGTGCAAATCAAGTTTTAGAGCGGATAAATCATCGAGGCGCTGTTTTTCAATGCTGTCCGCAGTGTAATCAAGGCTGAATACTACTCGAGAAACATCGGCATTCGATACCGCACCTATAAGCTGTTGCTGCGGCGAGATGCGCACCGGGCGGCTGGTACCAGGAATGTAGATCCACATATTGGCACCATCCAGTAGTAATGCACGGCCACGCTGTTTAACTGGCTGTCTGTACAACACCAAGCTTTTAGTGCTGTTGCGCACAAATACTTCAAATTCACTTTCGTTTTCCGAAGAAGATGTTTGCGACTGCAACTTGACGGTAAATAAAAAATTATCAGATGGCGAACGGATTGCATCAACTTTTTCCAAGATAGATGCCGCATCCATCTCTTGTGCAAAGACGGAAGAGAGCGTTGTTAACACAACAGCTATTAATGAGCAGAAGATGGATTTGAGAGGATTCATGTGTAGTGAAGAGCCTTGATAATGTCAATACGAGAGGCTAGCCACGCTGGATAGAACGACGACAGCGTAGATGCCATCCAAGCTGTGACAAAAGCGTACAGGCAAGCTTCTGAGCTCAGCTTGATCAGAGCAGTGTAGCCCGACGACATGCCAGGTGGAGCGGGTACCAAAATACCACCAGTTTGGTTGATGCCCCAAACTAGGAGTACACCGACCGACAGCCCTAGCAAGCCGCCAATGAGACCGATCAGAGCCCCCTCGCAGATAAACATTTTGACAATGCCGGCGCGTGTTTGACCAATAGCACGCAATGCTCCAATTTCCTAGAAACGCTCAAAAGCAGACATACTCATGGTGTTCGAAATGCTAAGAAAAACAACAGATCCCAGAATAATAGAAGTCAATTTAAAGATGCTTGCATACAGATTGACTACGCCACGATAAAAATCAGCCAAATCAAGCCAAGACTTGTATTCAAGGTCTGGGTGAGTGGCCATAGCCTGTTCAACCAGAATCTGAATTAATGGCATTTGATTTGTATCTTTGGTAAGCACCAGAATTTTTTCTACTTTAGTGGTGTTAAACAGGCGCTGAAGTAACGACAACAGAACTTTTACGTACACGTTATCATAGTCCTTCGACGCCGTCCTAACGGTTCCAACCACAGAGCAGTCGATTGCATTGATAGTGCAACCAATAGTTGTTCTAAGGATAGTCAAATTTGCATTCTCAGATACATTCAATCCCTTAGCCAACCCCGCACCAATGACACAACCATATGGAGTATCTAGGTCTAATTGCATGCCAGCAATGACTGTTTCGAATGCCGCGAAATCATCTTCGCGCTCAGGCATCACACCTACTAAACGTGCAGAGAGCGAAGTCTCACCGGCGCTGATCAAGCCAGAGCCGGTCAAGCGCCAAGTTGTTGTATTAACCAGTGGTGATTTTCTGATGTCGCGTTCAATGCTCGCTGGATCAGAAATTAGAAAGCGTTCGGGAAGTCCAGCGCCTTGGTCAAAATATCCTTTTTTAGCAATCTGCAGATGGCCGAGCTGGGTACGGATAGTCGTTTCTCTTAAACCTTCGAAGGAAAAGGCAATGAATCCACCAAAAACAATAATTGCGGCCGAAGCAGCGATTATAGAGAGGAAGGTGATAGAAGTACGACTGCTTGTTCCGGAAAATATTCCTGAGGGCGATATTGAATGTGTTCATCAAGTCATCGCTCCATCTTCAAGATGAAACTTTTTATGCGCGAAAGCAGAAACCTTTGGGTCATGTGTAGAAAAAATAAACGCAGTATTCATTTCCTTATTTAGATCCGACATCAACGCCAAGATATCAGTTGCAGTATGACTATCAAGATTAGCTGTCGGTTTGTCAGCCAAGACAAAATCGGGTGAAGCAATAAGCGCACGGGCAATAGCAACGCGGTGCTGATACCGGCGTGACGCACACCTAAGGCAGCATAGATGGCAGGCCCACCAATGATTGTTGCGCCTGCAGTGGTCATCCGCATTGATAAACCAGCCACTACGGCTGGTCGCTTAGCAAGAGGCGTGTTGCGTAAATCCAAGGACATATTTTCCTCTGCCAGGTAGTCGGCAACTCAACACAGCCTTACCAGGCGCGTTCACAAAGAGGTGGTGTAAGGCATACGGAACAAGAGGTGCCGAAAATAGCGTAGCGCTACTTTCGATATCTATTTCAAGTGTGGTGGCGCCCGTCCATTCTTCAGGCAACACTTGCGCCATGCCTTCTACCGAGTTACCGCAAAGCGCCAGTTGCCAGTCACCCGCAGAGTTCGGAACCCCACTTAAGACCAGCCCGGCAGCACTGTCTATCCATGGACGCTGATCACCTAACGCTGCGAGTGCGCTGCATTGAATCTGACAGACTTCCTCCGCGCCAATGATTAAGAAATAATCAGAACGCTGATGCGCGAATGACAGATGCGCATACTCAATCGCTGCACATACGCCAAATATTCCATCCTGAAAGGCAATAGCGGCCGCATGCGTGTCGAAGACCGCCGAGGTCTGGGTAGTGATGGCGCTAGGAATAGAGCTAGGCAACAACAAAGTATCAGTTTTATCCCAGCCTTTGCGTAATCCAACAGCTTCGAATTCCCAAGCAATAGGGGTAATTGCAGAGCTGGACGCAACGGCTACACCAACGCGGTGACCATGATAATTTTCCCGATCAGAAACTGTCTCAAGTAATTGCTTGCCGAGTAACGCCGCAAAGACTGTGGCTTTCGCAGCTGAACGCGCTCTCGCCACTCCGCTGCTGCGCATTACAGGCAAGGAAATGTCGGTCGGACAGGTAACTGGCGTTTCATCTTTCAGCCGATAGCCGCCAACGCCGTCGAAGTCGAAGGAATTCGCCAAGCCAGCCCAAGTGGAACGAGTGGCGACACACCCGGAGTGATCCTGTTTGCGAGTCCAACCGATGGCGTGGACGTAAGGGCCATTTATAAGCCGATCCGGTTTCGAGACACCGGGCACGGCGGCACGCGGCTTTCACCCTCTCAAAAACCACACTTGAAACCGTGTCGGTTCTTGGTGATGTTTGCGATGAGTTTTGAGGGAGATGTCATGCTGATCGGCTACGCCCGCGTTTCGACGCGAGACCAGACCACAGAGCTACAGACAGAGGCGTTGTCGGCAGCCGGTTGCGAGCGCGTGTTCGAGGACCAGACCAGTGGCAGCCGTGAAGACCGCCCCGGCCTTTCCAGCGCCCTGAATTACCTGCGCCCCGGTGATACGTTGGTGGTGTGGAAGCTGGACCGTCTGGGCCGGACCGTAAAACAGCTTGTGCACCTGGTTGACAGCCTTCAGGCGCGTGGCATCCACTTCCGCAGCCTGACCGATGGCATAGACACCGGAAGCCCGGCAGGCCGGTTCTTCTTCCATATCATGGCCAGCCTTGCCGAGATGGAGCGCGACCTGATTGCCGAGAGAACCCGGGCCGGACTGGACGCCGCCCGGAAAGCCGGACGGAAAGGGGGCAGGCCCGCAAAGATGACCCCCGGCAAGATCACGGCGGCGCGGAAACTTCTGGAGACCGGCACGCCCGCCCGCACCGTTGCCGAGAGTCTCGGCGTGTCACCCGCTACACTGTACCGCTGGCTGCCTGCTCAGACGGCTTAGCGTGCTTTTTTCTATTTTCTTAGACAATCTAAGATTGAAATTTCAGAAAAAATAAACGTCTACTTGCATTTAATAGGAGAATTAAGACTGCCGCCTTGGTATAGTTGGATGACGCTAGTTATGATGGAAAAAGATTATGAGTGCAGCAGTTACCAGATACAATAGCGCATCTAACGTATCGGCCAGTGGGCAGGAAGCGGTTGATTCGCTGCTCCATGGGAAGTTCTGGTCTTCCGACGGTGCTCCGAGAAAGCCATTAGAACTGACATACAGCTTCGTATCTCCCGAATATGAGCACGTAACAACACACTGGCAGGAGGGTTTGGCTCTCGATCCCTCCTTTATTACAGATGGTCTACGGTCATCGATTGCCGGAATATTCAAACAAATTGAAGACTTTACCCGTCTTTCATTCACGGAAAAAAAGGGAGGCGGGGAGCCTGGACGAATTTTGATCGGTGCCAGCAAAACCATGGATGAGGCCGCTCTTCTGGATGCGGCTGCTTATGCCGAATTTCCAGACACCAATGATATAGCTGGCTCAGTCTGGTTTAATCCTTGGTACAATACTGTCAGAACAGATGGATCACCGGGAAGCCAGTTACATCTGACTGCCATGCACGAAATCGGCCACACCTTGGGGCTGAAGCATACGCATGATGAAAGCGAAATCGATAAAGACAACTTTCCTGTGACACAGGAGTACGACTCTGTAGCTTACTCGGTCATGTCATACAAGCCCATGATCGGTGGCGAAGATACTGGCGGCTTCAAGTCCACGCCGCTGACTTACATGCTCAATGACATGGCCGCGTTGCAGTACCTGTACGGGAAGAACATGACAACGCGTACCGGAGACAACCGGTATGACTTTGCCGGCAAGACCTATGTTTATGAAACCATCTGGGATGCGGGCGGCAATGATACGGTCAGCTGGAGCGGACGGGACACGTCTGCGAACATTGACCTGACACCAGGCACCCTGTCGTTCTTTGGCGGCGTTGATACCAAATCCGATCCGGCAGCTTGGGACAAGGACAGCGGAATCCTGGGTATTGCCTACGACACCCATATCGAGAATGCAGAGGGTGGGAACGGTCACGATATCCTGCGCGGCAACGATGGGAACAACCTGTTGCAGGGTGGACGGGGTAATGACCTCCTTGAAGGAAGAGGCGGGGCAGACCACCTGACAGGTGGTGCCGGTGCGGATGTGTTTGTCTGGCGCGATATCGCTCATTCCGGGCCAGAAACTGCCGAGCGAGATACGGTCCATGACTTCAGCCCTGCCGATCATGACCGCCTGGATTTCTCGGCACTGGATGCCAATACGGGCATGCAGGGACACCAAGCCCTGACATTCAGTGACCAGACACCACGCCCTTTTTCATTGTGGTACAAGTCCGATGATACTGGGTTAACAGTCTTTGCCGATACGTCCGGGGACACGAGAGAGGATTTCTCCGTGCGTCTGAACGGTGTAACCACACTCTCCGCCGAAAATCTGATTCTGGATACAGCGAGGGTTACCGCAATACCCCCTGATAACCCCGTAAGAGAGGATACTATACCTCACAATGAAGGTGTTGAAGGCGCTGTTTATAAAAGTAACTTTGCCACTGGCCCGGTAACGATAACACTGGGTATGAACGAGCCAACTCCTGTTCTTGTTAATGGCGTCCAGGTTGCTGAGATCATTGATTATAATCACTTGGCTGGGGGCGCTTTTGATGATCACCTGACAGGCAATGATCTTAACAACATTTTCCGTTCCAGTGGTGGCCATGACACCATCGATGGCCAAGGGGGCTGCGACTATATGGACTATGGTGAAGAACAGGGACATATCGTCGTGACGCTGGCTGATGGCGGCCAGAGTTCCGTCGTTCGTGTCAATGGTACTGACAAAGATACCTTGAAGAATATTGAGGCCATCATTGGTGGGGATGGAGATGACAGAATAACGGGCAATGACGGTAACAATATCCTGCTGGGTAACGCAGGCAATGATATCCTGAAGGGCGGTGCAGGCGATGATGCCCTGCATGGTGGCGATGGTGATGACCATTTGGATGGAGGCCCCGGCAATGACTTCCTGGCCGGGGGAGCGGGAAAAGACACTGTCAGCTATGCCAGCTATACGGACTCACTTGATGTAAAGTTGCGTGGCGAAACTTGGGGAACCGTGTCTATTGGTACCGGCGAGAAAGATTATCTTCATTCTATTGAAATTTTTGTTGCTGGCAGCGGTGATGACAAGTTGCGTGTTGAGCAACTGACATCAACCCTGTCCGGTGGTGCGGGTGCGGATACATTCAGTTACAATGGGTCATCTACTTCTGGTACGATCATAGGAGGTTGGCACCAGATACTGGATTTCAATGCCGCTGAAGGCGATCGAATTGATCTCTCTCATCTGAGCCAAGGCCTGTTAGTTAATCATTTCAGCAACACGGGACCAGCCAGAAACGCTATCTGGGCAGAGCCACTTGGCAAAGACCTGTTTTTGCGTATTGAAGCTACAGGTGACGATACTCCCGACTTCTCAATCCTGTTACAGAACACCTCTTCTTTATCTGCGTCAGATTTTACTTTTTCGTAATATTTTGACATGAAGCTAGCCACTGTTCCCGATTCTATCGGGAACAGTGGTGCCTATGCCCGAGTTGACTTTGATTGCCGAGAGTCTGGGTGTGTCACCCGCTACACTGTACCATTGGCTGCCTGCTCAGACGGTTTAGTGGGGTTTCTTTTCCCTTTTCTGAGACGCCCCCTTGTTCAGCCGAATCCGAGATATCCGCCGGCGTTAGACTGAGCATCAGGAGCCTACCACCTTCTTCCCGGCGTCATATCCACGGGCCTTAGTAGCGGGCGCCTTGACCGACTGGCTGTCGATGACACCGCCACTCGGGCTCGTTTCGCGGCACTGCCGTTCGCGGTCGATCATCAACGTGATATCGTGGATGGTGCCGAACAGAAAGCGCCGCATCAGCGGTTCAGAATCACCAATACACGGTCTGCCAAGGTGAAAAATCTCGGGGTAGCATTCGCCAGCCGCAGCCTGTTCGAACCAGGTACCGGATGGTATTAAGCGCTTCGCGTAAATCCACCTTCCGCTGACGGCCCCGTCGCGCCACCGGCGGCAGTAAATCTCTGATATAATTCCATTCGTCGTCGGTTAGATCGGTCGGATAGCGTGTCAGCTTCCGCTCGATTGCGCTACGCGAGCGCGGGTTTTTCGCGTCCACATTCCGAGCTTGAATCACGACAGCCCGCGTCGCTCCAAGCATTTTCAAACGATCTCTTAGATCGCAGGCTGCGCCCTGACCGGCCGTCCTTCCAGAAGGTCTACGCCATAACGGCGAATCATGACCTTGGCAATCACAAGGGAGACTATCGCGGTCAGGGCAGTAATGCCGCCCAGAATCAGATGCGACGGCAAAGGCAAAGCAAGAGCCACGGCACTGGTTGCTGCAGCCCATAACATCTGTGTTGTTCCAAGGACGGCTGAGGCTTTACCGCTTCCCCGCTCGAAAGGCTGCATGGCCAAGCCACGGGCCGGTCCCATAAGGCCGGAGAAGCCAATACAAATCAGGGCAACAGGCCCCATAAACAGAGCAACATGGCGTACATCCGGCCATATACTCAGGCACAGTATCAGAAGGATCCCACCCCCAAGCATCAGCAAGGCGGACAGGCGCAAAACTGCCAGAGGTCCCTTTCGGGCGATCAGACGGGAAAAGGCAATACACACCAGACTGATCAAGCCGGCATTTGAGGCAAACAGTGCCCCGAACTCCAAGCTGGAAAGACCGTATCCTTCCATCAAAGTATAAGGAATAAGAGTGACGTAGGACAAAACAACACCCAGCCCCATGCAGCAACATACAGAGAATCCGAGAAAAACAGGACTGGTCCACGGTAGTGTTTGGGCATGTGTGCCACCGTCCTCAATCCTTTTCGGTGTTGTTTCTGGCATGCGCCATGCGAGCCAGGTTGTCAGAAAAATTCCGAAACCTGTCAGGACAACAAAGCAGCTGCGCCACGAGAACCATGCGGTTAGTATCCCGCCAATGAGCGGAGCGGCAAAAGGAACTGCATTCAGAACCCCCATCAGAATGCTGTATTCACGCGCAGCATCTTTCCCGCTGTAACAGTCGCGTACCATTGCCGTTGCACACACAGCGGCCGAGCTTGCCATAATGCCTTGTAGTAGACGCAGCCCCAGAAACTCCGACAACCCTTCAGAGAAAACAATCAGCAGAGACAGCAACGCAAACAGGGAGCATCCCCAGATGGCAACAGGACGACGGCCTATCCGATCCGAAAGCGGACCCCATACAAGCTGCCCCAACCCAAGCCCTGCCAAATACATGCTTATAGACAACGATGCTTGCGATCCAAGATCTTCAGCAATCTGTGGCACCGCCGGCAGGTAGATATCTACACCCAAGGGGCTGAGCATAATCAGGGCACGAGCCGCCAGTATGGCAGGTCGTCCAATATGTGAATTTTGGGGAGAAGTCACAGACATGCCTGCTTTATTAAACGACGCGCGGGGAATAGAGCAAACAAGGCCTTGCCGTTTGTCACAAAGGAGCAGGAGCCTATCATGCCTGGACCGGTAGGGAAACAAGCGTACGGAAATCTTTTTTCTCGTAATATGTGCTTATCGACCGCCCATCCCAAACGTAGCACAAGTGCCTCTCTTGACGACAATCTGACAGGACACATGGACGGAACGCGGCAATGCATTCACCGCCACGATGCCGCACGCTATTATAGACCAAGCCATTCTCGCCCTGTGCACGCAGCGTACCCGCTATCGCCTGTGAGGCGGCGTAGCTGTCCGGATCATACAGGCCCGGATGAGTCTTTTGGCACCCCCTCAGGTCGATCATATCGGCAGAGACCGTGACGACATAGGCTCGCATATCCAGCTCCATCGGGGGCTGCCGTGTTGCTCCCATAAAACGGGATCGATGATAGCTGGTTTCCTTGATCGCTGTTTCTAAGGCATATGCTGCATAGAAAACGCCATAGGATGATGTTGCAAAACGGCTCCCCTCAGGATTGAGATGGGTAAATGCGGCCATAATCACGCTTGTTCCCGGCCCGCTGATCCGGTCTTGTGGGGGAACTAGGCGAATATCACCAACGGCATCACGCAAACGGGGGTTGGTCATGCACTCAAGCTCGATGACAGCTTCTAGGTCAGAAGGATCTGTAACACGCTCAAACAGATTAACAGGAGGGAACCGGCTGGGGATAATCCGCCATCCAGGATTCCATTCAACGCGACAGACTGGAAAGGTCATGCCCACCCACCACGCTGGGAATCCAGGTACTGCCGGACAACAAACAGGTCAGAGACCTGGCCAGACAGCATCCGCTCCAGTGCGGACTGGCCATTGAACACGGGTGCCATATTGGGGCACCGAATCCATTGATCCGCAGCTCCTGTATCAGTGAGAAGGATCTGTAATGCCTTGTAGATACCCAGAATATAGGAGATCCGTTCCAAGGTATCCTTGGGCAAGGCTGAGACATGTCCCTTTTTCCATTTAAAAAAGGTGGATCGTGCCTGTACCCCCAACAAAATCATGCACTCCTCAACCGATAATCTCCATAGGTCCGCAATCCGGAAGAATGTACGCAAGGCAGGGCCCGCAAGATCACGGCGATTGGTGGCCGGTTCAGCACAAGGAATCGGGACCATCTCAAAGCTCCATATAAAGATTTTATTACATAATAGTCCATATATAGACCTTTTTAAAGGAGAATAACTGATCATAAAACGGTTAATGAGTGTATTTATTCCGCACCGTGAATGAACAAATCAAGAACATTTCGAAGCCTGAATACTGAAAAAGCTCGGATACACCTGAGACGATGGAAAAAGCGCCAGCAGAAATCATTGCGCCCCCATGTCATGAGAAGGGCACAAGCCCGGCCTGATCTTGAGGATTAACCCGCCGGGACAACCCGTTCCTGTCTGGGTGAAAGGCCATGCCGCTATGGCTGCCCCCTTCATCCTTTGACGCCATGGCAGAGGCCCTTATGACGTACCAAGAAGTTACCATCACCGACGCGGGTCGTCGTTCGATCATCAATGCGACCGGGACGAACCCGGTCAAGATTACCCGCGCCGCTCTTGGCAGCGAACAGTACACCCCCGACCCGTCCCAGACACGGCTGCGCAGCGTGGCGCCGAAATACCTGTCCAGCCTGTCCGGCGAGGTTGTCAACGGCGACACCATCCACCTAACTATCACCGATGCCTCCGACGACGCCTATCGTGTGGCGGAACTGGGCCTGTTCACCGAAGACAACATCTTGCTCGCCGTTTACAGCCAGCCCGATGGCGCGTTCATGGAAAAGGCCGCTGGCTCCACCCTTCTACTGTCGGTCGATATCGCCCTGCACAGCCTGAGCACCACCAGCATCAGCTTTGGCGACACCCGCTTTAGCAACCCTCCGGCCAGTGAAACGGTCAAGGGCGTGGTGCTGCTGGCATCGCCCGAGGATGTGGAAAGCGGCACCGACACCACCAAGGCGGTCACGCCATCAGGCCTGAAGAAGGCTCTGGATGCGAAGGCGTTTGCCCTGGCCAATGCGCTGAAGCCGGCCGATATCCTGGATGCCTCAGAGGAGCACAAGGGCCTGGTGGAGCTGGCCACCACCGCCGAGGCCATGGCTGGGACTGATGCGACCCGTGCGGTTACGCCGGCAGGCTTGCGCCGGACCGTGGACGACAAGGCCGCAACCGTAAAGGCCGACCTGGAGCAAGCCTTCGCCGCCGCCGATGCCACCCTCAAGGCTCAAATCGAGAACACAATCACCCAAACCGCAAAAAACATAAAAGAAGAGGTGGGGGCCGCCACTGAAAACACCCTTGGCATCGTCCGGCTGGCAACAGCGGATGAAATCAAGGCCGGGACGAACACGGAAAAGGCGGTCACGCCGGCTGCGCTGGCCCAGGCTTTTCCGGCCCCGGTGGGCAGCGTGATCATGCATGCCGGGCGGACACCCCCGCCATCTTACCTTGTATGCGATGGACAAACATTGTCACGAACAGACTATGCACAACTGTTCGCAGTGATCGGAACCACGTTCGGAAGTGGTAACGGCCGGACAACCTTCTCCCTGCCAGACCTCCGCGGTGAATTCCTGCGCGGTTGGGATGGAGGAAGAGGTGCCGATCCGGGGCGGACGTTCGGAAGCTGGCAGAAAGGCTCATTGATCGCCGGGAATGAGAACACTGATGTACAGGTGCATGCATTCGAAGCCGTATCTCGAAGCCGGGATGGCTTGGGATGGGACAGGCCCAGCATATCCCATTACTCGGGTCGGTCTACCTACGCCCATACAAACATCGTGCAAGCAGGCGGGCTTTATACCGAAGACCACTACGGCGTCACCCGCCCCCGCAACGTCGCCCTCCTCCCCTGTATCCGCTATCAATGAGGTTTATGATGCCTTACACAATCTATCGCACAATCGATAACATTTATGTTGGTGAAGCCATTCTTGATGACAGCCACCGCAATCCACTTTCACCCGATAACTGGCTGATCCCCGCCGGGTGCGTCACCGTCCCGCCGCCTGCGCTGGCCGAGGGCGAACAGGCCCGCTGGGATCAGGATACCTGGGTGATTGAGGCCATTCCGAAAGAAGAACCGATAACAATCACCCCCCCCCACAGCTGCCTTGGTCAAGGAGACAGCTTGGCACTACCTTCTCAAGACCGACTGGTACATCGTACGACAGTTGGAAACCGGCAAGGCCATCCCTGAGTCAGTGACTGCCCTCCGCGCCGCTATCCGTACCCGGTGCGATAGACTGGAGGCTATGGATCCCATCCCCAACGATTACTACGACGATAAATACTGGCCACAGGAACAACCGGACGGACATTAACACGACAGACCGCTACAGGATGACCTAAACACACGATCAGGCAGGACTACCTTTCCATAAGGTAGTCCTGTTTCTTCGTCTGCACCGGAAAAAACAAAACATATTTTTGAAAACTTTATGACGAACTTAAGCCATTTTTCTATATAATAAACAATGTACTGATCTCTTGTTATGAATGGCAGGAACACTCGTTCGTTCATGCTAGGAACAACAAGATTAGTAACACAGGCGAAGGTGCGTCAGAAAGAGGCACCCCTGCGCCATATACACGAAACGCTACATAGCATTTTATTACTTATTGCAAGGAAATCTTACATGTATCCCATAGATTATAACTCCTACCGCTCTGTTGCGGGATTCAATCGCCGGGTCCGTTTCTTGGTCATGCATTATACAGCTGTTGATTTTGCCGCATCAGCACGCGCACTGACTGGAAAAAATGTCAGCGCACACTACTTGGTCCCTGATCCGACCGATCCGACATACAAGGCTGCGGGCTTCCATGACATGCGAATCTTCAATCTGGTAGACGAGCAGGAACGCGCTTGGCATGCCGGGCGCAGCGCATGGGCAGGACGTTCCAACCTGAATGACACGGCCATTGGGATCGAAATCGTCAACCTTGCCAGTGACAACGGCGGGCAGTTCACATTCCCTCCCTATAATTCAGAACAGATGGAGGCTATCAAACAGCTGGCCCTGAACATCCTAGAACGCTATCCCGATATCACACCCACCAATGTGATTGGTCATTCCGACATTGCACCGGGACGAAAGAGCGACCCCGGCGCAGCCTTCCCTTGGGAAGCCCTGTATCAAAGCGGCATAGGTGCCTGGTACAACGACGAAACCAAGCAGAAGTATATGACACAGTTTACGGCAGGAGGAATACCCGACCGGAACAGTGTGATTGGCAAATTCAAGAAATACGGCTACGACACGTCTGAGGCTGGAACAGACAGTGGTTTCCGCAGCCTAGTGCGCAGTCTGCAACTGCATTTCCGTCAAAGCAATTATGACGGGGCACTGGATGTTGAAACCGCGGCAATCCTGTATGCTTTGGTCGATAAGTACTTTCCTGCCTAAATAAGGCACAGCCTACAGGTATGGAGGCCCTGATCCGCAAGGACGGGGCCTCTTTTTTCTCCAGAAGAGAACCCATTACAGAACACTATATACAGAAATGACATACGTTGACAATTCACAGAAGAGAACAAAATATGGCGTTAACATAATAAAATAATAATAAATACAGTCGATTAACAGTTAACATACAATCACGTCAACGGGGGATCGTATGTACTTTTACATATAACGGAAGATCGAATGCTCTTTTAACCACCCAACCAAAAGGAAATGTCCGGTGAACGAAGGATCTCCGTCGCCCGCAATCAGCGCTGCACTGGCCCGTAACCTGACCACCGCCCGGAATGAACGAGGCATGACGCTTGGAGGTCTTGCCGAAAGTAGCGGTGTCGCAGATTCCATTCTTTCAGGCATTGAATGGGGCAAACAAACGCCTACGATCGAGCTTGTATCCCGCTTGGCCAATGCACTGGGGGTTTCCTTTGGATGCCTGTTACAGAGTACGGATCATCCGGTTGCTGTTTCCGAGAACGGGGTTCAGGTCACACTGATAGATCGCCAGGACACCCCACGGATCATTGAAACGTACCTTATGGACCTGTGCCCTTCCGCGACACGTTACGCCGGAGGACATCCAGACGGTGTGGAAGAACAGATAACCGTACTGAGCGGCGTCTTGACCGCTGGCCCACGGGAGGCCCCTTCACGCCTGATCCCGGGTCAGAGCCTCCGTTTCCGCGCTGACGGTCCCCACATATACCGCTCTGGAAGCAATCCGGTACGGGCCTCGGTTACCGTTATCTATCCGGAACATAAACACGATGATCCGACAGTTTTTGATGTCAGCCTGCCATGGCCCGACGACGGTGAGGACTGGCGCATAGTCGGCAAGCTGCTTGAACGGGCCCATATCGAGGTACAGAACGGCGTAGACATGCGGCGGATCCTCTTTACAGGTTGCCCGCTCGATCAGGATGATGCTATCGAAAACCTAGAACAATACGTCCTTGAACACAGAAGAAAGAAGGGGAGCAATGCCTTGCAGGTTCATGTCCTGCAACACCCTCTTCCGGGGTTATGCGTATTATGGCGGGGAAAACGGTTAAGCCCCCTCAATAAGGACAACAGCCACACGGCATGGGGCACAGCATACCGTATGGCGCAGATGGCAGCAGACAACACCGCCTTCCCTGCCCTTGATCCCATAACAAGAGCGGAGTTAATGCAGATTGCAGGAACAGGTCCAACCCTGCACGCTGCCTTGGCAGCAGAGGCACTGACCCTACATGGTCTTCCCTCAACCCCATCCGGTATTTCGTGCAAGGATCCGGCTATCAGGTCAAGACCACGTACAGGGGACGGCATACTGTTTGAAGACCGGATTGATGTTGATGCATACGAAGCCTACGAACTGGTCCACCCCGCGTATGCCCGTCAGGTTCTGGCACTGGCCGGCGCTCTCCAGAGAGCAGGTGTTTCACCACGCGCCCGTCTTCTGGATATAGGAACTGGCCCGGGCCTGCCTTTGGAAATGCTGCTACAGCTGATGCCCAGTCTACAGGTTACAGCCCTTGATCCCAGTGAAACCGCTTTCCGGCATCTGCAAAAGCGCTTTTCGGGTCATCCCGGCGTTACCATGTTACAATGCGGCATTGACAGCTTTGAGAATACAGGGCCTGTCTTTGACTCTGCTATATCCGTGGGTGCGTCACACCACCTAGATACGGCTCTCTTCTTCCGCGCAACAGCCGATACACTGGCTGATGGTGCGTCGTTTGTTGTAAGCGATGAAATGATAGCCCCATTCAGAACGGTTGAGGAGCGGCAGCTGAATCTGGTTGCGCATCACCTTCACTATGTTGCTGACACGCTGGTCCCAATTCCATACGCTCTTCTGTCTTCGGAAGAAGGTGAGGTTGTCCGTGCATTCCGCAGGCACGTACCAGTCTGCTTGTCCTTAGCAACTGCACGGCTGCCCGGTGCTTTATCGTATGTACGGGATCTCTTCAAAATCGTGGACAAAATACCTCTTCCGGAGCCAGTCAGTCACCCGCTTATGGCTTTCTATCGCTTCCACATTCTGGAACTTCAGGCTCTAGTCGCAGGCCTTGACTACGAAGTTGAACAAAAAACATATGCACAGCGCCTTGTCGCTCTTGCTGATACAGAAGGCTTTAGCTGTGTTCATCATCAACGGCTGTACAAAACACAGGGGAACGGGGAATGGGACGCAGGAACACATCTCTTCACATTCCGCAAACAATGACGGAATATGATCACGCCTTGGTACGTGGAGGAAGATCCTCTCTTCCTATTGTAGTTGGCTACCTGCCGGTTGCCATGGCTTTTGGTACGGCAGGAACAGCTGCAGGGCTTGAGCCGGTTATCACAACCAGTATCTCTGCACTCATTTTTGCGGGCGCGAGTCAGTTTCTCATTCTGGCCGCCCTAACATCGGGGGCATCCGTTGCACTTGTCATTGCGCTTTGCACCGCCCTTAATGCTCGCCATCTGTTATATGGGTCAATACTGGCCCCCAGAATTCCAGCCCGTCATCGAACCCATATGCTGTTGGCTTTCGGCCTGACCGATGAAGTCTTTGCCACAGCCGTTAGTGGTTCTCGTCATATAGGCGCTGAACTGCGCAGCCGATGGCTTGCCGGAGTGACATTGGGATCCTACGCTGCATGGGTTAGTGGAACGGCTGCTGGGGCTTTTCTGGGAACTGCGCTGGAGTCCTTGGCCCCATCGGTGGCAGAGGCAATGGGCTTTGCTCTTCCTGCTTTGTTCTTGGCCATTACGGTTTTGAATGTATCGCGAAACTCCGTAGGCCCGATGATGATATCAGCCGTAATCGCCGGTACAGCAGCCTGGTTGGATTATACAGCAGCAGGAATACTCTTGGGTACAGGGGCGGGTGCGTTAACCACCTGGATAAGAAAATGATCTGGACAAACAATCAGCTATGGCTCGCTATCGCCATAATTGCAGCCTTGACCTACGGCAGCAGGGCATTACCGTTTGTATGGCGCAACATTCCGATCTTGCAGCCGACATCCTCTTTCGGACGGCACCTGCCTGTTCTTGGATCTGTCCTGTTGGCCGCGCTGACTGCTGTTACCATTACACCCGCCTTCAGGAATACGATTGACAGAGAACAGCACTGGATTTTTGCCTTCAGCATAGTCGTAACATTAGCAACTGTCCTACGATGGCGTGAGGCTGGGTTAGCTGTTCTGGCAGGCGTACTTACATTTCTTGCATGCTTGACGGTTCCTCTGCACGGGGAAGTGCTATACAGCTTGTTGCCCTGAATAAAGACCGCGCATGATATAAATGAACTCATACGTAGGGACATCAAAAGCATGGATATCGCGCAAATACACGTGAATTTCATACAGGACATACACGGCATAATTATACCACCCGAAAAAAGCAGTACCACCATATCGTGATGATACATAAAGTATAAAAATTTATAACTGTACATGCAACTTTAAGGAGCGTATGGTCACCAAACATCGTTTTACCTGTACCAAAAACAGGGAAAAGAGAATCCTGCCATTAATGGAGGAGAAAATGACACAACGCTATCTTCCAACAGCAGCTAAAATTGATGCCACGGCCTATAGCGCCTATGAAGCACAGGCGGCATCTATAGGATCAGTATTTGATATTGAAAACCGCATTGTTCTGGATGGACCTCATATAGAAACTGATAACTCTCTGCATGAATTTTTCATCTATCCGGATGACGTGAATGAAACGGCAGAGACCGTGCTTGTCGGCACTGCAGATTTCTCAGACACTGATATGTGCTGGCCTATTGATATACGATAAGACGATATCTAGGAGAATCATCAGCAGGGCACAGCATCGCCCATAATTCTGTTTTACAAGGATGCTTGCTGTGCCCTGTTTCTCAGTCTGAGAAAAGAAAACAGTCACTCACGCTCGTCAAGTGCGTAACCAGCTGATCGCACCGTACGGATCAGATTCATCCCATTCCCCTTGTCCAAGGCCTTGCGCAAACGTCGAATGTGAACGTCTACTGTTCTGACCTCGACATGAATGTCCTGCCCCCAGATCCGGTTCAGCAGCTCTTCACGCGAGAACACACACCCGGGATTCTCCATCAGGAACCGCAATAAACGAAATTCAGTCGGCCCCAGATGAACAGGCTGTCCTGATCGTTCCACCCGCAGTGAAACAAGATCCATCACCACATCACCATACGACAAGGTATCGCGGCTGCGAGCCGGTTGTGCCCGCCGTAAAAGCGCTTTGGTCCGGGCCAAAAGCTCGGGCACAGAGAATGGCTTGGTCAGATAATCATCAGCTCCCGTATCAAGACCGCGTATCTTGTCGGCTTCTTCCCCACGGGCCGTAATCATGATAACCGGTATGTGTGCTGTTTCTGGGCGGCGTCGCAAACGACGACACACTTCTAGACCCGATAGTCCAGGCAACATCCAGTCCAGAAGGACAAGATCAGGCAAGCCGGCACGAATAGCGGTCACTGCCTGCTCCCCATCGTAGGCCTCATCAACGGCATACCCTTCCTTCTCAAGATTGTAGCGCAGCATGGTCACAAGAGAAGGTTCATCCTCAACAATCATAATCCGGAATTTCATTGCCCTATGTGTCCCGGGAAGAACCAGAAGGCTGAACAGGAGCCATAAATTCACCAGCCTGATCGCCCTTAGGCCGCGACATGGGCAGTACGCGCCCCACAGTCAGAAAATGTACGGTTTCGGCAATGTTCGTCGCATGGTCCCCAATCCGTTCTATATTCTTGGCAACAAACATAAGGTGCGTACACGCTGTTATATTGCGGGGATCCTCCATCATCAGGGACACCAGCTCCCGGAACATGCTGGTATGAAGCTCGTCAACCTCCTGATCCCGGTGCCATACACCCAAGGCTTTCTCAACGTCCCGCTCGACATAGGCATCAAGAACTTCCTTGATAATTTCTTGCACCAAGCGCCCCATCAGGGGAATAGAAGCCAATGCCGGAACAGGCGGCAATTGATTGATCACCAGAACTCTTTTGGCAACATTGGCTGCATAATCCCCAATCCGCTCTAGGTCAGCTGAGATTTTCAGGGCACTGACAATGGCCCTCAGGTCATCGGCCATGGGCTGACGCAGGGCCAGAATACGCACCGCAAGCGCGTGGATATCCTGCTCCAGAGCATCAATACGATGATCTGCAACAATAATATCTGTCGCTGCCAGAGAATCTCGCCGAACGAGGGCTTGGACCGCCGCCGTAAGCTGTGCCTCGGCCATGCCACCCATCCGCAAAATAATATCGGATAATTGGTTAAGTTCGTCTTCAAAAGAGCGAACTGTATGCATCTCGGTACCGGACATAGCTGTTTCCCCGCGCTGTGGATACCGTGGCCTATTAACCAAAACGGCCTGTAATATAACCCTGCGTCAGCTTATGTACCGGATTGGTAAAGACCTGTTCGGTATCGTTGCATTCAACCAAGGTACCCAGATGAAAGAAAGCCGTTCGCTGTGACACACGGGCGGCCTGTTGCATGGAATGGGTCACAATAACGATGGTAAAGTTCTCACGTAGCTCATCGATCAATTCCTCGATCTTCGCTGTTGCAATAGGATCCAGGGCCGAACACGGCTCATCCATAAGAATTACTTCAGGACTGACCGCAATAGCACGGGCAATACACAGGCGCTGCTGCTGCCCCCCCGACAATCCGGTTCCAGGGGAATCAAGGCGATCCTTGACTTCATTCAGCAGACCCGCACGCTCCAGACTGGCAAGCACAATCTCATCCAGCTCGTCACGCGTTCCTGCCAACCCATGAATGCGCGGACCATAGGCCACATTCTCATATATTGATTTCGGGAAGGGGTTAGGCTTCTGGAACACCATGCCGACACGAGCCCGCAGCTGCACGACATCGACACGACGATCATAGACATCTTCACCGTCAAGGGTAATCAAACCCGACACCCTGCACCCGTCAATCGTATCATTCATCCTGTTCAGGGTCCGCAGGAATGTTGATTTTCCGCAGCCAGAAGGGCCAATAAAGGCCGTGACCTCGTTTTCACGGATATCAAGGCTCACCCCCTTGATAGCATGCTTGTCTCCGTAAAAAACATGAGCATCACGGGCCGCAACCTTGGCCACCTCCCCCTCCAAGGCCAGGGGAGAACCTGATGTTATATGGTTTTCAATCATGTCAGCCATAACCTACCAACGTCTTTCAAATTTCTTGCGCAGCAAAACCGCGGCTGCATTCATAACAATCAAGAAGCCAAGCAGAACGATAATAGCCGCAGATGTACGCTCTACAAATGCCCGCTCGGGGCTGTCTGCCCAAAGATAGATCTGAACAGGCAGAACGGTTGATGGATCAGTGATCCAACCCGGAACATCGGCTACAAAGGCCACCATCCCAATCATCAACAGAGGCGCAGTCTCACCCAATGCCTGCGCCATCCCGATAATGGTACCAGTCAGCATGCCCGGCATAGCCAGAGGCAAAACATGATGGAAAATCATCTGCAACTTTGACGCCCCCATCCCCAGCGCCGCCTCGCGAATGGAGGGTGGAACAGATTTCAAGGCTGTACGCGCTGCAATAATGATGGTGGGCAATGTCATCAGCGTCAGAACCAGACCCCCTGCCAAGGGAGCTGAACGCGGCAGACCGAAAACCTGCAGAAACACAGCAAGCCCCAACAAGCCGAACACAATAGAAGGAACAGCGGCCAAATTGTTGATATTCACCTCGATCAAGTCTGTCCAACGATTACGCGGAGCAAACTCTTCAAGGTAAATCGCCGTACCAACCCCGATGGGAAAGCTAAGAGCTAATGTCACCGCAAGGGTCAAGAGGGAGCCAATCAAGGCACCCTGAATTCCCGCTAGTTCCGGTTGCCTGCTGTCACCGGCTGTAAAAAGTGTTTGATTGAAAACTCGCGAGATACGGCCCGTATCCGACAAGTGATCAAACCAAGCAATTTCCTGATCACTAACCCGGCGGGCACTTTCAGGAATATCGCGAGCGATGTTGCCCTTGGCCAGCATATCCATATCAGCAGAAGCCAAAACATCAACGCGCACCGTCTTCCCGATCAGCAGTGGATCTGCCAAAACCATATCACGAAGCTGATAAGCTGCACCGGTTGAGACAAGTGAATACAACTCACGTCGGTCACGGCGGGCC
Organism: Haematospirillum jordaniae; assembly: GCF_001611975.1. Classification (GTDB taxonomy): domain Bacteria; phylum Pseudomonadota; class Alphaproteobacteria; order Rhodospirillales; family Rhodospirillaceae; genus Haematospirillum; species Haematospirillum jordaniae. The sequence continues at coordinate 238,686 of NZ_CP014527.1, forward strand.
TGAACATCGGGGAAAAGATCCCGCAGGGCGGTCTTGACCAAGGCATCATAATCCGCGTCAGACAAAGCACCGACATCACGCGCCCCATCCGGATCAATAACGCTCGCATCAAACGTGATGTCCAAGGATATCCTAGTTTGCTGGAAGGCTCCGAGACCAGATCCCAAGATGCTGGAAAACAGAACCCCCAGCATGGCTAGTGACACGGCAACAGCCATCAAGCCACAAAAACGGAAACGCATCTCGGCAGCATAGCGACGACGCAGACCTGCATTGACAACATCGGCAATGCGGTGTTGTGGTAGCCTGCGCCCCGTAGAGACAGCTTGATCAGGTACAGTGTTGGACATACTCATCTACTCGTACTGTTCCCGGTACTTGCGTACCACGTGAAGGGCAACAACATTCAAGGCAAGGGTCATAACAAACAGGACAAGTCCAAGAGCAAAGGCCGCAAGGGTCTTGGGGCTGTCAAACTCTTGGTCACCGACCAGAAGCGTCACAATCTGCACCGTCACGGTCGTCACGGCCTCGAAAGGATTGGCCGTCAGATTAGCAGACAGACCCGCGGCCATCACAACAATCATGGTTTCACCAATAGCGCGGGATACAGCCAGCAGAATTCCGCCGACAATGCCAGGCAACGCCGCAGGCAACACCACGCGCCTGATGGTTTCCGAACGTGTCGCCCCCAAACCATAAGATCCCTCGCGCATGGCACGCGGCACGGCTGTAATCACATCATCCGAGAGCGAGGACACAAAGGGAACGATCATGATTCCCATCACGATCCCGGCAGCCAAGGCACTTTCTGATGAAATGGTCAGGCCGATGTCATGCCCAATCCCACGAAAAAGAGGCGCAACGGTCAACGCTGCAAAAAATCCGTACACAACCGTGGGAATGCCTGCCAGAATTTCCAAGACAGGTTTGACCACACCACGAACGCGGGCTGGTGCATACTCCGCCATATAAATAGCGGCCATCAAACCCACTGGTACAGCCACCAACATTGCAATCAACGAAATCAGCAATGTACCAGCAAACAGGGGAACAGCACCAAAGCTTCCCGATGAACCGGCCTGATCCGCACGCATGGCAGTCTGCGGGCTCCATTCCAGCCCAAAGAGAAAATCAACAGGGGCCACATGGCCAAAGAACCGCCAGCTCTCAACCAAAAGTGACAGAACGATACCCACAGTGGTCAAGATCGCAATGATCGAACAACCAATCATAAAAGCCTTGACGGCATTTTCTACACGGTTGCGCGCACGGAACAGTGGGGTAACCCATCTGAGCGCAAAAAAGCCGCTGATAACCGCTGTGGCGAGCGAGACCAGAATAACCAGCGAAAAGCTTGTCTGCTTCAGGAAAGCATAACGCAGGGCTGCTGACTGGATCTCGGGGACAGGCGAGAATGCAGAAGCCCCTGAGACAATATTGCGAATATCATTCAGGACCAGACTCACGCGGGCCGGATCGGGACCACTGGTACCGGCTAGGATACCCGGCGATATTTCCGCCAGAACAAGGCTGGTTATGACTTTGTCTTCCGCAAAGAACCACGCGAGAAGCAAGAGCAATGCGGGAATGCCAACCCATAACGCCACATAAAGACCATAGTAAACAGGCAAACTGTGCAACCTGTGGGTCTCCCCACTAACCAAGCGAAGGGAGCGCCGCCGCCCAAGCCAGAAACTGCTCAAGGAGAGCAGGGAGATAATGAGAAACAGTATGAATATTTGCATGGAAGCCTTGTTTGCCGTTTGCGGGCACATTGACCGATAGCGCCGAAGGTCTACTCTCTGCCACAGAGTATCACCGGGAACAAGTGGACATACCCGCAAACGGCTTTCGCCCTGTTACTTTCAGAAACTGCTGATGTCCAGCTTGGTCAACCCCGTAACAGAGGCAGCCCAGCATGCGCGCTCTGCATCAGGCATCGGAACAAGCCCCTTGTCACTCAGATACCCGTCAGGGCCCCATGCCTTCTCGGATGTAAACTCCTTGAGAAAAGCCTCGATCCCGGGAATGGTGCCGACGTGGGCCTTCTTCACATAAAACTGAAGAGGACGGCTGACCGGGTAAGTGCCAGACGCAATATTTTCAAACGTTGGTATCTGACCATCAATCCGGGCACCCTGCACCTTGTCCCCGTTCTCTTCCAGGAAAGAATACCCAAAGATACCAAAGGCATCTGGATTGGCTCCCAGCTTCTGAACGATCAAGTTATCGTTCTCCCCGGCCTCGATATAGGCACCATCTTCACGCAGCGCCTGACAAGCCGCTTTTACATCACGACCGGCTGCCTTCAGTGCGTGGGTTTCAGGCAGCTTCTCGCATGCCACATCCATGACCAGCTCAACGAAAGCATCCCTAGTCCCCGATGTTGGCGGCGGACCCAGAACCTCTATGGGTTTTGCGGGAAGGGCAGAATCAATATCAGACCACATCTTGTACGGATTTGCGACCCAGGTTCCCTTGACCGGAACATCCCGCGCCAAGGCAAGAAAAAGCTGTTCACGCGTTACGGACAAAGGGGCAGAAGCCTTGGAGTTGGCCAGCACAATACCATCATAGCCAATCTTGACCTCGACAATGTCTGTAACGCCATTGCGGGCACAGGCGTCTATCTCGGATCGCTTGATCCGGCGCGAGGAATTGGTGATATCAGGATGTGATGGGCCAAGCCCCGCACAAAACAACTTGAAACCACCACCGGACCCCGTCGCCTCTATGATCGGTGTCTTGAACTGGCTCCTTTTGCCAAAGTTCTCGGCCACAACCGTCGAAAAGGGATAAACTGTGGATGATCCGACGATGCGGATCTGGTCACGGGCAAGAGCCGTACCGGACAGGGTTGTCAGGGCCACAGCCGCAGCAACCAGAGCACGTTTTCCAGAACTCACAGGAGCCTCCTGAAATACACCCAAAACGCAGGGCCCGGCATATGCAACAGCCTGTTTTTATTGGGATCACCGGACCTACCTCACTATAGCGCCTGTCCGCGTCATATTCATGACAGGATCATGACAGTTTTGTTAAAGATTGTTTAATCATTGAATATCAATGAATTGGTATGAATTTCCGGACCAAGGGAAGTCGCAGGTTATTTCACGGATGTACAAAAACAATGCACTTTCTCGCAAATAGCACTTGATTCTGCCGCAAGGTTGGTCATGGTGCGCATTATGACTGACTTACCGAAAAACCGCTCTGTTGCCTTGGCCGTGTTTCAGGCTGTCCTGCGAGACAGCCGCCCCCTTGATGAACAGGCCGATGCGCTCAGCCAGGCTCTTGAATCAAGAGACCGGGCCTTTGTCCGCATGCTTGTCGCCACAACGTTGCGGCGCTTGGGGCAAATTGACCTTGTCATCAATCAGTGCCTGGACAAACCTATGCCAGCCAAACTGGCTACGGTACGGGATGTGCTTCGTCTAGGGGCAGCTCAGCTTCTGTTTCTTGAGACCCCGGTCCACGCTGTTGTTGATACATCGGTCGAGCTGGTCAAACGCGGGCGCTTTGCGCCTTATGCTGGCCTGACAAATGCTGTACTGCGCCGCATATCCAGGGATGGGTCCCGTATTTCGGACTCTGTTGACGCTCCACGTTTCAATACACCCAAGTGGCTCTGGCAGGATTGGAGCAAGACATGGGGGGAAGAAACAGCCCGCCAGATTGGGCTTGCACACCTGTCTGAAGCCCCCTTGGATATCACACTCCGTCCGGACCAGGATCAGGCCGTATGGGCCACACGACTAGAGGCAACCATTCTGCCGTTCGGCACTCTGCGGCGTGTCATGGGTGGCAATGTTGCTGACCTGCCGGGATTCGATGAGGGCCAATGGTGGATACAGGATGCAGCCGCCTCGCTGCCCGCACGTTTACTGGGTGATGTCCGTAACAAAACGATCATTGATCTCTGCGCTGCACCGGGCGGCAAGACCATGCAGCTGGCTTCTGCCGGAGCTACAATCACCGCGGTTGACCGATCGGCACGCCGCCTTCGCCGGGTTGCCAGCAACTTGGAACGACTGGGATTGAGCGCAACTCTTGTCGATGCGGATGCAACCCAATGGAAGCCGGATACACTGGTCGATGGTGTGTTGCTAGATGCCCCCTGCTCAGCAACCGGCACGATCCGCCGTCATCCGGACGTTGCCCGCCACAAGCGACCTGATGATGTGCGGAACCTAGTCGCAACGCAAACAGAGCTACTGCGCGCTGCGGTTGACATGGTTCGTCCCGGAGGGCTTGTCGTATACTGCACATGCTCCCTGCAAAAAGCTGAAGGAGAGGAGCTTGTCGCAAGTGCCCTGTCAGCGGGCCTGCCTGTAGAGGGTGTCCCCGTTACTGCCGAAGAGACAGGGGGATTAAGCGCCCTGATCACACCGGAAGGCTGGTTGCGAACCATGCCTGTCCACAACAGTGAGAACGGCGGAATGGATGGATTCTTTGCGGCACGGCTCAGAAAGCTGGAAGCCTGAGATCCTCATAACAGCACTTACAGGACAATACGACCGTCCTTCATAGAGATTGTCCTGTGCGCCCGCTGCGCCTGCCGTTCGTCATGTGTGACCATCACAACCGTTTTGCCGCTGGCGACTATGCCCTGCAGCATATCGAGAATTTGTTCACCATTCTGGCTGTCGAGATTTCCGGTCGGCTCATCAGCCAGAATGATAGTGGGATCCCCCACAAGGGCTCGTGCAATGGCGGCTCTCTGCTGCTGTCCACCCGACAGCTGAGCCGGATAATGCTTTGCCCGGGCCTCCAGCCCCACAGATTTCAGTACGTCCAGACTGCGCTTGCGGCGTTCTGCCTTCCCGACACCCCGATAGACCAACCCCAGCTCCACATTCCGTTCGATACTGAGGTGCGGGATCAGGTTGAATGCCTGGAACACGAACCCGATGTGTTTGCGGCGCAGTTCCGTCAACAAGCTGTCACGTTCTTCGCTAACCGTCGTATTCCCGAACTGGATCGTTCCTTCACTCGGAGTATCTAGCAAACCGAGAATGCTGAGTAAGGTCGATTTCCCCGAGCCTGAAGGCCCCATAATCGAAACAAACTCACCACCATCAATATCAAGGCTTACGTTTGTCAGAGCCCGGGTTTCCATTTCCGACGTCCGATAGGTCTTTCCGACGTTTTCCAATCGTATCACACTGCAAACTCCTAGTTCAGGGTCAGGTTCCGGTAGTTATCGAATCCCTGATAACTTGACGTTATGATGCGTTCCCCCTCGGTGAGACCCTCAAGCACCTCTACGGCGTCAACAGTTCGGCGACCAGCCTTGATAGTCCTTCGGGTAGCGGTTGATCCATCGACAACAAAGACCCAGTTGCCTCCGGTTGTTTCCCAGAACGCCCCCAGCGGAATTGTCAAAATGCTGTCGTTCTGCTGCGCCAGCTCCAGCCGACCGGTGATCGCCTGCCCCCGCGTGACACCCGGGAGGGAAACAGACGAGGCAAAATCAGCCTCAACCTTGAACTTCCCCTCCGTAATACGCGGGGAAATGCGCGTGACGGTCAACACTACATCGGCACCACCAATCGACCCAAGAACCCTCTGTCCAATCCGGACACGGTCAAGGTAAAACTCATCAAGCTGTGCCTCGACCTTGAAACCCTCGTTATTGTCAATCTGTCCTACGGATTGCCCGGCTGTAAGGTGCTGCCCCAAACTGACATCAAGGTGCGTAAGATAGCCCGTAATCGGCGCCCGCAAGGTCAGGGCATCAAGCTGTGACCTGGCAGTATGGATCGTTTCATCAAGACGGCGGGATGTCTCGCTGATGGAACGCTCGATCTCCTCAGCTTGCAACTTGGTACGCTCAAGCGCGCGACTTCGAATTTCAGAAAGAGCTGTCCAGTAGGCAAGATCCTCGCCAAGGCTTTTTTCCTTGGCTGCCGGGCTGACGCCTCTCTCCGACAACTGCTTCTGCATCGTATATGTCCGCTGCAACTGTTCGACCCGGTATGTCGCCTCTTTCAGCTCGGCTTCAGCGTTGCCGAGCGCCTGCGAGAGACTTAACCGGAGCGACATCTGTTGATCGAGATGATTGATCGCGTTGGATTCCTGCGTTGAGATCGACAGCTCCAGCGTTGGATTTGAGGTCCTGACAAGAGGAGCACCAACCTCGACATAATCGCCGGCACGCTGAAAGATCTCTTCAACACGTCCCTCCTGCACAAGGTCGAGATAAACGGTCTCCCGCGGCAAAATGCGGCCTCGCAGGGGAATGAATTCAGTGAAGGGCCCTGTTGTGGCTGTCGCAATCGTCAATCCTTCCGGTGACACCGCAAGGGTCGAGGCGGCCCGGCTTGACAGGACATAGAGAGCCACCAGACCGGCAACAAGCAGCACTGCCGTACCACTGACCATATAGGGCCAACGGCGACGACGCTGGACAGGCCGGTCGGTCGCAAGCAAAACAACCCTGCCCGGGTCTTCGTCCACCAGCTGATCACGCCAGAACAAGAGCCGCATGGTTGACCGCCTACTGTCGCAGTGCTGACGCTGGTTCGGTGCCAGACAGCCGGATTGTGTGGTGCACCATGGCCACCATTCCGATCATCATGACCCCGGTTGCAGATGCCAGAAATGGAGACGGACCCAAGGCGATTCGATGGGTATAACCACTCAACCACGAAAGAGCGATCCCGACCGAAACCGGTATTCCCAGGACGATACCCGCAATGACCGGCATCAAGAACCGCATTGAAAGATAAGCCGTGACATTGCTCCGCGTGGCTCCCAGCGCACGGCGGATACCGACCTCGCGACGCTGCCGGATTGACAGAAGCGATGTCAGTGCATAGACGCCCAAGCACGATGTGGCCATGGCAACAAGACTGAGAGCAAAGAGAGCCTGCTTCGTCTTCTCAAGAGGCCGATAGAGATCGGCAAGTCGGTCGTCCAGAAAACGGCCATTGAGCACGGCGTCGTTACAAATCTCCCGCCAGCGGGCTATGATCTGATCCATCATGGACGCATCCTGCGGATTGTCGAGTGCAATCGCTATAAACCTGCCGTTTCCACCGACGGAGAAGTAGACCATCCGTTCAAGAGGGGCATCAACCGATTTCATGGTCATGTCGGGAACCACCCCCAGAACCTCGAAAGAAACGGGTTCCTCCGACCATGTTGAAACAACTGTGGCACCAATGGCCGATTGCGCGTCCCGGAACCCGAGCGCAGGTAGAGCCGCCTCGCTGAGCACAATGCCCTGCACATCAGCCTGCCCGGCTGTGGGGTCGGCAAACAACCGTCCTGCTATTGGTTCAAGACCAAACGCCTCGAAAAAAGACGAATCTACCGAATTTGACGAAAAACTACTTGGCGCTGCCTGGCCTTGGTTCCTCAGTGACAGCATCGATGTACTGAAGTTCGTTGGCACAATCTCTGACAGAGATACAGAGCGAACGCCCGGAATGCGACGGGCCTCATCGCGAAATGTCGCCAAGGCTGAAGGCGGCAGGCCCGTTGCCCCCGCATCAATGATGAAAACGCCGGTTCCTGCAGCCTGAACACTACTGCGAACGGCAAAAGAGGTCTGCTCGGCGACAACAAGCGAGAGGACAGCGATGATGGTTGTCAGTGAAAACTGTACCACGACGGGAATCGTCTCCCACGTGACCTTTCGCTGCGGCATGTCTTGTTTGAGAGTCTCCACCGGAGACATTCGAGCTGCTGCATTCGCGGGCAGTATGACTGCCATGCCCGCCACAAGAGCAACGACAAGCGGCGGCACCAACAGGACAAGGAAATCGGACATACCCACCAGTACGGTCGCGCCAGACAGACCGGCAACAATCGGGTGCCCAGCCACAATGATTGCAGCAGCGAGCGCCATCGCTGCGATGGTTACCACAGTCCCTTCTCGAAGACTGCCAAAAACAACCTGAAGCCTGGTTGCACCGAACGTCCGACGCACCCCGTATTCAAGGGTTCGCGCCTCGGTACGGGACATCATCAGAACAGAGAAGTTAATACAGACAATCACTGTGATTGTTACGGCAATTGCAGCCAGAATGCCAAGCATCGTCCGGCTTCCTCCCGGCTTCAACTCACCGGCCGGAAAAGAATTCAGGTGAATCTCCGAAACAGGCATCATACCGAGGGCCGGTTTGACAACGGCCATCGCTTCCGGCGGCATGACCGGGGTTATGGCCAGAAGACCGGAAAGCCGGGATGCCATGTCCTTCGCTCCGACGCCATCCCTGAGCCAGAAATAGGTGTAGGCACTACCTTTGCTGGGACTGGCCAAGCGACTTTGCTGGTTCAGAGCCGTAAAGGGGCTTCTGCTGCTTACAAGGATATTCAGGTCAAGATGCGTATTCCGGGGGACCGGATCCAGAACCCCTGTTACCCGCAAGCTGTCGCCTGTATCAAGCTCAAGGACCTGCCCTACGGCATTTATATTCCCGAAGTATTTCTGCGCGGCTTCGCGGGTAAGAACAACACTGCCGGGTGCATCCAGAACAGTTGGACCGGTTCTTTCGCTCAGACCCAGACCAAAAGCATCAAGGAAGTTCGGGTCAACAACCTGGACTGTTTCTGAATACCGTGTTCCATGGCGCGCAATGACCAGTGTTTCACGCGACAGGCGCGTCACATCCTCAACACCGGAAAGTTGCCCGACGGCTTCGGCCAAGCGTAGGCTGACAGAAGGCAGTGGAATTGTTTGGGCACCAGGCGGTGAAATCACCATATGGAGACGATACGCCCGTTCGCTGTTACGGACCCATGTATCATGGGAAAGCTCCGCCCGGATCATCAGAAGGCACAAGCCGACTGCGACAAAACCAACAGCGGTTCCAAAAAAATTCACGACGACCGGAATGATGTCTCGTATCGCACTTAACCCGAAAAACTCACGCACCCGATTTCGCACTCCTGCCCCAAACCCCATAAAGAAATGTCTCTAAATAATTCAGAGCACTCAATTGCCCTATTATCAAAAAATGGCCGTATTGTGACGAGCACAGATATCTCCACTCACAACAGGCTTGCCCCACCACAAAACAGATGAAATCCTTCACCAGTGAAATACCTTGCCCGCCGACAATACGGGGAACAAAAACTGATGACTTCCTTGCAGGACTCCCTGTTCCAATCTGTCGTCAATGCATTGGAGCAACAGCGGCACCAAGAAGCCCTGCAATACCTGACAACGTTGATAGATAAAGAGCCACGACACATAGAGGGGCGACGCCTATTCGGCCTTCTCCTGTCCGGTTCAGGGCAACGAGAACAAGCTCTTCCCTGGTTGGTGGGCGCAGCGCAGGATGCCCCGACCCATCCTGTCCTAGGACACGAAGCCGGTGAACTTCTTCTGGCACTCCAGAAGCCGGGACAGGCTATAGCCATGCTGGAAACATACCTGCAACATCATCCGGGGAATGCTGCCGCTCATTTTTCGCTGGCCATGGCTTTGCGCAAAACCGGACAAACCGATGCTGCCATCACACACTATAAGCATGTCTTGGCCCTAGATCCAAGCAGTGGCCATGCGTGGTTCAACATTGGTAATATCCATCACGAGGAAGGACGCAAGGAAGACGCCATCAAAGCCTGGGAAGAGGCACTCCACGCTGCTCATCCATGTCAAGAAGCACTCTTCAACCTGTGTCTGGGACTGATTGACGCAGGCCGGATACAGGAAGCATCTGCCTTGCGCGGTACAATCAGCATGCTGATGCCTGATCATCCCCTGTGTGAGCGCCTTGATGCCGAATTTGCAGCAACACATGGTGATACGGTCGGAGCCATTACTCATCTACGTCTCTACCTTCAAAAGGCGCCGGATACGCCGGAAGCCCTGATGCGGCTTGCCCGGCTGGAAGCCAAGGAAGGCAATCTTGACGGTGCACGTGCACAGGCCAAGACATTGATCCGGAAAGTGGGCGAGACATGGCAGACGTGCGCCTTGACGGGTGAAATAGAGGCACACTTCGGCCATACTACACAGGCTAGGCTGGCATGGAAACGTGCAGCAGAACTACATCCTCTTGACTGGCAACTATGGAGCAATGCCCTGTTCCTCAGTCTGCATGACAACGAAGCAAGCCCCGAAGATGTCTTTCAGGATCACCGTCATTTTGGCCTGTTCTGGGAACGGCAGATCACGCCCCTCCCCCACCACATGGCAGCAGGTCTCAAGAAACGTCTGCGTATCGGGTATGTTTCACCTGATTTCTGCCACCATGCCATTAGCTTGTTTGTAGAACCGCTCTTTATACGGCATGATCGATCACAGTTCGAGGTTATCGGCTTCCATATTCCACGCCGGATTGACGAGACAACCCAACGACTGAGAGAAATGACGGACCAGTGGTACACCCTGCCACAAGACCATGAACAAGCTGCACGGTTGATACAAAAGCACCACATTGACATTCTGATTGATCTGGCCGGTCATACTGCGGGCAATATGCTGCCCCTGTTTGCTTGGAAGCCGGCACCCCTGCAGGTCAGTATGCTTGGTTACCCCGGAACAACCGGACTAACCCGGGTTGACAGCCGTCCTCTCTACGGCAATCCCCCCAAAAGAACTGATGAGCAGGAATACAGCGTGGAGCGCCTGTGGGATCAAGTAGGACCATCAGAAATTAATGCGCCAAAAGAGTGCTGGCGTCCAAGCCCCCTTCCTATGCTGCAACGGGGGTGGCCACTGTTCGGCTCTGTCAACAAATATATGAAAGTTGATTCTGAGACTCGACGCCTGTGGGGACGCATCCTTGATGTATGTCCAACGGCACGGTTGACTGTCATCGCTCCGGGAGCAGACAACCCGGAAACACGGAAAATCATTCTACATGACTTCGCTGCCGATAACTGCCCTGTTGATCGGATAGACCTGCGCGAGGAAATGCCTTTAACAGAGTGGTTCACATTCTGTCGAGGCATCGATGTTGTTCTCGATCCCCTGCACTATCGCGGCGGCACAACAACCAGACTCCTCATGGCAATGGGCGTCAAGATTTTGCGTCTGCACCAAGCTGATAATACAGAGGAATATAATAACCCTCTAAATGCCAAGAACCTAGACGACTATGTCAGGCTAGCCTGCAATCTGGTATCAGATCCAGAAAAGCTGGCAAGGCAAAGAGTGTACGATCAAGAGTGCGAAAAACAACATAGTGATCAATTACAGCGACATTATCTTGGAATCATAGAAACAGAGTTCCTCAGAAGTTGGGAGCAATACCACCGTACGGCTCCCAGCAACGTCTCAAGATAATTATAAGCAGGGACAGACAGGCTCAGACACGCCCATCAAAACGGAATATACCTGCCCCCTCTTCCGCGCCACCAGCCAACTGCCTGAAGGGTGCAAACAGCTCGCGCCCGGTACCAAAACGCTGATCCACAGGAGCAGATGGAACGGACCGAGCATGCAGAAGAGAGGGATCAACCTTCAGCTCCAGAACGCCAGCCACCGCATCCAGCCGAATGATGTCGCCATCTTGGACATATCCAATCATACCTGTATCTAGTGCCTCGGGCGTGACGTGAATGGCGGCCGGAACCTTGCCTGATGCCCCGGACATACGCCCGTCAGTCACCAGTGCAACCTTGTAGCCAAGATCCTGAAGAACCCCAAGCGGCGGTGTTAGCTTGTGCAACTCGGGCATGCCGTTGGCCTTAGGGCCCTGAAAACGGACAACACACACAACATCACGGTTCAACTCGCCAGCTTGGAATGCTTGCAGCATCGCCTCCTGGGAATCAAAAACACGGCATGGAGCCTCAACAACACGGTTCTCGGGCTTGACCGCCGATGTCTTGATAACAGCGCGTCCCAAATTCCCCGACAGCACTTTCAATCCCCCATCCGGGGCAAAAGGACGCCCAACCGTTGTCAGCACAGCTGGATCAGCGCTGTCACGGGCAAGATCCACATAAACCAGAGTACCATCCCGGAGTACAGGAGTCCGCGTATAGCGCTCAAGACCAAGGCCGGCAACCGTCATGACGTCCCCATGCAGCATCCCGTTTTCAAGGAGCTCCCGGATCAAAAACGCCATCCCACCTGCCTCATGGAAGGCATTCACATCTGCCTCTCCATTCGGATAAACCTTGGCCAGAAGGGGAATAATTGCAGACAGGTCGGAAAAATCTTGCCAGTCCAGAACAAGCCCGGCAGCACGCGCCATAGCAACAAGATGGAGGGTGTGGTTTGTGGATCCCCCTGTCGCAAGCAGACCAATCAAGGCATTGGTGATAACTCTCTCGTCGATAATTTCACCGATCGGAGCCATTTCCTCACCACGGGCCATAGCGGTTACGCGCCGCCCAGCTTCTTCCGTGAGGGCATGCCGCAGCGCTGTTCCCGGGGCAACAAACGAAGCGCCAGGTAAATGCAGCCCCATAATCTCCATCAGCATCTGATTGGAGTTGGCCGTGCCGTAGAAGGTACAGGTCCCCGGTGCATGATAAGCAGCCATTTCCGCAGCAAGCAGTTCATCATGCCCGACACGGCCGGAAGCAAACTCCTGCCTGACCTTGGCTTTTTCTGCATTAGAAATACCGGAAGGCATAGGACCTGCCGGTACAAAAATCATTGGCAGATGGCCAAAGCACAAGGCACCGGTCACCAGCCCGGGAACGATCTTGTCGCAAACCCCAAGCAACAAAGCGCCGTCGAACATATCATGCGACAATGCCACAGCCGTAGCCATGGCAATGACATCCCGACTGAACAAGGAGAGCTCCATACCCGCCCGCCCCTGGGTAATCCCGTCACACATTGCGGGAACCCCACCGGCAACCTGGGCAAACCCACCGGCTGACGCAACAGCCGCACGCAGAATCTGCGGATAGGTCTCAAAAGGCTGATGCGCAGACAACATATCGTTGTACGCCGTCACAATGCCTATACCCGGAGCCTCTGGCGCCATCAAAACCTGCTTTTGATGGGCTTCGCAAGCCGCAACGCCATGGGCAAAATTGCTGCAGCCAAGCTCCATGCGGCTAGGACGGGAGGCACCCCGGGCAGCACGCAGGCGCTGCAAATAAGCATGACGAGTTTCCCGACTGCGTTCAGCAATACGGCGGGTAACAGAAGCAATACCAGGATGGATAGTCATAACGTCCTCTGAAACAACACCAGAACCATATGCGTCAAGGGCACCAAAGGACCGTCAACGGACAACGCACACTGGCCTGCAGGGCACCAATTGGCAGGGAAGCTGACGGACCACCCGCCTCCATATCCTCCCACAGGCGGCGTTTGCTTTCCCCTGTTGCAAGCACAACAATAGAACGGGCATTCACCAGACGCCCGAGCGTGAGCGAGATCCGCTCCGGACCGCCAGGAATACCTATTGCAGGGACGCAAAACTGGCCTGCGGCAATGCCTTCAGCCGGCTGTGGCCATGTCGGCTCACCAGGGAAAAGAGAAGCAATATGGCCATCTTCTCCCATACCCAAGACAACCATATCAAAGGCATCATCAAAAGCCCCAAGAGCACGGTCTACCGATGCAATGCCCTCAGCAGGGGAGCTTTCCCCGGTATAAAGAGGAACCAGCTGCGCACGCCGGGCAAATGCTGTCAGCAAGTTGCGACGGACCATGGCCTCGTTGCTGCCGGCATCATCAAGACCAACCCAACGCTCATCCGTCAACGTGACAGACACCCGATCCCATGGCAGAACGGCCGTAGAAAGACATGACAGGAACTGTGCCGGCGTCCGCCCCCCGGGCACAACCAAAGAAGCCCAGCCACGGACTGAAACAGCATCCGACAGGGAATCAGCCACCAAGGAGGCTGCTGATTCCGCTAATGTCGTTGCGTCTGGGAAAACAGCCAAGGCTGAAGTCATGGTGTTGCTCATCGGTGCATCTCCGCGTCGTCATGCCACGATCTTAGATCACGTTCAATCATTGCAACAGACGCAGAAGGCCCCCACGTGCCCGCTGCATAAGGACGGGGAACCATATCATGGCGGGCCCAGCCATCGAGAATGGGCTCGATCCATTGCCAAGCGGCTTCAACCTCGTCACGCCGCATGAAGAGGGTAGGGTTGCCACGCACAACGTCCAGAAGCAAACGCTCGTAAGCATCCGGTGTTCTCTGCTTGAAGACATCGGAATAACTCAAGTTCAGGGGCGTCTCGCGGAACCGCATTCCACCCGGCCCCGGCTCCTTGGTCATCATGTGCAGCTTAATACCCTCATTGGGTTGCACCCGCACGACAAGACGGTTCGGTTGCAGGTCACGCCCGGCTGCCCCCGGGAATATGGAATGCGGAACAGGGCGAAACTGTATGACAATTTCAGACGTCTTCACGGCCAACCGCTTCCCGGTACGAAGGTAGAAGGGCATTCCCCCCCAACGCCAGTTGTGAACTTCGGCCTTCAGGCTCACAAAGGTTTCTGTCCGACTTTCGGCATCAACACCCGGTTCTTCCAGATAACCTGGTACCGCAACGCCACCAATTGCACCGGCCGCATACTGACCACGAATGGTGCGGGTCAAAACATCCTTGCCCTCAATCGGGGCCAGTGCACGCAGAACCTTGAGCTTTTCGTCACGCACAGCCTCATCGCTCATCCGAGCAGGCGGATCCATGGCAACCAGACAGAGGACTTGCAGCAAATGGTTCTGCACCATATCGCGCAGAGCCCCTGCCCGTTCATAATACCCGCTACGCCCCTCCAGCCCGACAGTTTCGGCAACCGTGATCTGGACATGATCTATAAAACGGCTGTTCCAGAGAGGCTCGAACAAAGCATTTGCAAAGCGCAGGGCCAGAAGGTTCTGAACCGCCTCCTTGCCCAGATAATGATCAATACGGAAAATTGCCCGCTCGTCGAAGACAGCCCCGACATCATGATTGATGGCAAGCGCAGATTCGAGATCGCGACCAATCGGCTTCTCAAGTACCACGCGGGAATCCTGCGTTACAAGCCCAACCCGGTGGAGATTCCGGCAGACCGGCCCAAAAAGATCCGGCGATGTTGCCAGATAAAAGACCCGAATGCTGTTGGTGCTGTCGGCCAGCAATGATACCAGCCCTGCCCAACCAGTCTCACCGGCCGCATCAAGCTCTACATACGCAATCCGGTCCAGAAAAGAAGTAACCGCTGCATGATCAAGATCTACCTCGGGCAAATAGCGCTGCAGGGCCTCAGACACACGGACACGATAGGACTCAGTTGACAGGGCTGACCGTGCTGATGCCACAATCCGGCTCTCAGAGTCAATCAGGCCATTGAGATGGCAATAGTAGAGAGACGGCAGGAGCTTGCGGAATGTCAGGTCCCCCGTACCACCAACAACAACATAGTCAAAACCGGGAACTGTCGGTTTACGCAACGCCTGACCAAAGCCAGATCGCGAACTGGCTATATCGGAAGAAACCTCTGCATTGGGGGGGCAGATTGAACCTGTTTTTGCCATATTCCTGCATCCTGCGTACATCCAGCACCATGGGCAGGACCTGCTCCTGCTCGGCCCTACCGGGGGTGAATGTAGGATTACTGCGCGACAAGAGCAAAAGAAATTGTCTCAACGCATGCTGTCAGGGTGAAGAACCAACGCCTTGCCACAACCAAACTGGCTGTGTAAACAGGCACTCAGGCTATCGTCATACCCTGCCCGCACCTGAACACCTTAAGGATCCGATCGTGACAATACCCGCACAACCCGCACAGAACATGGCTGCCAAACTGATCCCGGCTGGCGAGATCATCGCCCAATTGTCAAGCTTCGGCGTTGTGCCTGTTATCCGGACCAGCACACCGGATCTTGCCTTGACCGCCGTTGAATGGCTGCGTGAAGCCGGGATCAGGACATTCGAAATAACCATGACAACGCCAGATGCCATTTCCGTGATCCGGAAGCTGTCTGTGGCGTACCCCGACCTGCTGATTGGAGCCGGCACAGTGGTCTCAGCCGCCGCTGCACATGAGGTGATTGCAGCCGGCGCCCAGTATGTCGTGTCACCTTGGGTCGTACCCGAGGTGGGTGCTGTATGCAACGAACATGGAATTGCCTGCCTGATGGGCACCCTGACCCCAACCGAAGTGGCAAGCGCACTGTCAGCAGGGGCTACAGCTATCAAGATCTTTCCGGCCTCCAGCGTTGGCCCAGCTCACCTCAAGGCCCTGCGTTCTGTCTTCCCCGGCGTCCCCATGATGCCAACCGGCGGTATCGACGCCAGCAGCATCGGCGAATGGATCAAGGCCGGTGCCATATGTGTAGGAGCCGGGGGCAAGCTTGTTGACGAAGCGCTGGTACGCAAAGGAGATCGCGAAGCCGTCATGCAGGCCGCAAGACAGATCATGGCTGCATGCGAACGCACCCGGAATGAATTAGCCAGCTGACCCTACGGGGAACGCCTGATGCCATGTCCCTTAACCCAGCTGGCCAGTTCGAAAATCACCATGCCGATCAGCATCGCTGACACAAAATAAAGGGCATCTGTAAATCCGTAGCCTGCCAAGACAAGGGCCGGACCGGGACATATTCCGGCCAAGCCCCATCCTGCACCAAACATAAGGCTTCCAACAACAAGAGGTACATCAACAGCCTGTTTTGTCGGCAGGTAGAGGGCACAACCAGCCACTCCGCCCCCCCTACGCTTGACAAAACGGAAAGCAGGCCATGATACCCCAATAGCTCCAACCATCACCAAGGCAAGTGATGGATCCCAATTCCGGGAAATGTCAAGAAAGCCCTGTACCTTGGCGGGGTTAGCCATGCCTGACAGAAGAAGCCCCATTCCGAAGAGTATGCCCGACAGACAGGGCGCAAGGTATGCCATGCCTCACCCCCCTCGCCCGATGGGATCCAGAACAAAAACAACGGCCATGCCCGCTCCCATGAAACAGGCTGTGGCCACCACAGAGCGAACAGAGCAGCGAGCCAAACCGCAGACGCCATGACCACTGGTACAGCCAGATCCAAGACGCGACCCAAGACCAACCGCAAGGCCGGCGAGAAAAACAAGAAAAAGATTTTGTGAGGAAAAACGAGGATCAGGAGAATATCCAGACAGATTGGCGGCAAAGGCAGAAAACGCAAGCCCAGCAACAAAGGCTACTCTCCAGCCTCGATCTCCCTGACGGGGAGGCAGAAGTCCACCAATAATGCCACTGATACCGGCAATGCGGCCACTGAAAAGCAACAAGACAGAGGCGCCAAGCCCAATCAAGACCCCACCCGTCAAAGACGCCCACGGAGTGAAATGCTCCCAGTCCACAGCCAACTCTCCCAAGAACCTTCCCCTGACCCTAGCTTACCCCTATTATGCGATATCGCATAATTGTACGGTCAGGCCAGAACTACCCCCATGATTATCATCACATCATCCATCACTCTTGATGAAGATGAAATACAGGAAACATTCATACGGGCAACAGGACCTGGTGGGCAGAACGTCAACAAAGTGGAAACAGCTGTCCAGCTGCGTTTTGATATTGCCCACTCAACATCCCTGCCCGATTATGTGAAAAATAGACTCTTGGGCATGGCTGACCAGCGGTTGACCGGACGCGGTGAGCTGGTTATCACGGCACAACGTTACAGAACTAGGGAAAGGAACAGGGCTGATGCCCTGCATCGTTTAATAGAGCTTATTCGCGCTGCTTCTGTGCGACGCGCAATCCGACGCCCTACAAAACCATCACGGGCCTCTCAAGAACGAAGACTGAGCCACAAGATAAAACACGCTAACACCAAGAAGTTACGTGGACGCGTTATGCCCTGAAGCATCCAGGAACCGCACATGGCCTTTCTTGATTTCTCTTGTACCTCTAGCGACTGGAGGCTGTAGCCTGCATAACAGGTTGAAACGGACTTTCCTGTTACCAAGGATACTGCCATGTCTCCCATCTCTTCCTCAGGAGCAGACCTGAAAATCATGCGGTTACGCGTAGGGGGCATGGACTGCCCCGGTTGCGCGGGAGAACTGGAACGAACTCTGATACGTATTCCGGATGTTGAAGACGTAAAAGTCAGCTTCAGCAACGGGTCTGTTACCATTGCATGCCGGGAGGGCACAGGCCCATCCCTGTCGGACATCGAGGCCGAGATACGTAATCTCGGTATGTTTGTCACACCAAAGGAACCTAGCACAGAGCCACCATCACACGGCTGGAAAAATAACCGGAACGTTCACCTTGTGGCTATCACCAGCGTACTAGTCGGAACGGCTGCACTGGTGGGAACGATTGCCCCTGAACTGGCAGACAAGGCATGGACAATCGCGGCTGGGATCAGCCTCCTGCCCTTTATTCGCCAAGCCTTTTCCCTTGCCGGGGCGGGCAATCCCTTCTCGGTTCAAATGCTGATGACTGTCGCTGCAACCGGTGCCCTTGTTATTGGTGCTGCCGGCGAAGCTGCAACCGTTGTGTTCCTATTCTCGATTGGTGAGCTCCTGGAAGGACTTGCAGCAGACAGGGCAAGGCGCAGTATCCATGATCTGGTGGCCCTGATACCGCAGACGGCCATCGTAGAAGAAGATGGATCGCACAAGACCGTCCAAGCCCATAGCCTTGTTCCAGGACAAATTGTCCTAGTCCGGACAGGTGACCGCGTTCCTGCAGATGGAATCATGTCCGACGAAGGATCGCTTTTTGATCAATCTCCCATTACCGGGGAGTCCATTCCTGTTATCCGCAAACATAATGCAGATGTCTATGCTGGTAGCATCAATGTCGGGAACCCTGTTCGCATAAGGGTCGAAAAAACAGCGCAGGACACAACGATTGCCCGGATCATCCAGCTGGTAGAAGAAGCACGCAGTACCAAGGCTCCGTTCGCACGCCTTATTGATCGTTTCTCGGCACGTTACACACCAGCAGCCATGCTGCTGGCAGGCCTTGTTATCACAATCCCGCCGCTTGCCTTTGGCGAAAGCTGGGAAACATGGATCTATCGCGGTCTGTCCCTGCTATTGATTGCCTGCCCCTGCGCCTTGGTCCTTTCAACACCAGCCGCTGTTGCCGCAGGCATGTCAGCCGCCGCACGGCAGGGGCTCCTGCTCAAGGGAGGAGCCGTTCTGGAAGCCATCGGCAAAACCCGTACGGTCGCCTTTGACAAGACAGGAACTCTGACCTCCGGCACACCACAGATCACAGATGTCATTCCTGTACAAGACAGCAAGGAAAGCATTCTGCGCCTAGCCGCATCTCTTGAGACCGGATCTTCTCACCCACTGGCTTCAGCCATCATCAACCAAGCAAAAGAAGAAAACCTGACTATACCACAAAGCCGGAATATATCCGTGCTCCCTGGGCACGGCGTACAGGGCAACGTTGAAGGACGACGTCTGACCATTGGATCAGCCCATATGTACCTAGAAGACAAAAGGATACCCCCAAACGTTCTGGATCAGATTACGGCACTGGAGGACCAAGGAAAGACAGTTGCCGTCCTTTATGGAGAGCAATCTGTCCTTGGGCTCATCGCAGCACGCGATGAGCCGCGCCCCGATGCAGCATCAGCCATCAGATTATTAAAAGAGGCCGACATCCATGTTGTCATGCTCACAGGGGATAGCCACAAAACGGCGTCAGTCATTGCCAAGGAACTGGAGATCGAAGTAAGGGCCAACCTTCTTCCTGAAGACAAGCTAAAAACAATACGGGAACTGGAAGAAAATGGTCCGGTTACCATGGTTGGCGATGGGATCAATGATGCACCGGCCTTGGCCGTTGCTTCGGTTGGTATTGCCATGGGAAGCGGAACCGATGTTGCCCTAGAAACTGCCGATGCGGCCCTGCTAGGAAATCGTGTTGGCGGTATCGTTGATCTTTTAACTCTTTCAAAGGCAACCATACGCAATATCTGGCAGAATATTGCCCTTGCACTTGGCCTGAAGACTCTCTTCTTGGCCGGAGCAGTAACCGGTACAACAACATTGTGGATGGCTGTCTTTGCCGATACCGGTGCAACCATCCTAGTAACATTGAACGCGCTGCGACTGCTTGGATTCAAACCAGCCCGTAATGAGAGCCAAGGGACCAGCGAAAACCAACCCCATCACCAACACAAACAGAACCAAGTAGCTTCTGTCTAAAAGCTAGGCTAACGTGAAGAGGGATGGATCATGATCCAGGGGACGCCGCATGTTGAGAAAATTATGTTCAGCCATACTGGGGCTGTTTCTGGGAAGCGGAAACGCCGTGGCAGGGCAGGGCAGCGCTTGGGATTATACCTTCACTTCGATTGACGGAACCCCTATGCCATTGCAGTCCTATGCAGGCCATGTCGTTCTGGTTGTCAACACGGCATCCCGCTGCGGATTCACACCCCAATACGAAGGCCTGGAGAAAATCTGGAATACGTATAAAGACCGTGGCAAAGGGCTAGTGGTCATCGGCGTGCCATCCAATGATTTTGGGGAACAGGAGCCGGGCAGTAACCCTGAAATCAAGACCTTCTGTGAAACAACCTTCAACGTCTCGTTTCCACTGACAGAACGCGCTGTTGTCAGCGGTGATCACGCCCATCCGTTCTATCAGTGGGCTGCTCAACAAACCGGAGCAGCGGGAATCCCGCGCTGGAATTTCCATAAATATCTGATTGGTCCGGACGGACGCCTGCTGGACTGGTTTCTGCCAACCACAAAGCCGGATGATCCCAAAATTACCGGCGCCATAGAAATGGCATTGAACAGCGCAGATCCGGACTAGATCACCACGTAGGAGCATGACAGCAAAGCAGGCCGCATCACATGCCTATGACCGACTTGTCAGCCGCTATCCTCCTGCTCACCGAGCTGGGCTTTATCTTCGTGATGCTGGTCTATATGGGCTCCAATCTTGATGACTTGGTCATTGACATTATCTTCTTCGGGCGCTGGATCTACAAAAGTCTGTTTGTCTTCCGGCGCTCCAAGCCAATGGCCATAGAGGTCCTGCACCGCGCACAACAACAGCCCGTAGCCCTGATGTTCCCGTCGTGGCAGGAATCCGGAATTATTTACTCCTCACTCAGTAACATGTTCCGCACGCTGGACTATTCAAACTTCCATGTTTTCGTTGGAACCTACCCCAATGATCCGGATACTGGGAAAGAGGTTGAAAAGCTGTGCTCTACGCTGGGGAATGTCCATCACATCATCACTCCATTGCCGGGGCCAACCTGCAAGGCTGATTGTCTGAACTGGATTGTCAAAGGGATCACAGAATACGAGCAAGCCAACGGAATGCGCTTCGAGGTTATCGTCATGCAGGATGCAGAAGACATCGTGCACCCGCTCAGCCTGAAGCTTTTCAACTTTCTGATCCCGCGCTTTGACCTGGTACAAACACCGGTCATCTCTCTGGAACGTCCGTGGCATGATCTGACTGGCGGCCACTACATGGACGAGTTCGCCGAGCTTCACAGCAAGGAAATCATTGTTCGTGAATTCTTGGCCGGGGTTGTTCCGGGGGCAGGGGTGGGAACAGCTTACTCCCGGCGGGCCCTGGATGCCGCACGAACAGAACAGGGAGAAGTGTTCAACACCGGCACGTTGACCGAAGATTACGAATTTTCGCTCCGCCTCAAGAAAGCAGGCATGAAGCAGATTTTTGCACGTGTGCCTTTTGTCCGTACCGTATCACGAAAACAATGGCTGACCGGAAAGGAACAGCTGGTCACAATTGTTGACTACATCTGCACACGTGAATATTTCCCCAATGCCTTCTGGGCTGCCGTACGCCAGAAAAGCCGCTGGACAATCGGCATTGCCCTGCAGGGATGGCGTAACTTCGGATGGGATGGATCTTGGGCAATCCGCTATCTTCTGATGCGGGACAGGAAAATGGTGGTGCTGAGCCACGCCGCTCCATTCGGGCTCTTTGTTGTACTGGTGCATGTTGGCATCGCTCTGTGGGCATGGTCCATGGAGGACAGTTACCAACCGGCCCCTGTTCTTCCTGATGACAGTCCGTTCTGGCTTGTTGTGTGGATCAACCAGGCTCTGCTGGCCTACCGGCTTTTCCAGCGCCACTACTGGACACACAAATACTATGGATGGTCTGCCATACCCATGATCATCCCCCGTTATTTGTGGGCCATTGTCATAAATTATTGTGCCGTAATACGAGCCCTGCGCATGTTTGGTCACCATCTACGTACGGGTGAAAAGATCGGCTGGGACAAAACATCGCACGAATACCCTGATGAAGCACACCTGAAGCTTTATCGGCGCCGGATCGGCGATCTGATGATCGAGCGCCAGTTCATTACCCCCACCCAACTTGAACAAGCGCTGGCCATGCAGAAGGAAAAAGGGGGCACTATCGGCAATATCCTGATGGAAATGGGTCTGGTAAACCAAGACCAGTTTCTGGAAGTTCTTGGCATGCAGGTCAGGCTGGAAGTGCGTGCTATCGATCCATTCAGCGTACCCGATACTATCTTGCAGCGATTCCCGGCATCTCTAGCCAAACAGTTCAGCATGTTCCCCGTTGGCTTGTCTGCATCGGGGAACCTTATGGTGGCCGCCCTGTCGGTTCCCACACAGGAACAAGTTGAAACGGTTGAGACAGCAATTGGCGGGCGAGCCGAATTCTGTCTGGCTGTATCCAGCGAGATCCTATTTGCCATTCACCGACGCTATGGCGGTATCCCGGAAGACGCTGCGAAGGGCAAGGGAGGGGCAGGGCCACCGCTGGGACAACGCTTGGTCGAGGCCGGCGTTATCACAGCTGAAATGTTGGCTGGTGCCCTGCGTGAACAAAGACGCTCCTATAAACCGATGGGGCAAATCCTTCTGGATCTGGATCTGCTTCCCTCACAAGCCACACTGGATGACGCTGTCAAAAAAGCAGCAGCCGCTGGTATTCCTTTAGGGCGCTGGCTGGCGGAGAACAGTATCTGCTCCACTGAAGACGTAGAGAAGGCGTTTGCCTTGTCCAAGAAAAGCGAGCGACCTGTCGGAGTCATTCTGGTCGAGCAGGGGCATATCTCGGAACAAACGCTGACAGACTTCCAGAACCAAGGCAACAAGCCGGCATGATAACGCAAGGACACATACCGGGCTGGATCCTGGCCAGCATGATCGGCAGCAGCCTGCTATATGGACCATGTGCTCAAGCTCAGCAGGCACCAACAGCCGAGAAGCGGCTGATACAAATGCTGCCGGAACAAAGCTTCATAGAACGTGAATGGCTGCGGCACAGAACCTTCCCGTACGAAGAAAAGGCGCGCACCCTGATACAAGGTGATCGCAAGGAGGAAGCCCTGCAGGAGTTGGAAAAAGGACTGACACTGATCCCGGAAGCTCACGTCATGCGCTGGCGTGCGACCGTCTTGGCTGCGGAGCTACAGAAACCAGCCGATGTTCTGCGGCTGAGTGCACCGTTGACGGAAGTCGCTCCTGATTTCAGCCTTCTGCGTTTGTTTCGCGCAACAGCTCTGCAAACCTTAGGGCACCGTGAAGAGGCCGCCACAGAACTGACGCAAGCTATGGGAAGCGCCACACTCAGTGTGGATGAACAACTGCGTGCCTTGGAACTACAGACGCGCACGGCACCAAACAGTGCCGGTCTACAAAAAGCAATGGATGATCTGGAAGTACTCTCGCATAAAAGAGCATTGACCCAACAGGAGCAATTGGCAGCAGCCCGGATCCTGGTTCTGGCCAAACGCGACCGGGAAGCAGCCGAACGCTTGCTCCAACTGACCCGGAACCAGGACACGGAACAGTCCATAGAGGATGCCGCAGCCGTAGACCTTGGCTTTCTCCTGCTACGACAGAACAAGCCAGGGGAAGCCTACACGCTTGTCTGGCCAAGACGGGAGCGCCTTGGGCATTCGCCCGCTGTCCTTGGCCTTCTGGCGGAAGCTGCCAGCCGCAGCGGCCACCACGAACAAGCCATTGAACTGTACAAGCCTCTTCGGAACAGCAGTAACCCATCTGACTTACAGGTATTGGCTGATCTCCTGGCCCGGGGCGGCCTTCGGGAAGAAGCGGCACAGACCCTTGAAGCTGTGGCAGGGCTTCGCCTTGGGGCAGCAGACCGGGCCCTGTCACTGAAACGGGCAGCCTTCATCCGTCTGGATGCCGGACAGGAAGAACAAGCGCTGGAACTCTTCATAAAAGCGCTGGAGCTGGACCAAAGCCCGGACACGCTGAATTCTGTGGTTCTGACAGCGATCTCTGCCAAGCGTATCAAGGACGCCAGCCTGGTACTGCAGCGAGTCGAGCAGGAACAAAGCCTTCAGGCCCCAAACCGGGCTGATGTCATTAACGCACATCGCCTATCCCTGTGTGCAGCACAGCTTGAACAGAATACCCCGGAAGAGTCCGTACGCTGTCTGGAAGAACTCCCACACAGTATCGGTGACATACCCGAACGCCTGCAGCTTCTGGCGGAAGCACAGAGACGGGCAGGGGACACCTCTGCACGTACAAAGACACTCGAAACCTTGGCACAACTGCGATCCGACAAGGACACGCTGGTCTCGCTGGCTGATGCACGGTGGGCCGAGGGCAATGTCCGTGGATCAGCCGAGGCGCTGGAGCAAGCCGCCCATCTGGATCATGAAGCCGCCGCAAGAACAGCGATTGAAGCGCTTGTTCGCTGGAAAGGGGCACAAGAATGGGTATCGGTAGAGCGTGTAGCCCGCCGCATCTTGGAAAGAATCAGCCCGGAAAATGAAGCTGTACGCCAAGCCCTGACGGCCCTGGCTGAAAGCGGGACCGCCACACAAAAGAATCAGCAACGCAAGAAAGCCTTACAGGACCTGTACCATCGCGGACTAATCTCCGTCGATCAACGCTTGGACCTTGCTTTTGTTCTTCTGGAAGACAAGGAAACGAAGGAAGCCGTCCGGCTGATGTGGGAAACATTGCAACACGAACAAAGCCCCAGGGTTCATGTTCTTCTGGCAACAGCACTGGACAGGGCAAACCGCAAGGGACCCGCCGCTGATTTCTACGAAAGATCCCTGCGGGATTATTCTGGACCCCGCAGCCTATCAGCCGGAACAAAAAACCTGGTCAACGCATCACTGGGCTATTTGTACTACGATACGGGACGGCCGGATCTGGCTGCCCGCCACTGGAAACAGGCCTTGTCGGGGCAGCATGATCCCGTTCTACAATTACGACTGGCACAAGCCTTTCTGGGGGCAGGAGAGGCTGAAAGCGCCCTGCAGCAGATTGGCACCCTTGAAGCCACAAAACTACCCGATGACCTAAAGCCCGTGCATCTGGAAACGTGGGCTAGGGCGCTGGCTGCAGCCGGTCGGGACCAAGAAGCCATACAAGTATATCAAACCTTGAACGCAACCAGTCCAACCAGCGGCCGACGTCTGGAGCAAGCCGTAGTCGAACGACGGCAGGGCCAAATGGAGCCGGCCTTTCACACCTTGGAAGCAGCGTATCAAGTCACCCCGGACAACGAAGCCCTGGGGCTAGCCTATGCCTATGCAGCCCGTGACCTGGGCGATCACGAACGGGCAGAACCCTTGCTAAGCCACATTACGGGTGCGAACCCGGACCAGCTCTCCGCGCGGGAGGATCTGGGTTATACCCGTGCGGCTCTTGGTGATACCCAAGGCGCACAAGATGCCTTCTCCGACGTTATAGAGGATGAGCGCCTGTATGCAGCCATGCGCCAATACACACCCGTTCAGAACCGCGCCCACATTTGGGGGCTAAGGCGACAAAACAGCATCTTGAACGATAACCTAGCGTTACAAGGCTATACTACGATCTGCCCACAAGCCAGCTCATGCCGACGGACAACAAGCCCGGTCGGTGATGCCCTGAACGAGGCACAAGGCGGCGTGGAACTGGCATGGAGACCTCCCTCTGTTGGCTATCGCGACGGACGCACCCTTGCCATCACCGGACGCCTGTTCTGGGGGACCATCAACGGTGCCTCTCCCGTACCGGATAAACACACCACACAGGCTGGGGCTGGCCTGCGCTGGAAACCCCTGCGCGAGCATGACTTCAATCTGGCGGCTGAACGCCTGTTTTCCATTGGATCCAAAACAGAAGACAACACGCTGGTTCGTGTAAGCTATGGCCTGAGCAGCAGCATGGACATACCACCCGATGAACCTGCCTGGACACCATATTACAGCTTTTATGTGGATGCCGGACGGTTTCTTGAGAAATCGAAGGCTCGGCTTGTCAGTAGCGAACTCCGGCTGGGAGGGAAATGGCGCATGGGCACACCCTATATAGCAGCACCGTTTGCCCTGATCGGAGGATCCCACGC
The DNA here is from genome assembly GCF_001611975.1 of Haematospirillum jordaniae. Taxonomy (GTDB): domain Bacteria; phylum Pseudomonadota; class Alphaproteobacteria; order Rhodospirillales; family Rhodospirillaceae; genus Haematospirillum; species Haematospirillum jordaniae. The sequence continues at coordinate 264,871 of NZ_CP014527.1, forward strand.
CGGGACAAGCACACTGGACGACACCATTGCCCGCGGTGGTATCGGGTTGCACTGGCGCCTGTGGTACAATGAATCTGCAAGCCATGCGCATCAGTCTTATATCGATGTCACACCACGCCTGACCCGTGACATCACAAAAGACGGGCAGGGCGACAGGCAAACACGTTTCATTGTCTCCGTTCTGGCACGGTTCTAGAGATGCGTAAACGCCTTGTCATCTTTGCACTATGGATGGTTGGAATAGGCTCTGCCCATGCTGTCTGCGGACCCGCAGGGGCTCCGGATGCCACCTTCTACCAGCCACTGGCCATCCACGGTAACCGTAGCCCGGAAGACTGGGATGCCTTTGGGCGGTCCCTTAAACAGATCGGTATTCAGAGCATCTACGTACAGTGGTCCATCCTGAATAGCATTGCCTTGTTTCCCCTGTCAGACGCAGTTGGGAAAGAAATATATGCGAGACATATCAGTCCGCTACCAAACCCGCCCTTGCCGGGTCTGCTGGCCATGGCCGAAAGGAATGGAATTGGCCTGTGGATAGGCCTAGATCTTGATCCATCCTTCTTTCAAGTTCACGAGCGAAATCCGGATCTGCTGCGGGTCTACTTCCTGCGCCGTGAGCTGGCTCTGGAGGCCCTGCTGCCGGATCTGGGGAGATTGGTTGCAACCAGTCCAGCTCTGCATGGCTGGTATATTACGGATGAGCTTGACGACCTGCATTGGCAGGATACAACCCGCCGAGCTTTACTCACGGAACATCTTGCCAAGATTACCGAGCTTCTGTCCTCGCTGACAGAGCACCCTGTACTCATAGCCATATCGGGGTTCTCAAACGGTCGAACCAGTCCATCTGTGCTGGCCGAATTCTGGGATACAGTCCTGACAAAAGGCCGCATCGACCGCCTTTTATTTCAGGACAGCATCGGGGCCGGCAAACTCAGCGTGCAGGAAAGCACTCTTTACCGTGACGCCCTAGCTAAAAAACTGGGCCAGCGGGTTCATATGGTTGTGGAGGCCTTTTCTGTACAGCAGCAGAATCCGGATGGCAGCCAGTTCGTCGGCATTCCGGCTTCCACGACAGAAATGCACGAGAGGCTGCGCCTTGCCATGGGGGCGGCCATGGCAAGGCCCGTCCTGTTCAGCGCACCGGAGTATCTTCTGCCATCCAGAGCAGAGGAAATGAGTCAATCCGGGAACATATCAACGGCAGATCGTGACCACCGCGCCAAGGCGCTATACGATCTTCAGGCCAAGGTCGCACAGCAATGCGTGACCAGCCTGCCCGGCATACAGGGTGTGAACAGCAGATGAGTCTGCATGAAAACACTTGTTGTCATCGGAACACGCCCTGAAGCGATCAAAATGGCCCCGCTTGCCAGAGTACTATCGCGTGACAAGGCCTTGTCCTGCCGGGTTGCCGTAACAGGGCAGCATCCGGACTTGGTGCCCCCAATACTGGATTTCTTCGAGGTTCCCGTTCACCACAACATGTCATTGGCACGCTCACGCCAAGGGCTGGCTCATCTGCATGCCGGCATTCTGGATCAGATGGAGGCCATGATTGAGCAAGACCGTCCGGATCTTGTGCTGGTGCATGGTGATACAACCAGTGCACTGGCTGCAGCGGAGGCTGCTTTTTACAGTGGCGTACCCGTCGGACACGTCGAGGCCGGGCTTCGCAGCCACAACCTCCGCAGTCCCTGGCCAGAAGAGATGAACCGCATCGCCATAGATCAACTGGCAGACCTCATGTTTGCACCGACAGAGCAGGCCAGAACAAACCTACTGAACGAGGGGCGAACTGATGACACGATCACCGTAACAGGAAACACTGTGGTTGATGCCCTGTTATGGGTTTGCCACAAACTCGACAGCGATGCCGCCCTGACAGCGCGCATTGTAGCAACATTGCCACGCCTACCCGATGACCGCCGGATTATTCTGGTCACAACTCATCGCCGGGAAAACTTCGGCCCCCCCTTGGCACGGATCAGCCAAGCATTGCACACACTGGCAAACCGCCCCGACGTGTGTATCGTCTTCCCCCTGCACCCCAACCCAGAAGTGGGCATGAGGATGAAAGCCTTTCTGGCCAGTCACCCCTTTATCATCCTGACCCATCCTCTGGACTATCTTCCCTTCGTCCTACTGATGCGCCGCGCCGCCGTCATCCTGACGGATTCAGGAGGCATACAGGAAGAAGCACCATCTGTAGGAACCCCAGTCTTGGTCCTGCGGGACTTGACAGAAAGACCGGAAGCCTTGGACAGCGGGGCCATCCGCTTGGTCGGAACCCGAACAGAGTCCATTGTAGAGGCTACCTCCGAGATTCTTGATGCGTCATCCCCTACAGCACCCCAACCTGCAGGAAATAACCCGTTTGGTGATGGCAAAGCGTGTGAGCGGATTTGCCAAACCATAAAAAACTGGAAATCACCGGGTAAAAAACGTAAAGCCCCCGCCTGATAAAGGGCAGGGGCCAACGACACCGTCACACACTGTCAGGCGCTGTAATACATCTGATACTCAATCGGATGAGGAGTGTGTTCAAACGCATGAACTTCCTGGAATTTGAGATCGGTATAGGCATCAAGAAAACCAGGTGTAAACACATCACCCTTCATCAGAAAGTCTCGATCCGCCTTCAGGGCATCCAGAGCTTCCCGCAGGGAACCACATACCGTGGGAACCTGTGACAGCTCTTCTGGTGGCAAATCGTACAGATTCTTGTCCATGGGATCACCGGGATGAATCTTGTTCTGAATCCCGTCCAGACCCGCCATCATCATCGCGGTATAAGCCAGATAGGGATTGGCCGTCGGATCAGGAAAACGCACTTCCACCCGTTTCCCTTTGGGATTGGAAACATAGGGAATACGACAGGATGCAGACCGGTTACGCGAAGAATAAGCCAGAAGAACCGGCGCCTCAAATCCCGGAATCAGGCGCTTGTAGGAATTTGTAGATGGATTTGTAAACGCGTTGAGCGCCTTGGCATGCTTGATAATGCCACCAATATAGTACAATGCCATGTCAGACAGGTCTGCGTAACCGGACCCTGCAAACAACGGCTTGCCATCCTTCCACAGGGACTGATGAACGTGCATGCCAGACCCGTTGTCCCCCGCCAAAGGCTTGGGCATGAACGTAGCGGTCTTGCCGTACGAGTGGGCGACCATGTGCACAACGTACTTGTATATCTGCATCCAGTCCGCTGACTGCAACAAAGTACCAAACCGGAAACCAAGCTCATGCTGTGACGAGGCAACCTCATGATGATGCTTCTCGACATCAACCCCCATATCCAGAAGGGTTGATGTCATCTCGGCACGCAGATCAACACCACTGTCAACAGGAGGAACCGGGAAGTATCCTCCCTTGATACCGGGGCGATGTGCCCAGTTGCCCTGATCAAACTCCTTGCCACTGGCCCAAGGGGCATCGCCGGCATCAAGCTCGAAGGACACTTTGTTCATATCCACCGTATAGCGGACGTCATCAAAGACAAAGAACTCTGCCTCGGGGCCAAAATAGGCCGTATCGGCAATGCCGGTACTTTGCGCATAAGCAAGACCGCGGCGTGCTATACCGCGTGGACAGCGATCATAAGACTGACCTGTTGCAGGATCCACAACGTCGCAAAACACAACAAGCTGCGGTTGGGCCGTAAAGGGATCCATCACGGCCGTCGAGATGTCCGGCATCAAAATCATGTCGGACTCGTTAATTTCCTTCCAGCCGGCAATGGATGACCCATCAAACATAATACCGTCGGCCAGAAGATCATCTGTCACGGTCTTGACATGCTGGGCTGTGTGCTGCCACTTGCCACGGGGATCGGTAAAACGGAAATCAACATACTTGACGTCATTTTCCTTGATTTTTTCGAAAAATGTAGCGGTATCAGACATGAATACTTTTCCTTGTCCTGAATGGTTACCGTCCCTCGGTCCCATTGTCTATGCCACACAAAACCACACATCACTCAGACCGCGTTTGGCCCGCGTTCCCCGGTCCGGACACGAATGGCATCATCGACCGGCAGAATAAAAATCTTTCCATCACCGATACGTCCAGTCCTAGCAGCCTGTTGAATGACCGCTATCGCCTGCTCAACACAGCTTTCCTCAAGAACCATCTCTATTTTGACTTTTGGCAGAAAATCCACCACATACTCGGCCCCCCGGTACAGCTCCGTATGGCCTTTCTGGCGCCCAAACCCCTTGACCTCCGTCACCGTAATACCCTGAAGGCCGATATCCCCCAAAGCCTCACGCACTTCATCCAGTTTGAAGGGCTTTATGATGGCTTCTATCTTCTTCATCATGTTTTCATCACACTTCAAACCAAAATGCAGACAACAGACAGACACTTATGTATGGAAGATCTGCGACCACATAAATAGAAAATACATGCGGCTACCACAACTTTCAATCCTTGCAATGGGGCAATACCATCTTATGCGATATCGCATAGGGGCGTTTCATGCCCGGCCCGCTCAGGAAGAGTGCCCAAAAGCTGATCCAGAGCATCACGCAGGGCATGCAAGCGCTGTATATCCTCGTGACCAAGGGATCCAGGGCTGGCCTGAAGTCGGGCAATTTGCTTCAATGCCGGAAGCAGAACCTTGGTCGCCGAAGCTGTACCGACGTCTTTGGCACTCTTTTGCTCCGGCTTTGCAGACGGAGTATTCAGGTCGGTCTTCATCGCCCGAAGTTCACTAACCGTCATTCCTGTCGTAACGATCCTGCCCCAGGCAACACGCGCGGCCTGTTCATCCCCAAGATCAGCAAGCGCAAACAGGGTACTTTTGCTGATCTTGTTCGAGACCGACGGCACCGCCTGCAGAATATCCTCCGGCAAGGAGAGAATGTTCAGGGTTCGGCTGATCTCGGATTGTGAGCGACCGAGGATCTCGGCAACCTGCCCTTGGGTATAACCATGCCGGTTCATCAGCCGCTCGCAGCCACGAGCCAATTCCACCATATCGAGATCAACACGGACAACATTCTCGACCAATGCTATTTCCGCCGGATCTCCGGAAATAATAATGGCCTTGATTTCGTGATGCCCCAGTAGACGGCAGGCCCGCCACCGGCGTTCCCCCGCATACAGGATATGTTTCCCATCTGGACCTGAGGCCGAAACCAGAACCGGCTGTAGCAATCCAAGACGATGGATGGAAGAGGCCAGCGCTGCCAGATCATCATCATCGAAGAACGAACGCGGCTGATCCGGGTTGGGAACAATGGACGTCAGGGCAAGGGTACTGACCCTGCTTTCGCCAGAAAAGAATGACGTCATCAAGGAAGAAACATGTCCCGTTGTCGTACGGGGTGGCATCTTGCGCGACATAGACTCAGGTCTCCGCAGGAACAGGATGAACCGGGACAGGCGGCACGGAAACATGACGCGCTGCTGCCAGCGCAATCAATTTCTCCGCTAGGTCTGCATAAACAGACACGCCACGTGCACCGGGATATAATTCTAGGATCGGTTGCCCGGCGGCAGCAGCATGATTGTAGTACGTGGTACTGATAACCGGATCGAGGATCGGAACAGCCGAACCAAAGATGTCATGCAGCTCTTGCATGGTTTCCCGGTCCTGAACAAGACGGGGGTCAACCCGCGTCGGCAAGATTCCAAGAATTTCAAGCCCAGGACGTATGCGGCGCCGGATCCGGTCTATGGCCCTGAGAATTAGGGGAATCCCGCGCGTAGACCACGGCGTTGGGTCTGACGGTATCAAAACGTAGTCAGCAGCGGTCAGCGCATTGACAGTTGTGGGCCCCAAATGGGGACCGCAGTCAATCACTATGAAGGAAAAACGACCGGCAAGCGGAGCCAGCGTTTCTTTCAAAACCCATTCACCACCGATTTCACGGGTCAGGACAAGATCAGCCTCGGCCAAACGGGACCCACCGGGCAAAAGGAAGAGCGGAATATCATCACGCACACGCACCAAGGCATCACTAACCGGAAGATTATCCAGCATCACGGATGCAACAGTCCGCCCTGATGCATCCAGTTCATAGTTATTCAGCCCCAAGCCCGCCGTCGCATTGCTCTGGTGATCAAAATCAACCAACAGCGTTGCGTGACCGGCACGAGCCAAGGCCCACGCAATATTGATAGAGCTTGTTGTCTTGGCAACGCCGCCCTTCTGGTTGGCCAAGGCTAATACCAGAGGCTGCTCACACACTGGTTCCTGTACCGTTGCGGAACTGCCAACAAGAAATAAGCGCACGATGGAGGGAACCGGTTCCTTTCCCTGCTCCCACCGACTGATCATCGGCGGGGAATAATTGCGGCTCAGCTCCTTGTTCAGGAAGGCCGCAAATTCGGCCTGGGTTTGTCCTCTGCGTTTACGAATATCACGCAGGACATTGGCACTGAGGTCCATAAGATCCCCCGGAGTTGATGTTTTCATCAATATGTCTGGCCAGATAAAGACTGGCAACCATCAATTTGGAAAAAATACAATGGTTGGCAGGTTACCCGTTTGCAACAGGCGGCAACTTTCACCGGAACAACAAGAGAACTAGGCAAAATTTACCGACCTGATCCGATGCCTCATACACACTGGTGCAGGCAGAAGATTTGGCACACGACGTGCTTGGGAAGGAACCTGCCTCAGGAACCAGGAGCCTGCCATGCCCTTTCTCAACGTTACCGACCTGCCTGAATCCTCCTTTACCGCAAACAAGACACGCCCCACTTTTGCCTCTGCAAGACATCATGATCGATCCCCCATAAGCGCAAAGTTGTTTGCCAGAACCGTCGGCGAGCAGTGCCACAATGCCAACCGTCAACGTATAGCCTCGCTGATTGGGGTTGTACGCGCTGAAGAAATTGACGCCTTGGTACACAGGGTGGCTGACCTGAAGGCTCGCTACCTGTCTGCTGTTCTGGATTCAGGCAAAGCACGGGGAACACCTCGCCCGGGACAACACGACGAGCTTGGACATTTGCGGAACGCCCTAGCCGAGGCTGAACAGGGGCTGGAAACAATCCGTAATAGCATCATACACGGGGAACTCTTTGTTGATGGTGTTGGTGATGGCTTTCCTTGACAGACAAAACAGCATGGAAGGGACCCCAGAAGATCCATTGTGCAATGAATAAACCAACAATATGCTTTATTGGGCTTACATAATGAACAAAAACAGGAAGAATACTGACAAACTTGACCGTTCTTTCTGACGCCTCCTTGGTCCACAATGAAAGCATCATGGTTCCTTGGAGACTTATGCATGCTGAAGAATATCACCCCCGCCCGCACACTGTTCCTAAGCGTCGAGGGTGTGGCCGCCATCATGAAAAAGAAGGGTGCGGCAGCGTGCATAGAGGGGATTGCGCACTACATCAACGAAGATTTTCTGCGGTGGGAAGATTTTGACAAGACCGCCCGGGTTGCCAGTCACTCCGACGATGGCGTCATTGAGCTGATGCCAATTGCAGACAAGGAAACCTACACCTTCAAATACGTTAATGGGCATCCCCGGAACAGCCGTTTCGGGCTTTCAACTGTTATGGCCTTTGGCGTTCTATCCGATGTGGAAACCGGGACACCGGAGCTACTGAGCGAACTGACGCTGACAACGGCTATGCGTACAGCGGCCATGTCAGCCGTTGCCGCAAAGGCACTCGCAAAGCCAGAACCCAAAAGCATGGCCCTGATCGGCAACGGTGCCCAGAGTGAGTTCCAAGCCTTGGCTTTCAGCCATCTTCTTGGGGTAAAACGTTTTCATCTGTACGATGTTGATCCATCTGCAACGACCAAACTGCAACGCAATCTGGACCAGCTTGGCCTTGAGAGTCAGGCATTTTCGTCCACACGTGATGCTGTACAAGGTACAGATATCGTAACAACGGTTACAGCCGATAAAACAAATGCCACAATCATAACGCCCGATATGATCGAGCCCGGCATGCATATCAACGGCGTGGGCGGTGATTGCCCGGGAAAAACGGAACTGCACCGCGATGTCCTGAAAGAGGCGCGTGTTTTTGTGGAATATGAGCCCCAGTCCCGCGTTGAAGGTGATGTACAGCAGATGCCACCAGACTTCCCAGTCACAGAAATATGGCGGGTTCTGGCAGGTCACGCGCCCGGTAGGCAGTCACCAGACGATGTCACTATTTTCGACTCTGTTGGCTTTGCGCTTGAAGACTTCTCGGCGTTGCGCTTCATGCGCGATGTCGCAACTACACTGGATCTGTGTGAATCTATCTCGCTTGTTCCTGCTCTTGAAAATCCACGGAATCTTTTCGGTTTTGCGTATGAAAAGAATGCTGGTCAGACCCGTCCGCTGCGTGACGTTGTGGCATATTGAAACCGGAGACAGCCAATGAGTCACCTTTTCTTGCCTGACGTCAGCTTGATTGGTACCCCAACAGATGTCGGAGCGGGCGTGCGCGGGGCATCCATGGGACCAGAAGCTCTACGCGTAGCCGGGCTTGTTGAAAAGCTGGAACGGTGCGGGGTTGATGTAAAAGACTGTGGTAACCTGCAGGGGCCACCCAACCCAGGATCTCCGCCTGTCGGTGGCTTCAGGCATCTCGAAGAAGTGATTGCTTGGAACAAGATCCTCCATGAGGCCGTCTACCAAGAAATACAGGACGGGCGCATGCCCGTTGTACTGGGGGGCGATCATTGCCTGGGCATTGGATCAATCAGCGCCGTTGCTAAACACTGTCGTGAAACAGGCAAGGAACTGCGTATCCTGTGGCTGGATGCTCATGCCGATTTCAACACAGCAGACCTGACACCCACAGGCAACATCCACGGTATGCCCGTAGCCTGTCTGTGTGGCTACGGGCCAGACGAACTGACCGGCATCGGGGGGCACTCACCAGCAATACGGCCGGATCAGGTTCGTCAGATCGGGATACGCAGCGTCGATGATGGGGAAAAACATTTCGTCCGCAGTGTAGGGCTGGAAGTGTTTGACATGCGCTGCATCGGCGAAATGGGTATGCGCCATGTCATGGAACAAGCCCTGAGCGGCATCGACCAACATACGCACATACACGTCAGCTTTGATGTTGACTTTCTGGATCCCGACATTGCGCCCGGCGTTGGAACAACCGTTCGCGGCGGCCCCAACTATCGTGAGGCTCGCTTGTGCATGGAAATGATCGCTGATACAGGGCGTCTGGGATCACTGGATATTGTCGAACTGAATCCCGCCCTTGATCACCGCAACATGACTGCAGACCTCGCTGTGGATCTCGTAGAAAGCTTGTTCGGCAAAAGCACCTTGGTACGCGTTGCCCGTACGGGGAAACAATACTTCGGGACACGAGCCGCAGCAGAATAGATAAAGACCCAGAACACCATTATAACAAGAAAACCCCGGATCAATCCGGGTTTTTTTTATGGGTCAAAGAAACACCCCGCCTGCAACCATTCCTACACAGATGAGAAAAACTCTCTTGCCTCTGCACGGCTTGTAACACTACCACCCGCCGATCCTACGTCGATACTATATCGTTCTTTCTGCAGCAATATGGCGGTTAATTTCATGAGTTCAGACAGAGCCTCCATGGCCCCCGAAATCGATGGTGCAATGTACGGCATCAAGCGGTTCTCATACAGCAAGGAATGGGACTTTAAGCCCTATAACCAGCCACGCAACACATGCAACCAACTCCGCGTTAATTCCGACTTCTACGTCTATCGTGAAGCATCGCACGGCTTTGATGGTATCTATGCTGTATATTGCGAAAGCGGCCTTCTCAGCCCGGGCGATGCCTATCATCCATCAAGACGCTACACGGAAGGTCCCTTCCAATATGGCTTTGAGAACGCCATTCAGGTTCTAAATCCAGAAACAGGCAGGCCCTTTGATTCCGGTGTCAACTGGGTCAAAAGCTCGCCCAGCACGGTCAACCAAGTCCATGACAAGCAGGACATGACGGTTACAAGCGTTGACGATACGATCAGCATCGGCGTTGGCGCCAGTGCATCAGCACAAGGCCCCGGAGGCGGAGTCAATCTTGGATATTCGCATTCTGAGTCCTTCCAGTTATGGAAATCGGACAGCTACTCGATCAAAGACTGGGGCGTCGAGGAACGGACAGAGCCCGTGTCTAATACCGGTCGCTGGTTCTGGCATCAACAGGCTCCTTACGATGTTACCAACCTAGGGTCTGATGACTTCAGCTGGTGGCAGCAGGCCTATGAGAGCGATTGGCCCCCAAGCTTGTGCAAGGAAACGGCCATGCTCTCCAGAAGCACCATGCAGTACAATACTGCCATTGCATGGCGTTTTGACCTGTCCCTTGTAAAAAAGGGAACATTGCCCGTGCGTTTTGTCCAAAGCCTGAACTGGAAATGTGCGCTGATCGCGCAGCCAGACTGGGCTCCAACAGAAGGGCACCATCAAATCTGGAGCGAAACCTTCCGGTCAAGCGCAACCTATGACCTGGATCTGGCTGCTATCATTCGGGGCAGCGTCATACGCCCAGATACTCCCGCAGCTCACCCCACACACGATGTCTCCGAACAGGTCCAAGCAGTAACAGGGCCGGCTGCTGTTCGGAAACGGCCCGCCTTGGTTGAGCCTCGCTGATAAAACGACATGAATGGAAGTGTTATGCCTTCTATATGGAATGGTTTTGATACAAATCCTCATACGTTACCCGATACATGTGTCGTCTGTGCGGGTGCCATTGGCGGAAGTTTTCTCCGGCTGCCCTGTGGGCATGGGGGCCCGGAAAGTTACCCCCTACACGTCGAATGCATGATCCGAGCCCTGGTTCCCATCGAGAGTACGACAGCGCAAGCCCCTCGATGCCCGATCTGCAGAGGAGGCATTGATACAGAAACCCTGACAGAGGTTGCTGACTACATCCGCCAAGACAAGCTTGTAACCTTCCCAAGCGAAGATGACATCGCGATCAGCCAGCCACCGTGCCAAACTGCAGAACAAAGAGCACGTTTCCTGTCCCTTGTTACCGCAGCTTACGAGGCAATTCATGGTGGCGAACTGGAACCAAGCGACCAAGAAGCAAGTCCCGCTTACTACGACTACTTATCACAAATCGCAGAAGAACTCATAAACAGTATCAACAACAGCGTTGAAGAACATACCTACACCTTGGAAGAAATTGATCAGAAGATACTCGAGATTCAGGACCTTGATGCCCACCTGATGGAACGATCAGGGCGAATAGCACTTCTGGATCATGCCGGCTGGGCAATTGCTGGTGGCAACTTCGAGGAGATCTACAACAGGCTCTCTGGCATCAGAACACAGTTACAAGAATCGCGCGAACGGCTAACAAAAGAACGCGAACAGAAGCAACACAAGGCCGAAGAACAGGGTCACGCTCATCACTTTGCTTGAAAAAAAACAACTCTATCTTGCGCAAAGGCTACACAATGAAAAGAATATGGAATGGTTCTGAAACAGATCCCCACACCCGTCCGGGCGAGTGCGCCATCTGCATGGGCGGCAGTGGTGGTGAGTTTCTCCGGCTGACCTGTGGGCATGGTGCACCAGACCTTTACCCCATCCACGTTACATGCGCCGTCCTATCATTTTCCACCCCCGTGGATGAATATAAGTTACCCCCACGCTGCCCTATTTGCAGAGCAACGGTCGATACAGATACTCTCCTGGAAGTTGCCAACTACATTCAACAAAATAAAACAATCACCTTCCCCGATGATAATGACGAAGAAGTGGAGCAGAGCGTATATCAGAGTGAAGAAGAAAGAGGGACACTCATGTCCATTATCTCTGATGCTCATGATATGGTTCCGGATGCCGAGATATTGGACCCTACAAATGAAGAGCTGAGCTTAAAGTATTATCAGGACATGATAAATGAAGTAGAGAGCATGACACATGAAATACAAAGTGGAATTGAAGAAAGATTATACACTCTGGAAGATCTTGAACAGAAGGAACAAGACATTTCCTTTGTAGAAGAAAAAATAGACAGGATGTCAGGAAGACTTTCTCTCTTCTCCCACCATAACTGGGTTTTCTTTGAGTTCAGATTCGATGAATTATATAGACGCCTGATGGAAAGCAAAGAAAAGCTGGTAGAAACAACCAAAAAAATACGGATGGAGCGCGAAGAGAAACAAAGGGAGGAAGAGGAAGAGCATCGCCATCACTTGGTGCCCTGAGGCTCAACGCCCCCAAGAGGACAAAAACCTCTTGGGGGCAGGCACATATTCAGAAGCTCCAGCGCACCTTTATTGACGCCGACTGGCTTGAAAAGCCGCCACGGTACTCGCTGTCGTAGCGCCCAGTTATTTCCATGCCTTCATTCGTTCTATAGCGCATTCCCAAACCTGCCGTTGTCACCCAAGGAACGGCTGGTGCTCCATAGGTAATAAAGGAAGAACCCGGCTCTCCTGCAAATGTAGCCGTAATCGATGAACGCTCGTTGAAAGCATCATATCCCAGACCTAAATGACCCGTCAGCGTTACAGTATCACTGACATGATACGATATCTTGCTATCAGTACTCATCAGTAATGATTTTGCACTTCGAGACTTTACATCCAGATTCAGAGCCCCAGCCCCGGTTTCAAGATAAGAGCTGTCACGTATCCAGGTATAGTCAGCACGAACAGATGGACTAAGAGACCACCCCACCCCAACGGGGTAGGATCGGCCGATACCTGCACCCGCATGTGCAACCTGACTCTGGTAGGAAGAGGATGCCTGGGAGGCCGTAAACTCTATTGCCCTATTTCCCTTGTTCCGGTTGAGACCGATATCAGCCTGAACATTCAATTCTGTTCTGTGATCAAGATTGTAGCTTCCATAAGCCACCAATTGGTGGGTTGCAATATCGAGTTTCTGGGGAGCGAGAATTCTGTTGTTCTTGATTCTTACATTCGCATAGGCAAAGGCAAGCCCAAGGCGCAAGGCAGGGGAAATAGCAGTATCAATGCCAACAACCAGACCACGCGCATCCATTCTGTATCCGGCAACGCCCTTGTGGTCATTTTGACGTGCCCATGAACCAAACGGCTTCATCCAGACGTAACGATCTTCAAAAAAACCATCCCCCGAAGACAGCCCTCTATTACCGTCAATACGCGCCTGAATAATCTTGTTAATCCCGGATAGAGAAGACTGCGTTGCCATAATGGAACCGCCTGTCAACAAAGGTAGCGTCTGGGAAACAGCACGAACAATCTGCTGATTGGTTGTGAAACCAGAAACGACAAACAAGGCCTTCAACTTTGTACTACGTTCAATAACTTGGACAGCTCCAAGGGCAGGTGAACTGCCTTGCCCCGCCAGAACGTCGGACAGAGAAGGGGAGGAGCTGCCACCTCCTGTACTGGTCGAACCACCGCCAGAGCCACCAAAGCTGCCACCACCTGTGTCTGTCGAACCGCCACCAGAACCACCGGAGCCGCCACCTCCTGTATCTGTTGAACCGCCGCCAGAACCACCGGAGCCGCCACTACCTGGATCGACCGGGGGCTAACCCCCAACAGAAATAGGCTCACCGTACACATAAAAGGTGATAGGTGGTGGAATAGGCGTATCGGCTGAATAGGTTGTGACAACAACAGTATATCGCGTCCCTTGCAGCAGACCTTGCGTGAGCTGCGGACACCTTGTCGCGTCATCACCACACGTTGTGACAGTTACCCCATCTGGCCGCACATTCTCATAGTCATCATTCAAAGCCAGAGAATTAACGCTCGGGTTAAGGGGATCAAAAGCTCCCTGATACAGAACTAACACCGTATCGATGGGTGCGGACGACATACCGAATATGTATGTACCGCTCAATGATGGCTCGAAAAATTGCAGCCAATAATGAAAACTATTGCCACTCCCGGGTAAATTATTAATATCGGCCAGCGAGGGACTGCCAATGCTAAACGTTCCAGATTCTACCCCGGCAACACCGTTATCAAGGGCTTTAACAGTTCTCTTGAAATCTAAATGTGTGTATATCTATTTGTTATGGATAGATATGTTTCCGTTGGCCGTGCGGCGGCCCTTCTTGGTGTCTCGGTCAGCACGCTCCGTCGCTGGGAGCGGGAAGGCAAGCTTTTGCCGGAGCGGACGGCATCCGGCCACCGCCGTTATGCCCTGTCCCGGCTTCAATCCGGTCACGACGGCGAGGCAGCGGCGCAGAAGCGTACCATTGCCTATGCGCGTGTTTCCAGTCATGACCAGAAAGCGGACCTTGAACGCCAGAAAAAGATACTGGAACTATACTGTGCCCGGCAAGGCTGGACCCATGAGGTTATAGCCGACCTTGGGTCCGGAATGAATTACCGCAAGAAAGGTCTCAAACGTCTTCTGGAAGATATCATGGCGGGCCGGGTCGGACGCCTTGTCCTGACGCACAAGGACCGTCTTCTCCGCTTTGGTGCCGAGCTTGTGTTTGCGCTTTGTGAGGCCAGACAGGTGGAGGTTGTGATCCTCAACCAGGGTGAGGACACCACCTTCGAGGAAGATCTGGCGAAAGATGTCCTTGAGATCATCACCGTGTTCAGCGCCCGTCTGTATGGGGCACGGTCCCGGAAGAACCAGAGACTTCTGGAGGCTGTTGCAGAGGCGGTCAAGGATTCCCCGGCATGATAACAGCCCATCGTATCGCGCTTGATCCCAACAATGTGCAGGCCACATATCTGGCCCGCGCTGCCGGGACAGCCCGCTTTGCCTATAACTGGGCCCTGGCGGAGTGGGGGCGGCAGTATGCGGCATGGAAAGAGGACAACACCCTGCCAAAGCCCTCGCAGTACGCCCTGCGCAAGCAGCTCAATGCCGTCAAGCGGGAGCAGTTTCCGTGGATGCTGGAGGTTACGAAGAATGCCCCCCAGATGGCCATCATCCAGCTTGGAGAGGCCTTCAGGAACTTCTTCGCGGGCCGTGCCCGTTATCCGAAGTTCCGCAAGAAAGGTGTACACGACCGCTTCACCCTGACCAACGACCAGTTCACTATCGACGGTTCACACATCCGCATCCCCCATCTGGGCCGGGTGCGGATGCGCGAGGCGTTGCGCTTTACCGGCAAGATCATGTCAGCCACCGTGTCCCGTGTGGCCGACCGCTGGTTTGTCAGTCTTGCCGTGGAGACACCCGAGGAGCCATGCCTGCCCCACGCTGAAAACCAAGGTGCGGTGGGTGTGGATCTCGGTGTCTCCGCACTGGCAACGCTCTCGACCGGGGACAGCCTTCCGGGACCCAAACCGCACAAGGCCGCGCTGAACCGTCTGCGCCGTTTGTCCCGGAGCCTGTCCCGGAAACAGAAAGGCTCCTCCAACCGCCGCAAGGCCCGGCAGAAGCTGGCCCGTCTTCACGCCCGGATCAGCAACATCCGCACCGATGCCCTGCACAAGCTCACCACAGCACTGGTCCGCAGATTTCACCTCATCGGCATCGAAGACCTGAATGTACGCGGCATGATGCGCAACCGGCATCTGGCCCGCGCCATTGCCGACATGAGCTTTCATGCTTTCAGGCGGCAACTGGAATACAAGATGGCACGGCGCGGGGGACGGGTTGTGGTTGCCGACAGGTGGTTTGCCAGCAGCAAGACCTGTTCGTGCTGTGGGCACAAACTCGAAAGCCTGCCTTTGGCAACACGGGCATGGGTGTGTCCCGTGTGCCGTACGCAGCATGATCGTGACGTGAATGCCGCGATCAACCTGAGACATCTGGCGGTGAGCTCCACCGTGTCAGCCTGTGGAGAGGAAAGCTCTGGCTTGGGTCGCAAGACCAAAGCGAAACTGGCCTCAGGGAAGCAGGAAGCAAGCAGCAGGTTTACTCATATATGAGTAGGTTTGCATAGGTATTGTAGAGCGGTTTCAGAAGGGCAGATTGTAACCGGAGGCTAGTCGGGGGGCTTGCGCTTGCGGGCTTCTTTCTGGTCCAGAATACGCCGATCCAGATCAGCATGCTTCCGTTCCGAGGCATTCCCGTAGCGCTCAAGGAGCGCAAGGCCCTCACGGACCTCACCCACCTCCCGCGCGGCCTTGTACATTTCACGCGCACTCGGCCACTCGAAGGGATAGCGGGCAAAGACCTTTGAATCATCCATCTTCAGGTTCCACTGTGCCGAAGACAGAAAGGCATAGGCGTTGGATACTTGCTTCAGGAGGAACCGACCGTTATCAAAGGTCCGTTTGACGCAGCGGTTGACCACGAAGATAATGCCGTGTTCCCGAAGGAATTTCAGCGCCTTATAGACCGTTGTCCTGCCGTAGCCCGCCTTCTCTCCAAGCGTCTTGTAAGAGACTGCCAGCTCGCCGGTGTGCCAATTGATCGTTTCGAGGCAAGCCCGATAGACAGCGAGCACCGAACGGCCGCGTCCTTCATAACGCTGCACCTCTGGGCTTGCTGCGAGTTGCTCCTTCCAGCGCAAAACAGTCTTTCTCGGCGGCGGCTTGCCGAACTTGACAAGATGCTTCTCGAAGGCACCTCGGCGGCACTGCCACTTCGGACCGTCCGGCAAGCCGAACGGGGGCGTGAGCCGGAAGCCTGTGAGGTGGTTTGTTAAAGACGATGTAGACACAAACGGCATCCCGATTTTCGGGGCCGGTTCAACTTGTTTTGCTGGTGCTTCAAGAGTGATTGACTTGGCTGAAGCCGCGCCCTATCTTGGGCTTTGCGGTAACGCCTGCATTCACTGGCACCAGCAGCGCAAGTTGTTCCAGCCAAGTATTTCACAGTGGATGTGCCGCAAACCGTTGGCGCGGTAGGCAACACAGCCCGGGGATGACCCCGGGCTTTTTCTTTGTCCGTCATTTTGGCTGGCGTGTAAAGCGTTGTATGTAAAGTGGCGGATCCACATCCCGGTTTACCCCTTCCCCCACGGGCGGCTCGAGCAAGCCAATCCCTGTTGTCTGCTGTACATTCCTACGAGGTGGCCCGCGTTCCGACCGGATCCGGCACAGCGTTGTTTGCCGCTTCAACAGGACCGGGTTCCCGGCTGTCGGCACGTGAATCGAGCAGAATCATCTCACCGGATCCGGCGGTCAGGATAATTTCTGTGGCATACCGGTCCCGGCCGTCAGCATCCGTCCATTTCCGGGTCTGCAACTGGCCTTCGATATACACACGTGATCCGCTTGCGCAGATACTTCCCGGCCACGACACGGCGCCCACCGGACTTCACAGTCAATGACAACACAATGGAATGTCAAAGCGCGTGAAACAGGGACCCATCTCGCAAGACGGGACAGGAGACATGTATAACCACGAACAGGGATGCAAACGAGTTTGGCGAGTGTTTATGCGCCAGTCTCAAAGAATCTCGAAGTTTCTCAGAGAATCTCCAAGAATCTCAAAGTTTCTACGTCGTACCCACCGGCAGGATAGAGGAGGTGGGCCCACCTCCTGTCCTCATTCGATGAGGATGCTTGTTCGCACGGTCCGGCCGTGCTCAACGCAAGCGTGAGAAAGAGGGAGCTTTTTAACCGGACGACAGGCTGTTTTTTGGACGACGGACTCTTGCACAAAACATGTTATTATAGTAACGACTTTTATTTAGCGCGTTTAAGTAGAAAGTATCGCGCATCCTACCGGGAAACTTAGGAGAAAACCCATGGCAAACCTAGTATCGGCCTTAGGCCAAACCAAGGCAAATCATGATGCTACAAATGACACTCTGTACGGCGTAGGCGGAGACGGAGATGACAGGCTCGAGGGAGGTAGGGGAAATGACTTCCTGTATGGTGGTGCAGGAGACGACGCCCTGCACGGCGGAGACGGAGACGACCGTCTGTCCGGCGGATATGGAGACGACACCCTGAATGGTGGGGAGGGAGATGACAAGCTCGAGGGAGGTGAGGGGAATGATACCCTCTATGGAGGGTTTGGCAGTGATGTCTTGGATGGCGGTAGGGGAAATGATCACCTGTATGGTGGCGCAGGAGACGACACCCTGTACGGCGGAGACGGAGACGACATCCTGAATGGTGGGGAGGGAGATGACAGGCTCGAGGGAGGTAGGGGAAATGACTTCCTGTATGGTGGTGCAGGAGACGACGCCCTGCACGGCGGAGACGGAGACGACCGCCTGTACGGCGGAGACGGAGACGACCGCCTGCACGGTGGAGGCGGAGACGACATCCTGAATGGTGGGGAGGGAGATGACAGGCTCGAGGGAGGCGAGGGGAATGATATCCTCTATGGAGGGTTTGACAATGATGTCCTGGATGGCGGTAGGGGGAATGACTTCCTGTATGGTGGCGCAGGAGACGACACCCTGTACGGCGGAGACGGAGATGACATCCTGTATAGCGGGTCCGGTAATGATACCTTGTATGGTGGGGCAGGTGCCGACCAATTTATCTACACGTCGACATCATTGGGCAGCGATGTTGTACTGGATTTCAATGCTGCAGAAGGAGATCGTATCCGTCTTGATATTGAAACCTCATCTGGCACGCGTCTGACATGGAGCGACAGTGGGCCGCAAAAACTGTCAATGTGGGCCGAGCCATCTGATGGAGGTATGGTTCTGCGCGCTGATATTGACTGCAATACTGATGCAGATATCAGTATCAACCTGCAAGGCGTTTCTGATCTGGGGCCAGATGCCTTGATTCTCTAAGGGCGCGGGCTGCCCCAATTCTTTCTGCTACGCTTGGTGAAGTTCGACAAATAGGCCATTTCCAACCGGAATGGGGTCTGATTTCGTTTGTTTCGTTTACAATGACCTTCACCTCTCTTTCCCTTAACCCCGGCGCGAAAATCTTCAGTCACCAGAGCCAGGGAGGGGGGCGAATATTCGCTGAGCTGTCCGGCATAGCCGCGCCCGTCAACGAACAGGTTGATATTTTTCAGAACGTCGCGCGCGGCCATCAGTGAAAGGCCTCCTTGATCGGGGGCGAGGTTTGCCGCGCCCCCGATCAATTTATTTTTCCCCGTCGTAAAAACGGCCGTTTATGCAGATGGTAGAACACGCTGGCGCGAAAGAATTGCGTATTTTTAACTGGAATATGGGAGAAGCCTGATTGCAGGCTACACCGATCTTATTCGTCGAAAAGATCGGTGTGCCGTCCAGTTCGTTCAAAGCGGACAACATTGCCATTGATTTTGTAGATCAGAAGCCAGTCCGACTCAATGTGGGCATCCCGGTAGCTACGCCACCGCCCTTTAAGCGGGTGGTCGAGATACGTGGCAGGCAACGGCGTACCTGCTATCAGCAGCTCTATCAGAACCTTGAGCTTGCTCATGTCCTTGCCACGCCTTCCAGAAGCCTTGACGTCACGCTTGAACTGGCCAGAATACTCCGGGTGCCGCATCAAATACCCAGCTGGGCAAACAGATCATCCGCATCGTTGGCATGGTGAACATCTTCACCATGCTCACTTTTCGCCAGCGTTTCCGCCGTCAGTGCGTTAGGAACGCGCATGTCGAATGGCAGCGTCTTTTCTTTGGCGATTTTGGTGAGGGCAATGCGCACTACATCGGACACAGTAAGCCCCATACCCGCCAGTACGGCAGCGGCTTCGTTTTTTAGCGTCTCGTCGATCCGGGCGCGGACAAATGCATTTGCTTTCATGGGACGCCTTGGTTCCATTGGGAGCCTCGCATTCAGGGTGAGATAACACTGTAGCTCAAATGAACCACTTTTGCAAGGCACCTCTTTTTAACCATCTCTTTCTTTTTTTCAGCCACTTGACGCACAGCTTTCAGCATATATACGAAAGAACAACGTCCTTGACGTTCAGATTATTTTAACTGATATAAGATGTCATCTTAATATTAAAAAAGGATCTGAATGAGATGATAATAACGGTTGGTAATACAAAAGGTGGCGTGGGCAAAACTACGATATCGGTTAATTTGGCGGTCGCCCGCGCATTGTCCGGTCGCGATGTATGGTTGATTGATGGTGACCGACAGGGTACGGCGCAAACTGCAATCAGTATCCGGGCTGAAGCGGGGTACGCTCCGGGGATTGCTTGTGCCACTTATCCGGATGGCCCGACATTGCGGTCACAGGTTCAGCAACAGGCATCCAGATTTAATGATGTGATTATCGATGCTGGCGGACGTGACTCAACTGCATTGCGTGCTGCCCTTGTACTGTCTGATGTGCTTCTGGTTCCATTCCAGCCTCGGAGTTATGACGTGTGGGCACTCAACGATATTGCGGCACTGGTTGATGAGGCCAGAAGTGTGCGTGATGGTCTGCGGTGCTTTGCCGTTCTTAATTGCGCCGATCCGGGCGAGCATTCAACAGACAACATAGAAGCTGCCGCTGCGGTCGCTGAAGTTCCCCAATTTGAATACCTCCCAACTCCTTTGCGTCGTCGCAAAGCTTTTGCTAATGCCGCAGGTTCGGGGCAAAGCGTTCTTGAATTGAGGCCGCAGGATCACAAGGCGACAGCCGAGGTAAATAACCTTATTAACGCATTGTTTTAATATTAAAAAGATATCTAAATAGAGTTGTAAGGGGTTTAAATGGCTATTACGAAGAAACCAGTCAAGCCTGTTGCAGGTTCATCCTTTGCCCCTGTCGATGCCTTTATCTCAGGTGCTCCGGATGCTGATCAGGGGCCGCGTCGTGTCCGCAAGGGACGCAAGGTCCAGATTACACTAACAATCACAGAACCCTTGTTGGCTCGCGTGGATGAGCTGGCCGGACATCTTGGGCAAAGCAGGGCCGCTGTGATTAATCTGGCTGTTATGCAGATGCTTCAAACAGGCTTGCGTATTGATGGCGAATAATCTGCCTTCGCGTGTTGCCTTGTCTTCCTTGAAGAAGCAGAAAAAAATAACGTTTCTGCGCTGAATGCATTTCTGACGCCATGCCAATACCACCCGGCATGGCGTTCTGATTCAGATTCAGACCGTTTTCTTTTTCTGTTTTGCCTTTGCCTTTGC
Organism: Haematospirillum jordaniae; assembly: GCF_001611975.1. GTDB lineage: Bacteria > Pseudomonadota > Alphaproteobacteria > Rhodospirillales > Rhodospirillaceae > Haematospirillum > Haematospirillum jordaniae. Next base: position 285,711 of record NZ_CP014527.1, read on the forward strand.
CGGTTTTGGTATGTCTTTCAGCTCGACCGTGGCGGCCCTCGACCATGGCTCGGGGATCAGGTCCCATGGCATGATGGCGGTGTTGAGCTTCAGCAGTTCAGGCACGTTGATATCAGCCGTGCACCAGAGGCGGACCGGCTCGTCATCGGCATTGCGTTCCACATGAACAAGCAGCCGGTTGATACAGGTGCGCACAAGAACGGTGGACAGGCCGTCGGACGGATCGTGCTTCAGGCGGGCCAGAAGGCGTTTCCAGCGGTTCAGGCTTTCGTTGGCAAGGTCGGTGCGGAAAATCAGCTTGTCCAGTTCCCGCTGGTGCGTATAGAGCTGAAGGCGTGCGTTGGTGATCTGCTTTTCCTTGTCGTCCAGAAAGGACCGGATGACGGGGCGGTTGGTCCGGTTTCCGAGATCGGACAGCAGTGCCTTGACCTCATCTGTTGCCTGGTCGATCTGTTGTTGCAGCCGTTCAATGGCGCTTTCGTGGCGTTGCCGGTCCGGTGAAAGCGTCTCCTGAAAGGTGCGGATGGTGTCCAGATCAACCGTATTCAGCGCCTCCAGACCTTGGACAATGATGGTTTCGCGCGGGATCATCCACAAGGCGGTCCGGCGTGATCCATAATAACCCGGCGGGGCGGCGGTCAACGGGTGGCCGGTTTCGGCGCACCGCAAGCGGCGCGTGAAGAACCAGCTTCCGGTCTGGCCGGTCTTCATCTGGAGCGAGCGGGCCTTGCGCTGGCGTTCCATCGCCCGTTCCCGGCTGCGGGCCTTGGCATCGGCGGCGCGGATATGACGCATGGAAGACCGGTCTTCAATCATGCGCTGGACCGCATCGAACAGGTCCTCGTCCACAATCGCGAGCTCCGGAACCGGTATCCGCAGCCATTCACTTTGAGGCCGCACAACACAGTTCCGTTTTCCGGTTTCGGGATTGACCCGGTATTCCTGCCGGTTCCAGGTGATCCAGCCTTTGTACAACGTATGGCGCAGGACGCCGGTTTGCCGGGACGCCGTTCCGACCAGAGCGGATATGGACCACGTTCCGCCACGCGGCGATGCAATGCCGTCGTCGTTCAGGCCTTCACAGATTTCACTCAAGATCGCGCCGTCATGGTACTCGCTGTAGATACGCCGGATGACCTCCGCCTCCCCCGGATGAATCTCGCGCTCGCCACGGACCAGTTCGCCTTTTTCATCCAGGCGGTGTTTGGTGCGATAGCCATAGCACAAGCCGCCGGGGATCTTCCCGCGCAGCGTGATGGCCCGCAACCCGCGCCGGGTCTTGTCGGCAAGGTCCCGCAGGTACAGCGCGTTCATCGTGCCTTTCAGACCGATATGCAGCTCGTTGATGGTGCCGTCCGCGATGGTTTCAATATCGATCCCCATGAAGCGCAGTTTCTCGTACAGCGCGGCGATATCGGACTGGCTGCGGGACAGGCGTGACAAGTCCTCGCTCAACACTTTCTCGAATTCACCGGCCAGGGCGGCGGCAACCAGCGCCTTGGCATTCTCGCGGTGGGACATGGTGGCTCCTGACAACGCCTCGTCGGCGAAAATGTGGGATACCGTCCACCCCCGGTCTGCGCAAAACTGGATACACCGGGCCACCTGATCGGCGCTGGATGTGTCCTGTTTGTCGGTGCTGTGGCGCGCGTAAATGGCGACCAGCATGACGTTTCCTCCGGTCTGTGTCGTATGTATACACGACATTTAACCGGTTGACGGGCAACGGGGAAAGGGCGGATGACGATCAGGGGGTGTTGGCAGCCTGTGCAGCGGCTTCGGCTTCACGGCGGCGCTTGACCCGGATAATCTTGCGGGCGATGCGGTAAACATCTCCCCAGATCTCGTCGACAGAAACCGCAGGATCGGTGTCACGACCGTCCCAGCCCATGGCAACCGCCGTCCCGACATCAACGCGGGGCGGCAGAAGTTCAGGCGGAATATGGGCGATGATCTCATCCATGCTTGGCACAATGTCGTCATAGTCATCGGCGTCTTCCGGTGAAACGGTCAGCCAGTCCACACCATGAAAGATACCGTTGCCTATGAAAGGCAGGCCTTCGTTGTCCTGTACGCTGCTCATTGCTGTTGTCCTTTCCTGGATACAGTGCGGGGGTGCGCAACCAGATACCCCAGCCTTCACAGCTAGCGACAACATCATGAAATGTCAATGCAGGTATGGAGAGTAAAAGCCATGTAAAGGGGAAATAGACGGTATGTATAACTGCGAACAGTGGTGCAAATGAAATTGGCAAGTATCTAAGTGGTATTCTACGAGTTTCTACGAGTTTCCAAAAGTTTCTACGAGTTTCTACGAGTTTCCAAAAGTTTCTACGTCGTACCCACCGGCAGGATAGAGGAGGTGGGCCCACCTCCTGTCCTCATTCCATGAGGATGCTTATTCGCACGGCCGGGCCGTGCTCAACGCAAGCGTGAGAAAGGGGGAATTTTTTAACCGTTTCCGTCTCAGAAAACGGAAAATAAAGCACGCCAAGCCGACGTCGGTAACCACGGCGACGGTACCCGGAGACGACAGGGTTCGGGTTCGGGCGTGGGCTGAAAGGCAGGCTTCAACAGGTTTTGCGAAAAACATGCTCACTTGGTTGCGTGGACATGATTTCTGCCTAAAAGGTCCGTCTCTGGATGCGGTTTTTCTTCCTGTGGAAAGGAAACTTTGCTATTCTTTCCATAGGCAGACAAGAGAGGCCCTACCATCATGACGCGGGCACCCAAGTCAGAAACACACCAGCCTGATGCAAGTGCTGTTCTGACCAAAGCTGTGATCCGGGCGGCGGATTATCTGGATATTCCGGCAACCGTGCTGGCAAGAATTCTGGGGCTCAGCGAGCCCACCATATCCCGCATGCGCAAGGGATCCTTTTTTCTTTCAACAAAAAAGAAAGAATCCGAGATCGGCGTACTGTTTGTGCGTCTTTTCCGGTCTCTGGACGCGCTGGTCGGAGGAGACCAGGCCAGTGCACGGGCGTGGTTGACCAATGTGAATACGGTCCTGCTGGATCGTCCGCTCAACCAGATACAAACCATAAACGGACTGTACAATGTCATTGCATACTTGGACGCCCGCCGCGCTGTCATCTGAGTTCCGGTCTTTTACGGGGTTGTGCTGGCGTCTGGTGGAGTGCCAGCACTACGTTTCGACGCTGAAAATAGTCGACAGCCTTGAAGAGCAGCGCATTCTGGAAATGTTGGTAGAAGAAACAAAGCCACCGCTGCCCCCGGAATGTCAAAGCCTGCATTTCCTTCTGTCCACGCCTTTCCGGTATGACCCGGCGTATCCAAAGGGTTCCCGGTTCCGGCGGGCCGGACGCACGCCGGGTGTCTATTACGCCGCCATGGAGCCTGAAACCGCCGTTGCCGAGATCGCTTTCTACCGGGTCCTGTTTTTTGCGGAATCCCCGGGTACACCATGGCCGGTCAACCCGGCTGAATACACCGCCTTTGCGGTCGACGTGGAAAGCCGAAGCGTTGTTGACCTGACATCCCTGCCGTTGTCACAGGGGCGGGCGGTCTGGACGGACCCGGTGAACTACGAACCGTGTCAGGCGCTGGCAGAAACGGCCAAGCAGGCGGGGGCCGGGATGATCCGGTATGAATCGGTGCGTGACCCGCGTGGCCGGCATAATCTCGCCCTTATGACCTGTCAGGCGTTCAGGGGCGGACAACCGGCACATTGCCAGACATGGCGGATCCTGCTCAGTCACGTCGGGGCCCAAGCTCTGTGTGAGTTTCCACAGGTGTATTTAGCTTTTGATCGGGATGAATTCTCGTCAGACCCGCGCCTGAACGGGATGGACTGGAAACGGCCTTCCCGGTAAACCAAAGAGAAACCCTAGATTGTGTTGGTGACCTACCACCCACGGCCCTTTCCCAGCACTTTTCCCATCGCGTCAACCACATTCATGCCCATCGGCCCGGTTGCGGCCTGTCCGGTGAGGTAGAGCCGCCAGTTCCTGGCCTGTGACGGAAGAAGCTGGTTCTGGCGGATGGCAAGGTAGCGACGCCAGCGATGATCGGACAGGAGGCCGCGTCCGGCCAGCGGACGCAGGCGATAACGACGGACGGGCTGGCCCGTCCGGATCTTGTTCCTGGCGATATGGGCAGGATCACGGTAGGAACCAAGGCGTTTCTCCAGCGCACCACGGCTGCACGTACGGTCAAGCGCACTGGCTTTCATGTGGGGTGGCTTGCTGGTGTCGGAATCAAGCGGACGGAACACCAGGCCACGGCCGCGCTGGACAAGAACAACGCCGAACCGGTCTGCCAGCCTCTGGCGCAGCCGCGTCAAGATCGGCACTGGCAAGTTCAGGCCGCTACGACCACTGAAACCGTCTTAGCGTGCTTTATTTTCCCTTTTCTGAGACGACCCCTATCAACCTGACCGGAGATTACCTGTGGCGCAGCAGCGCCAAGATCGGCGCAGGCAAATTCAGGCCACTACGACCGCTACAGCCGGCTTAGCGTACGATTTTTTCCGTTTTCTGAGACGACCCCAAGTTGTCGCATTGTTCCGTTTTGTGGTTAAAAAACAATGCTTGGCGGGATAAACACACGAAACCCCGCTTGCAATTTATCGGCGATGCCTCATAATGCTGCAGATTGCATTATTTCAGGGGCTAGAATGACCGCCAAACACCGTATAACCATCAACATGACTGAGGCGGAATATACCGCCCTTGCGGCTCTGGCTGAACGGTTTCAAGTTTCAATGGCATGGCTTGGCCGCCGTGCTTTGGGTGAGATGGTAGAAAAATACAAACACGCAGGGCAACTCACCATGCCCTTTGACGCAACACCGCCAAAGGAAAAATCATGAGAGCCAGCGCACTTGCCCCCGTTGTTCACCCACAATCAACCCGCCGGATAAATCTGCCGCTCAAAAAACCTACGCTTGAAACACCAACGCAGCTGGCCGACCGCATCGGCCAAAACTACACCAACCAAAAAAACGCCGAACACCGCAAAAGCCACGGGCTTTATTTAACCCCGCCGCCAGTGGCTGCCTTTATGGCAGATATGATCTGCCCCCGTGATACGCTACGCCTGCTTGATCCCGCCGCCGGTGCTGGCATTTTACTTTGCGCGGCCATCGAGCGGCTGGCCGCCTGCCCCAACCCGCCGCGTTTGGTTGAGATTGTCGCTTATGAAATTGATCCACCGTTAGCGGCCATGCTGGCCGAGGTTCTCGACCATCTAACCGCTTGGGCCGCTGGCAAGGGCATGACGATCAAAACCACAATCCGCTGCACTGATTTTATTTTGGCCGAGGCCGCCGCCCTGCATCATCGCCCCGCTAATCGCTTCGATGCCGTCATTGCTAACCCGCCTTATTTTAAGATCAACAAAGATGACCCCCGCGCCGTTGCGGCTTGTGATGTTGTGCATGGTCAGCCCAATATCTATGGCCTGTTCATGGCTGTTGCCGCCGCGATGCTGAGTCAAGGCGGCGATCTGGTATTTATCACCCCGCGTAGCTTTGCATCAGGCCCTTATTTTAAGCGATTCCGCGAACGGTTTTTTTCAATGGTGCGACCGCTTAGAACTCATGTTTTTGCTTCCCGCCGCGATGCCTTTAGCCGCGATGCAGTGCTGCAAGAAAATGTTATCCTACATGCAATCCGCGCCGATGGATGGACAACCAAGCCCAACGGCCTGCCCTTCACAATTTCCAGCAGCACCGGCATGGGCGATCTTGACCAAGCCACCGAATACCCAGCCGCCTTAGCCGATGTAATCGACCCTAAAAATTTGGCTGGTGCTTTCCGTTTACCCTCAGGCCCCGAAGATGAAGACATTTTGCGCCGTGTGGACAGTTGGACAGGCTCACTTCATGCTTATGGGTTGGATATTTCCACCGGCCCCGTGGTGCCATTCCGCGCCACAGAACATCTAGCCGAGCAAGCTAATGGCGTAACCGTTCCCTTGTTGTGGTTAAACCATGTCAAGGCGATGGAGATTCAATGGCCGACCGCTAGCCGTAAACCGCAATACATTAAAAACAAAACCAATTCCCAACGCCTGCTTGTGCCAAACAGCACTTACATTCTGTTGCGCCGATTCAGTGCCAAGGAAGAGCACCGCCGCATGACCGCAGCCCCCTTGCTGGCCGGTCAGATTCCAGCCGCCATGATCGGTATTGAAAACCATCTAAACTATATTCACCGACCAGGCGGCAACATCAGCGATGATGAAGCCTTTGGCTTGGCCGCTTTGCTCAACAGCGCATTGATGGATGGGTATTTTCGTTGCACCAACGGCAATACCCAAGTCAGTGCCACCGAATTACGCGCCATGCCTTTGCCGCCCTTAGCCGCTATCGCCCAGCTTGGCCGCCGCGTCAGAAAAAAACCCGACAACATGGCTTTAATTGATGATTTGGTTGAGGCGTTGACGCACAACCCCGATCAAATCAAGGTTAAAACGACCGAAAAACAAAAAGGAGAAGCCTTTGCCTGATATTCACCAAGCCCAAGATATTCTAAAAAGTCTTGGCCTACCAGCCGCACAGCAGAATGAAATTTCCGCGCTAACCTTGCTGGCTCTTGTCGGGCTAGGCCCAACTGATCCTTGGTCAGCGGCTACCCGCAGCCGCCGCAGCGTATCAAAAGACATCATGGCTTTTATCGCCGAGCGTTTCGGTAAACACTATGCGCCCAACACCCGTGAAACCGTGCGGCGGCAAGTGTTGCATCAATTCGTGCAAGCCCGTATCGCCGATTATAACCCGTTCGAGCAGGACTTGCCGACCAATAGCCCCCGCGCTCATTACGCCATCACCGATGATGCGTTGAGCGCAATTAAAACCTATGGCACAAAAGCATGGGCCGATGCCGTGGCACAATTCATTGCTACACACGGTTCACTTTCCAACACCTATGCAAAACACCGATCCACCGGAAAGCTGGTTCCAATCACTTTGCCGGACGGCAGCACCATTGAACTATCGCCCGGCAAGCATAATGACGTACAGAAAGCCATTATCGAGCAATTCGCGCCGCGTTTTGCGCCTGATTCCAAGCTGCTTTATATCGGCGACACCGCTAAAAAGAATGTCATAATGGATGCCAAAACCTTGGCCGATTTTGGCCTTGGTGCCGATGACCACGATAAATTGCCGGATGTGGTATTACTCGACCAAAAGAAGAATTGGTTGTTTCTAATTGAAGCGGTAACATCACATGGCCCTATGTCACCCAAGCGCGTATTCGAGCTTGAGGAACGGTTAAAGGGCAGCCAAGCTGGGCCAGTTTATGTTAGCGCATTCCCAGATATGGCCGAGTTTCGTAAACACATGAAAGATATTGCTTGGGAAAGCGAAGTCTGGATTGCTGAAACACCGGATCACATGATCCATTTCAATGGCGATAGGTTTTTAGGGCCGAGAAAATAGGCACCGACTATCAAAACGCGGAGAGGCTATATCATGGCAAGATGTACAGCACCAGTATATGGCCACCGCACATCGAGCGGGGCAGCTGCCTGCCCCGCATGTAATGGACGCTATAGAAGCTATACCTCACACTCATATTCACCGCCGCCGCCTTACTTCACCACCACAACAGTGAGCAATTGGGGTGGCCGAAGCAGCGGAAGTAGTTCTGGCAGCAGCGGAAAGGTTCGCTGGTCTCGGCCAGGTTCGTCCGTGATGTACACGCCTGCCCAGATACGGACGCTCACGCCTGTCCGTGAAAACATCGAAAACAAAACGTCCGTTCTCGATCTTCGGGACGTTTTTCTTTGCCATGCGTGGGACGACAGGAAAGGGGCTGCCAAGGAACTGCATGATCTGCTCCAGTCGCTCGGGGTATCGGTCTGGTTCAGCGAGAAGGATGTAGCCCTCGGCACTTCGTTGCTCCGCGAAATCGACAAAGGATTGGTGAAGTCCCGAGTCGGGATCGTACTAGTGACCCCAGCACTGTTGCGTCGCATTCAAGGAGAGGGAATCGCCGACAAAGAGCTTTCGGCACTACTAGCGCGTGACCTGCTTGTTCCTGTTGTGCATGAAACCACGTATGACGCCCTCCGAGAAGTTAGCCCACTGCTCGGTTCGCGAAGCGGCCTGAGCACCGCAGAAGAGCCGATGGCAGACATTGCGGCCAAGCTCGCTGAACTAGTCGCCCCCTAGATTGAATGCCCCAACAGTATAATTAAACAAGACCCCCACGAGGCCACGGATGCAAAATTCCAAACTTAGGATTCACGCATGATTGTCGTTATGGACAAAGAAGGCACACTTCATATTGAAGACGAAAATGGTAATGCTATGGACGGTTGCCGCATTAGTGCCACGAGATTCGATGAAACTTATATTGATGGCCTTTATGGCCGAAAATATTTTCCGGCCACCATGTGGGCGACCGTGGTTCGCAAAGGTGGTAAATATCGTGAGGTAAAAGTTACGCAAAAGAAATAGCTATGACGTCCTAAAAACCCACGTTTTTAGGATATTGGCCACCCTGCCCCGCTGTGAGCTTGATCGCTAAATGGCTTTGAATTTTGATTGCTATCTGGCGTGCTCGGTGCGTGTGAGGGTGCGGTACACGGTCGGCCTGGAGACGGAGAACAGCTCGGCCAGATCGCTGATGCTGTAGTCACCGGTATCGTACATCCGCCGCAACTCGCATTGCTGCCGTTCGGAGAGCTTGGGCTTCTTGCCGCGTAGTTTGCCCTTGGCGCGGGCTACCGCCATGCCCTCGCGGGTTCGTAGCCGGATGATGTCCGACTCAAACTCCGCAAAGGTAGCGAGGATATTGAAGAACATCTTCCCCATGGGGTCGGTCGGGTCATAGATGGACGCGCCCAAGGCCAGTCGTACCTTGCGCTCCGTCAAGGTGTCGGCGATCTCCCGTGCATCGAGGACCGAGCGTGCGAGGCGGTCGAGCTTCGTGATGACCAGCGTGTCACCCGCCCTCACGGCCGCAAGCGCCTGGTCGAGACCGGGCCGTGTGCGTGTGCGCCCGGTCAGCCCCTGATCCGTATAGATGCGATCCGGAGCAACACCGAGTTCGACGAGGGCATGACGCTGCGCAGCAAGGTCTTGCTTGTCAGTAGAGCAGCGCGCGTAACCAATCGTAATATTCTTCATGTCATAAGATGTACGTTAGACGTACCGTTACTGCAATTTTTATCGTACCATTCAATTGATAAAGAAAACCTCCCGTTATTTACCGATATGTGTACTGAGTGGGTTTATGATGATGAACCGTCCGCACAACGATCCTCTTACGGACAATCTCACAGACTTCTCTGAAGAACAGCGCAGCCAGGCAATGCGCCGGTTTGCGCTTCTCCGGCCGCATCAATGAACTCGCCATGATCACTGAAGATGTCGTCGATGCCGCAGGACAGGCCCTCGTCATCGGGAACGCCAAATAGCAATCAAAATTCAAAGCCATTTAGCGATCAAGGTCACAGGTATCTCGAAACCGGACCGGCTTGTAAATGGCCGTTTTTACGGCCGGCCCTGCTTCTCATAGCGCCGCCGGCAGAAGGCGAGGAAGGCCGCATTCGGATCACGCAACGGCGGTCGGCCGGAGTCATCCCAGAACGACAGCCATTCGCTCTTCAGGTGATACACATCCCAGCCAGGCGCGGCCAAGCGCGCATCGTGATACACATCGTCATCGAGCTGAGGAATGTCACGGGAGGACAGGGCTTCAATCGCCTTAATCGTCGCGCGGTTAGTGAACAGGATCATATCGCCGTCTTCCAGGCTCACTGTGTAATCCGGCAGATGGTTTGTCCGCGCCAAATCCTTCAGCAGATAGCGAAACTGCTTCAGCAAGCTCTTGGAGCCTGTTTTCTTGTGCAAAAGCTCGATGCTGATCGACCAGCTCGGCTGGCGACCGCAATGCTTGCGGGCGATCTCATAGATGCGCCGTTCAAGCGGTTTGCGCAGCCGGAAATAATCCCGATGCAGCGTCAGGCATTCATTCTGATTGACCGCATTGAAGACCCAATCTGATAGGGTGATCTCACACCAGAGCAATCTACCATCGAGGCCGAATTTACGCGCGACCGAGGCGGAATCAATCAAGCCGAAGGCGCTGAATTGCTCTTCATCGCCTCGCTTGATATTTGTGCGAATGCGCGTCCCATCGAGGCGATCAAGGGCTTCACACATCGCCTCATAATCCTTTCCGGACGTGCCGCGATTGGTGAACATCAGCAATTCGCGCGCGGTGATCCGCACCCGCTTGGAAATGGCTTCGCCCTTGTTCTTTTTCGCAATAAGCTGCGAAATGCAATAGATCAAAATATCCTTGTCATAGATGGTTGCCAGGCCTTTAACGCTTGGCACAATCTCGATCCAGTTGCCGTTATGCTCATAGCGCCTGACCGTGGTTTCAGGCTTCTTGGACAGAGAATAGAATGGGTGTTCCATCTGCGCGACCAAATCCTTCAGAACGGCGTCGGCAATATCGCAGATGAACAAGTCTCCTTGCGGATACCTGTCGGGAAGAAGGCTATCAAGATTAGTGGTATCAGAGATCATGCCCGCATATTCGTGGTATCAAAGACCGTTGTCAAGTGATTCGTGGTATCAAAGACCGTTGTCAAGTGATTCGTGGTATCAGAGACCATGTCCGTATATTCGTGGTATCAGAGACTGACGTCACCGGCGGCCTGTAGATAACTAGGATTTCAAAGACCGTAGCCAGGATTTCAAAGACCGAGATTCGGGGTTTTAGAGACCGGCTTGCAAATAATCTTCAATGATTCCATAATGTTGAGCGGTGTTCAGAGGTGCTTAACACTATATTTAACACATAATTTTAACACATGCGCGCGAGGACTGTAGATAACTTCGTTCAGAATGAACTCAAAAAGCCATTTCAGAATCCAATTCCAAAGCCTTGCCTATGCGAACCTCTGAAAGAAAGACTGAGTGCAGCGCTTTGAGCCGCACAAACGCCATGATGCTGAAACAAATACAACAAAATCAACCATCTGTGCCAACGGATAGACCGTAATTTGCTTGGCAGGGGTACTTAGGGCAACGACAGGATGTAATTTTCAAGACATCTGCATGTGGATAGGAAGGACAGGTAATGGGGTTAAGGGCTTTTCACCCACCACCGCTTCCCCCTATTCAACGGGCTTCCTATGCGATTTTAGAGCTATCCGGCTTTTTAGCTCCTGGACGAAGCGGATTAAGCTTTATGACATCATGCCGCATCGATCGCGGGCCACGCTGCAAAAGCCGTTGCCGTGGCTTTCTTGCCGCCGTCGCCAGCATTGCCGACCTAGCGCAGGGCGTTTGCAATCGGCGCGGTGAAGCGTTGCCAACCCAAATGGGCCAGTTTTGAGCCTGGTATCGCCACAAATTCCCGCACGGTGGCCTGATAGCGACTGGCCGCGACCACGCCCGTGTTTGTATGGGCATCTATTTCCGTTCTGACCGGCAGACCTTCGACCGCCGGAATCGTCAACCACCATGCCGGTCGCGCGGGATCGGCCATAAAATCATCCGTTGAGGGTGAACGACCGTTCAGCGTTAGGGCTGAGCCGAAAATCATCAGCCACTTCCGCGCTGTGGCATCACCGAGTTGCTTGATAATGCGTTCGACCGTCTGCCTTGCAGCAACGACAGCCAAGCCGAGCGACCGACCGATTGCGAGCTTTGCCCGTGGCAATCTCTTGCGCCTTATCCATGATGAAAAGCACAGGTGTTTCGTTGCTTTGCAGCCTGCTGCGTTCTGCCCTAGCCTTAAGCGCCGCGAAAATACGCGCCTTCAGCAAGGCTGAAACAACTGCACCGGCGCGACCATAGCGATGAGCTGGACTTGGGCCGCTAACTCCACCCACCACCCTATCAGTCGTCAAGCGTTGTCGGATCAGGCTTGCGTGATGCTTTGCTCACGCACCTGCAGGGCGGCCGAAAGGCCGAGGGTGATACGAGAATGCTTGACGTATCCCCACCAAGTTAAAATACCAAAAGCCCTCACGGGGGCATGGATGCAAAGAAATATTATGGCCGAATATAGGTGTATTTCTGGCTGGGCCTTTGGCCGAATATGGGTGTAAATATGGGTGACGAGGATAGCATTATGCTGAAAACTGACACAATTCAGATCACACCAGAGCTGCTGGCGTTGATTGCCGAGGTTGACGAATTCAAGGGCGCATGGCGCGCCCTTGGAACCCTTGCGCCTCAGCGCTTGAGGGATCTGCGCCACGTCGCCACCATCGAAAGCATCGGCTCTTCAACCCGTATCGAGGGCAGCAAGCTAACCGACCGCGAGGTTGAGCGCCTGATGGAAAACCTGGAAATCAAAAAATTCTCGACCCGCGACGAGCAGGAAGTCGTCGGCTATGCCGAGGTGATGGAGACCATCTTCCAAGCCTGGAAAGAGATTCCCATCACGGAAAACTATATCAAACAGCTTCACCGTGACCTTTTACGCCACAGCGACAAGGACGAGCGGCACCGTGGCGAATACAAGACCTTGCGCAACGACGTGGGAGCCTTTGACGCAGACGGCAAGATGATCGGCATCGTGTTCGAGACGGCCACGCCGCATGACCGAGCTGGTGCAATGGTTGAATGACGCCCGCGAGCTGAAGCGGATTCACCCGCTCTTGATCGTCGCCGTGTTCGTCGTCACCTTTCTGGAAATTCACCCCTTCCAAGACGGCAATGGCCGCTTGAGCCGCGCCCTCACCACCCTGCTCTTGTTGCAGGCCGGCTATGCCTACGTGCCGTATTCATCGCTTGAATCCGTGATCGAGAACAGCAAAGAAGGATACTATCTGGCCTTGCGGCAGACGCAAGGAACCATTCGCACCGAGGCCCCAAATTGGCAGCCCTGGCTTACTTTTTTCATGCGCGCCTTGCAGCAGCAAATGCGCCGCCTAGCCGAAAAAGTGGAGCGCGAAAAGCTGATGATGGCAGCACTGCCAGAGCTGGCCGCGCAGATCATCGACGAGGCGCGCAAGCGCGGCCGTATCACAATCGGCGACATGATCCGCGCCACCGGCGCGAGCCGCAACACACTGAAAGAGCATTTCAAACGATTGCTGGAACAAGGCCACCTTGTCCGCCACGGCACTGGCAAAGCAACCTGGTATGCCCTGCCCTGATATAGAACGAGAGGAAGTAACGCAGATAGTGCAATTGCAGAAAAAAATGCCAAAGGCCCTCAAGGGCGGCAAACGTGAAGCTAGGCTGAAGGTCGTTGACCTTTTTGCCGGAGCAGGAGGGCTGTCGTGTGGGCTTGAAATGGCTGGGTTCGAGACACAATTTGTCTGTGAGATTGTCCGTAAGAGGATCGTTGTGCGGACAATCTCACAGACTTCTCTGAAGAACAGCGCAGCCAGGCAATGCGCCGGTTTGCGCTTCTCCGGCCGCATCAATGAACTCGCCATGATCACTGAAGATGTCGTCGATGCCGCAGGACAGGCCCTCGTCATCGGGAACGCCAAATAGCAATCAAAATTCAAAGCCATTTAGCGATCAAGGTCACAACCGGCCACGACGACACGCGGCTTCCGCGCTCTCAAAAACCACGCTTGAAACCGTGTCGGTTCTTGGTGATGTTTGCGATGAGTTTTGAGGGAGCTTCCATGCTGATCGGCTATGCCCGCGTTTCGACGCGAGACCAGACCACAGAGCTACAGACAGAGGCGTTATTGGCAGCCGGCAAGCTTCTGGAGACTGGCACGCCCGCCCGCACCGTCGCCGAGAGTCTGGGCGTGTCACCCGCTACACTGTACCGCTGGCTGCCTGCCCAGACGGATTAGCGTGTCTTATTTTCCGTTTTCTGAGACGACCTCTTCAGGCCCGTGGCATGCAATTCCGTGCCTTGGTTGACCGCATTGGCGCCGGAAGTCCCGCAGGCAAGGCGGGTACGGTCAGGCGACGCAACCGCTTCATCAGGTTGGCTTTGTTCTGACGTGCCTGTGCCAGATCGTAAGCCGCCTGCAAGCGCAGCCACAGGTCCGCCTTCACACCTATCACCGCCTCAAGCCGCAGTGCCATTTCGGGGGATATGGCGCTCTGTTGGTTAAGGACGCGGTACAGTTGTTGACGGCTTATGCCAAGCGCTTCTGCGGCTTGTGCCGTTGTTAGGTTCAACGCTTCAAGATCATCTTTGAGACCTTCAGCGGGGTGGGGTGGGTTGTGCATAGGCACGCTCTTTCTCCCTTTCTCAGTGATATTGTTCCAAGTCCAGCACGCTGAATTTTCCGTTTTCGTGCGTGAACGTGATGCGCCAGGGGCCATTTACGCTCATAGCCCACGTTCCTTTGCGGGCACCTGATAACTCGTGCAGGCGAAAGGACGGGCGGTTTAGATCGTCGAGGCTGTCAGCTTCATCGAGTATTGAAAGAATGATTGCGATGCGCCGAGACAAGTCGGGGCGGACGCCCTTTGCATTCCCTGTCTCGTAAAACGCGCGCAATCCCTTGTGCTTGAAACTTGCTATCATGGGTGGATGATGACATGTAATGTTACACTTGACAATGGGTCTATTTCCCTAAGAACAGTCCCCTGTTAAGCCAGTTCCTGTAAAAAATAGCGTTATCCCTCCTCAACCCTTAATCCATACTGTCTTATATATCTATAATATCCAGAGTAATCATTGGTCAGAGAGTGTATCTGGCCCACATGACAGTCTAACCTAGAGACGGTTTCATTTTTCGGTACGGGGACATATGCACTACAACCATCAACACTTACCAACAGAAAACATTTAAGCAGTGTTGCCCCATAAAAGAGATAAAAATAGTGAGATGATGCACTGGGATTTTGACCTGCGCCAGGCCTTAGCCACGGGGCCTCAAAATTTTCATTAACATCGAAATATTCTCCCTTACCTGATTCAAAACGAAGGTGAACATTATTTTTGAAATAAGTCGTTTTCTGATTTCCGAGGCAAACCTTTCCCCAATCTTTACTCGGATCTGATTCCAAAATGGCTTTTATAAGATCATCTTCCCTAACATGTTGCGGTAGGTGTGTCATCTCTCTCCCCTATTCTCGGTGCGTGTAATAAAGAAGAACAGTGGCAGCACTCATCAAAGCGACAAGCTGTTCTCGCTGAACAAGCCTGTCCTTTTCCCCGCTCACGCTGTGTAAACGAAACATGAGCGTTCCGAGCGGATTTTCCCGCCCTTCACAGTAGCATTGACCGTCGAAATCCTTATGTAGGGTTTCTGCTCAAACACCTTCCCGTCATCTGAGTCACGCACCATCTTCCGGAGCCAGCGTTATGGGTCGCGCTCCTCCAGATGGTGCAAACAAAAAACTCAACCATCCGTCCCTTGTTCGATCCGCGCCGGAGGCGAGGGCGAACAGGCACCGAAGGTGCGTGGACGTCCCTCGTCCCGACGCCTTCAGAAGACCAGCGCGCGCAACGGAGTGCAACAGGCCGAAGGCGCATCGCAGCCACGCGCAGCACGTAGTGCGAGCATGGCGAGAAGCCACCTGTTGCACGGAGAGAGCACGTTGGTATTAGGCTCCCTCCCCGATGACGGGGAGGGCGGGCTTTAACAGTTCTCTTGAAATCTATCTAAATGTGTGTATATCTATTTGTTATGGATAGATATGTTTCCGTTGGCCGTGCGGCGGCCCTTCTTGGTGTCTCGGTCAGCACGCTCCGTCGCTGGGAGCGGGAAGGCAAGCTTTTGCCGGAGCGGACGGCATCCGGCCACCGCCGTTATGCCCTGTCCCGGCTTCAATCCGGTCACGACGGCGAGGCAGCGGCGCAGAAGCGTACCATTGCCTATGCGCGTGTTTCCAGTCATGACCAGAAAGCGGACCTTGAACGCCAGAAAAAGATACTGGAACTATACTGTGCCCGGCAAGGCTGGACCCATGAGGTTATAGCCGACCTTGGGTCCGGAATGAATTACCGCAAGAAAGGTCTCAAACGTCTTCTGGAAGATATCATGGCGGGCCGGGTCGGACGCCTTGTCCTGACGCACAAGGACCGTCTTCTCCGCTTTGGTGCCGAGCTTGTGTTTGCGCTTTGTGAGGCCAGACAGGTGGAGGTTGTGATCCTCAACCAGGGTGAGGACACCACCTTCGAGGAAGATCTGGCGAAAGATGTCCTTGAGATCATCACCGTGTTCAGCGCCCGTCTGTATGGGGCACGGTCCCGGAAGAACCAGAGACTTCTGGAGGCTGTTGCAGAGGCGGTCAAGGATTCCCCGGCATGATAACAGCCCATCGTATCGCGCTTGATCCCAACAATGTGCAGGCCACATATCTGGCCCGCGCTGCCGGGACAGCCCGCTTTGCCTATAACTGGGCCCTGGCGGAGTGGGGGCGGCAGTATGCGGCATGGAAAGAGGACAACACCCTGCCAAAGCCCTCGCAGTACGCCCTGCGCAAGCAGCTCAATGCCGTCAAGCGGGAGCAGTTTCCGTGGATGCTGGAGGTTACGAAGAATGCCCCCCAGATGGCCATCATCCAGCTTGGAGAGGCCTTCAGGAACTTCTTCGCGGGCCGTGCCCGTTATCCGAAGTTCCGCAAGAAAGGTGTACACGACCGCTTCACCCTGACCAACGACCAGTTCACTATCGACGGTTCACACATCCGCATCCCCCATCTGGGCCGGGTGCGGATGCGCGAGGCGTTGCGCTTTACCGGCAAGATCATGTCAGCCACCGTGTCCCGTGTGGCCGACCGCTGGTTTGTCAGTCTTGCCGTGGAGACACCCGAGGAGCCATGCCTGCCCCACGCTGAAAACCAAGGTGCGGTGGGTGTGGATCTCGGTGTCTCCGCACTGGCAACGCTCTCGACCGGGGACAGCCTTCCGGGACCCAAACCGCACAAGGCCGCGCTGAACCGTCTGCGCCGTTTGTCCCGGAGCCTGTCCCGGAAACAGAAAGGCTCCTCCAACCGCCGCAAGGCCCGGCAGAAGCTGGCCCGTCTTCACGCCCGGATCAGCAACATCCGCACCGATGCCCTGCACAAGCTCACCACAGCACTGGTCCGCAGATTTCACCTCATCGGCATCGAAGACCTGAATGTACGCGGCATGATGCGCAACCGGCATCTGGCCCGCGCCATTGCCGACATGAGCTTTCATGCTTTCAGGCGGCAACTGGAATACAAGATGGCACGGCGCGGGGGACGGGTTGTGGTTGCCGACAGGTGGTTTGCCAGCAGCAAGACCTGTTCGTGCTGTGGGCACAAACTCGAAAGCCTGCCTTTGGCAACACGGGCATGGGTGTGTCCCGTGTGCCGTACGCAGCATGATCGTGACGTGAATGCCGCGATCAACCTGAGACATCTGGCGGTGAGCTCCACCGTGTCAGCCTGTGGAGAGGAAAGCTCTGGCTTGGGTCGCAAGACCAAAGCGAAACTGGCCTCAGGGAAGCAGGAAGCAAGCAGCAGGTTTACTCATATATGAGTAGGTTTGCATAGGTATTGTAGAGCGG